>CAYLZR010000132.1:0-6089 GCA_964388145.1 uncultured Gemmatimonadaceae bacterium | reverse complement strand
ATCCGGGTCGCAGTTCGGGAACCCGAGCTGGTCGGATAAGTTCACTTTGGCTGCACACGATGAAGCCGGATCGCTCAGCGGTCCGGCTTTTTTGTTGTCCCGCTAACAAAGGGCGTCCCCGATCTGTCGGTTTACCAGGAGATTGGTGACCGGGATTACTGGCGGCGGTCGCCGGTTACCGCCACATTGGAATGGGTCTGAGGGAGAGTCCAACATGAAACGTACGGAAGATGTGACCGGCTTAACGCCATTTATCGACCGGCGTCCACGGTGAGAGACACACGACAGAGCTCAGCGGCCCGGAACATCGATTGGGCCGTCGACATTTCAGGCTCTCAAATAGTTAGACCACATAGACTTACGGTGGCGATCAGGCGCCGTCGCGGCTTCGCAGCCACCGCGGTTCAAAACTTGCTTTACCTTAAAGCTGGATGGACAATCGCCGTCACCAGAAACCCGCCTTTTGGGGCGGAACCGGTACAGTTGAAATGAGGTTACACAGGCATCGGGCAAACGGGTCCCCAACGCAGCGGGTACGCGCGCCCGAGCAACTCTTAGGTTAAGGATTACTCTATGGGTGGCAGCTTCCGCGGTGCTTTGTCGACGTCGTTAGGCTTGATCATCGTCTTGAGCGGAGTTGGAGTGCAGCCGGCCGACGCCCAATACTTCGGTCGGAACCAAGTCCAATACGAGAATTTCGAGTTCGAGATTCTTCAAACCGAACACTTCAACATCTATTTCTACGAGGAGGAGCGTGAGGCTGTCGCGCAGGCAGGCATTCTCGCCGAGCGCTGGTACGCGCGGCTTTCTCGTCTTCTCAACCATAGACTGCGCGGCCGGCAAGCGATCATCTACTACGCGAGCCATCCGCACTTTCGCCAAACGAACGCCATCGGCGGCGCACCCGGAGAGGGAACCGGTGGTGTGACGGAAGTCTTCAAGCGGCGGATAGTACTGCCGTTTGCGGGCCCGCTCGGCGAGACAGACCACGTGCTGGGACACGAGTTGGTGCATGCGTTCCAGTTCGACATGACCGGGCAAGGCAAGACAATCAGCGAAACGACGATTCCGGTAGCGCTTCGGCTTCCCCTGTGGTTCATCGAGGGCATGGCCGAATACCTGTCGGTGGGACCGGCCGACCCGCACACGGCCATGTGGATCCGCGATGCAGCAGCCAACGACCGTCTTCCCACGATTAGCCAGCTGTATGACCCGCGCTTCTTCCCATATCGCTTTGGGCAGGCCTTTTGGGCGTACATAGCCGGCCGCTGGGGCGACGACGTCGTCGGCCGCGTGCTCAACGCGGCGGGGCGCACGGGAAGCGCCGAAGCAGCGCTGCAGATGGTGCTGAGGGTACCCGTGGATTCGTTGGTCGATGAATGGCACGAATCCATCCGTCGCGCATACGATCCCATCCGCGAAGACACACGCACGGCAACTGATTTCGGCACGCCGCTCCTGACGGCGGAAAATTCCGGCAAGATCAACACCGCTCCCGCCCTGAGTCCCGACGGCGAGAGCGTCGTCTTCCTCTCAGAAAGAGATCTCTTTGCCATCGAGATGTTCCTGGCGGATGCCAATACGGGTGAGATCAGGCAGAAGATCGTCAAGACTGCGCTCGATCCTCACTTTGAGAGTTTGCAGTTTCTGAACTCCGCCGGTGCGTGGAGTCCGGATGGCACCCAATTCGTATTCGGCGCCGTTTCGAAGGGGCAGCCGATTATCTCGATCATCGATGTGCAGGGCAACAAGATCCGCGAGGCGGCCTTCGAGGATTTGGGTGAGGTCATCAACCCCACGTGGTCGCCCGATGGCCGATATGTGGCGTTTTCCGCCATCGTCGGAGGCCTCGCGGACCTGTATATCTACGACCTGGAAACCGACAGTCTCCAGCGGGCAACCAACGATCAATACGCCGACTTGCAACCTGCGTGGTCGCCGGCGGGGGATCGCATCGCGTTTGTGACGGACAGGTTCTCTTCCGATCTCAGCGAGCTGCGGATGGGCAACTACCGCCTGGCGTTCTATTACCCAGAGACCGGGCGCATCGAACCGGCCCCGAGCTTCCCGAGCGCGAAGAACATCAACCCGCAGTGGTCACGAGACGCCGAGAGCCTGTACTTCATCGCCGACCGCAAGGGCATCAGCAACGTGTTCCGGCTGGAGTTGACTACAGGCCTACTCTACCAGATCACCGACCTCTACACCGGGGTCAGCGGCATCACTGACCTGAGCCCCGCCCTTTCGTCGGCGCTCGCCTCGGACAGGATCGTCTTCACGGCGTTCGAAAACGGCAACTACAACCTGTACCGCATCGACGACCCGGTGATTCTCCGCGGGGAGTTGGTGACGGCCGTGTTGCAGGAGCTTGGCACGAACACGCTGGTGGACTCGGACGAGGATCTCGGCGCACTGACAGGAGCCGGCGTTCTCCCACCGAACAACCGGGACCGCGGCGAGATCGTCTCCTTCCTCGACGACACCGAGTACGGGCTTGTGGATCCAAGCGAGTTTGCCGAAACGGAATACAAGTCAGGCCTCTCGTTGGACTTCATTTCGCGCCCGTATCTCACGGCAGGGAGTGACCGGTATGGCACGTTCATCGGTGCCGGGGCGTCGGCATTTTGGAGCGACATGTTGGGGCGCCACAACCTCGCGACGATGTTCCAGATCAGCGGTGGCTTGAAGGATATCTCCGCGCTCGTTGGGTATACCAACAAACGTCATCGGTGGAACTGGGGCGCGATCGTCGGTCAAGTGCCGCAGATCTCAGGCGGATTCTTCATTGGTTCCGAAGACGAAAACGGCCGGCCGTGCGATCTCAACCAAGTCAACTGTGTGTTAGTCGAGACCCGCGACGTGATTCGCCAGTTCAACCGGCAGCTGTCGGGAGTGATCTCGTACCCGTTCGACCGCGTCCGGCGGGTGGAATTCAACGGCACCATACAGAACATCACGTTCGAGCGGGAGATCAAGCAGATCAGGACCTGCTTCACATCTTGCACCGCCGAGCAGCAAGAGAATGTCACCCAGACTGTGCCGTTCGGGCGCGCGCTCAACCTCGTGTCGGGTAGCGCGGCGTACGTTTACGACAACTCTGTCTTCGGCGCCACCAGCCCGATCATGGGTCAGCGGTACCGTTTCGAAGTCACGCCGACGGTAGGTTCATTGAACTACATGGGTGTGCTGTTCGACGCGAGAAAGTACCTCATGGTAAAGAGCCCGTTCACGTTGGCCGGCCGCGTGTTACACTTCGGCCGGTACGGACGGGATGCTGAAGACGGGGTGCTCAATCCGCTGTACATGGGGTATGCCGGTCTCATCCGTGGGTACGACTTCAACTCGTTCGACTTCACCGAATGCCCGCCCGCCCCGGAACCGTGCGACGCCGTGGACCAATTGTTCGGTTCGAAGATCCTCGTCGGCAATCTGGAGCTGCGGTTCCCGCTCTTCGGAGCGCTGGGATTGGGACCCGGCATGTACGGTATCTTTCCGGTCGAGTTGGCCCTGTTCGGCGACGCCGGTCTCGCGTGGGATTCCCGGACCGACCGCACCAAGGCATCGTTCCTGGGTGGGCAGCGCAAGCCTATCTACAGCGCCGGCGTCGGGTTCAGGATCAATCTGTTCGGATTCATGCTGGCGGAGATCGACTACGTGAATCCTTTCCAGCGGCCTGAGAAAGGCCCGCACTGGCAGTTCAGTTTCCAACCGGGATTCTAGACTCCACCGTAGGCCCGGGTCGAAAAGGGGATGTCCGTCTTTGGATGTCCCCTTTTTTCGTGCGTAGCCCTCTTTGCGGCGCGAGCGAACTGCCGGGGTCATGTCGCTCGATTCAACCGTCGCTCGACGACTCGTTCGGCGGCTTCAACCGGCGACTCGTTCGCCGCGGCTGCTTCGACCAGGATCTTGGTGAGCGACGTGCCAATCGCGTCAATCCGCTCGTTGATCTCCGACTCCACCGTGATACCACGATTGAGTAAGCCGAACGCAAGCGCACCGCCGGCGTTCACGATGTAATCGGGGGCGTACAAGATGTCGCGGTCAAACAACCGCTGCGCATCCTCGGCTTCCTTCAGTTGATTGTTCGCCGACCCGGCGACGATCCGGCACTTCAGCTCGGGAATAGATTCGGCGTTGAGCGTCGCCCCGACGGCACACGGGGCGTACACGTCGCACGGTACCTCGTATGCAGTGTGCGACTCGACTGTCTCCGTACCGCCGAGTGCTTCGGCCAAGGACTCCGCCCGGCGGGTATCGAGGTCGCTGAGCACCAGGTGCGCGCCGGCCTGTTCGAGCATTCGGGCCAACGGACCACCTACGTCGCCCACACCCTGTACGTGGATGACCTTTTCGGACAGGTCATCGCTTCCAAAGACGTGCCGTACGGCGGCACGGATGCCGGCCAATACTCCCCGGGCCGTGTATGGGCCGGGATCGATGGCTTTCCCGGTTTCGCGATCGACACCGTGCACGCGAGACGTGAACTGACTGATGAGCAGCATATCGTCCGGCGTCGTCCCCATGTCGACACCGGTACCGAACGCGCCGTGCATGGACTCGAGCAGCTTCCCGTACCTGCTCAGCAGGCCTACGCGCTCCTCCCCTTCCAGCACCCGCGGGACGGCCAGCACCGCCTTGCCGCCGCCATAGTCGCAATCGACGGCTGCCCATTTGCGCGTCATGCCCGCACCGAGACGCATGGCGTCTTCCAACGCAGCCGCAGGACTGGGATATACCTTCATTCGGGTGCCACCCGTTGGTGGACCGAGCGTGTCGTCATGCAGCGCGATGAAGATCCACGTGCCCGTGGGTCGATCGTACCGTGTGACCACACCGACACCCTCCCACGATTCAATGAGCGATTGCAAACTGGCGGCCATTCACACCTCAGGTTGGAACGTTTCGGATCCTCTCTAGCGGTCGACCGCGGGGCAACCACGCGCCGGGGGGAAGCGTGGAAACCGTGACCGCCACCCGAGGGGGTTTCGGGTCAGCGGTTTTAGGGAAAGGGATTGCTGCCTTCCACTAAACCTCTATCCTCGCAAGTCTGGCTAGAGTGAAAGACCCAGGAGGCGCCGTTTACTCCTTGGGCGTTATAGTCAGCGCATTCGGCTTCGGTCCAGTTGTTATCGTAGCAGTACACGCGCAGGCCAAAGGTGAACTCCACGGGGGTGGAAACGCACAGTCCCAGTGCTTCGGCGCACCCGGCATTCGTCAGAACGGCCAGCACGAGGGCTGCCATAACGGTTGAACGTTTTTTCTTGAACATTAGATGCTCCGGGTGAAACATTTGTGCAAAGGGACAATAACTCTGTAGCATTATTCGACCTTCATGTCTAGCATTCCTGGCACCACCGCATGATATATCGCCGAATCGTGCACCCGTCGATTCTTAAGGTGGGTGCTATTCCAAATATCGCCCTTGGTACTGGAGGCGTCCAGCCAGCGGGATGAGGATACCCGGACAGTCTCCGGTAGCTCGCATGCCGGGTACGGGACGATCGTACTACTGCTCAGCTGTTTGCCAGCCTGCGGGTCGGTCATTGGCACCCCCGGGCTTCCCTAACCGCTGTTCGCCACTCCACGTCCGCGTGGCCCACCTCGACGCCGTCGACGAAAACACGGATGCGATATTTTCTGGTCGGGTCGAGGTCGGACAGGTCGGTGTGCCAGCTAGCGATGTAGTACTCATCAAGACTATTCACGCGCACGGTCTCCGAGCCTGTCCCGGTTGTGCTGGTGAACGTTGCGACGGTCGACGTCCCGCACACCCCGGCGGAGCGAAAGGATGGGAACGCGTTCGCCACTGTAGAGACCGATGGCACTTTCCCCGCGTCAGAGAGGACTTTCGGTGCTCCGTTTGATGGAACAATGATTTTTGAGCGTGTGGATCACCGTTTCAATCCGTCGCACAAACTGCTGTTGAGATGGGGTGCGGACCTTAGTGATGCCCGGTTGGAGATAGGTGAGAGGAGGAATCGTCCTCACTGGTCGTCGAGGGTGGCGCCACTTCGCTTGCGATGCTCAGAATACGAACCTCAGGTTCAAGGTCCCGGCGATGAAATGCCCCAGGGCGATCGTGATGGCCG
>CAYLZR010000131.1:3932-6131 GCA_964388145.1 uncultured Gemmatimonadaceae bacterium | reverse complement strand
AAGGGGCAACATGAGCGACGACACCGAGGATCAACCCCTGTATGCTGACCAGCGAAGGTTTCTCAAGGACATGGCCGAGAAGTACGCGTTGCCGGATGAACACAAGGCGCTGCGGGTGCTGGTGACCTACGCGATGGAGGAAGGCAACTCGGACGAGATCTTCAAGTTCGTGCGCTGCCGTCATTGCGGATAGCGAAATAAAAGGGCCAAACCGTTACCGGCTTGGCCCTCGGATACCCTTGGCTTGGACTTGAAAACGCTAGTCGTCGCCCGCCGGGTTCTGCGGTGTGAACCACTCGTCCGTCGCGCCGCTGGGCAGATACAACACCCCACCCAGGTTGTACTCCAACGCACAGGGTAGACAAACCCGTCCCCATCCGACGGCCCCGCCGGGATTCTTCAAGGCCCTGATAATGTGGGCCGAGACCGTTTTACGACAGACGAAACATGTCATGGTCAGGCTTCTTTGGTCTTGTCCTGCCGGCTGGCGTCAGAGCCTTCCTGTGATCCCTCCACCGACGAGTGAAACTCCCCATCGAGATCATATTCCCACGCGCACGGTATGCAGATGCGGCCAGTACCGTTGGTGCCGCCCGCGCTTTTCAGTCCTCTGATGATGTGCACCGCGGCGTCGCTGCCGCAAATAAAGCATTTCATTCTCGAATCCATCCGACCGACGCACGTTCACATCGGATCCATTGACTGTGTGAATTGCCGCCTTCTACCGCTAACACGGCTTTGGAAACGGTGAAGCGACAGCTGGTGCGCGGCGTCACATTCAGACCCCCGCCCGGCCAAAGTCAGGATACGCAGTGCATGGGGTAACCCGCTGTGTCCTAAGGCACAGAAACCCACCCGACCAAGGATTGGGTCGCAGAAAATGGGGGAAACTACTGGAGGAATCGTCCTAGTTGGCGGGGAAACTCATCCGGCTGACCAGTGCTTCAAAACGCGGCTCACCCCGGAGGGAATCGTACCCCGGCCACACTCCGAGCATTTCGACTCCGTCGTGCGCTTCGTAAGCCCGTTCCAGCCACTCGATCGCCGTATCCGCGTCGCCGAGTTCTGCGTACACCTTCGCAAATTCGCTGGGCCCAACGTACCCGTCCTCAGCCGCCCGCTGCAAATTCAGTAGGCGCCACCGCCAATAACCCTCGGCACCGTCGGAGGCATACATCTGCGCCAGCAAACCGGCCGCCACGGCGCCACCGGCTCCGGGGCGGGGGCGGGGGCGGGGGCGAACAAGTCGCTCGCGTCGCAACCGGATCGCATCTTCATAACGGTCCGTCTGTGTATAGATCCACTCGAGTAACTCCGATGCCCGATCGAAGCCGGACTCCATTTCGAGCGCTCTGGTCAGAGCAGCCGACGCTTCGTCGTAACGTCGAGCATTGATGAGCTGATCGGCAAGAACGACTCTGGCCATGGGATTGAGCGGGTCCAACTCCAGACCGCGACGGCCTTGAGCGATCGCCTCGTCGTGCCTGCCTACTGACGACAGGTGATACGCATACCACTGGCGCGCACTTACCGAGTTGCGATCGACATCGATGGCCCGTCGGTATGCGCGGTCGGCCGCCTCCCAATCCCACTCGAACATCGATCTAATGCCGGCGAGCACGGCGTGTGCTTCCGCGAGTTCGTCATCCAGATCCAGCGCCGCTTCGGCGTGCATTTTCGCCTGTGGTTCGGATTCCCGCGCCGGCAAACCCCCGTAGACACCCAACAGATGGAGTGACAGTGCCAGACCGGCGTGCGCAGGTGCGAAGTCGGGCGACCCTTCAATCGCCTCCTCGTAGTAGTGGATGGCCTCTCGGAACCCTTCCACCGTCCCCTTCGCATGGTGAAACCGCGCTTGCAGGTACGCATCGTGCACGTCGTGGTCGACGGGTTCGATAGCAGCGAGCCGTGCTTCTTCCTGCGGCGTCAGTTCCGCCTCGATCTCTGCCGCCACCGCCCGCGCCACTTCGGCCTGCAACGCAAACATGTCCTCAACGGCCCCGGCATAGGTATTGGCCCAAAGATGACGCTCTGGTCGAGCGGCAATCAACTGGGCGTTGATCCGAACGCTGTCTCCAGCCCGGAACACCGAACCTTCCACGATCGCGTCCACATTCAGCTCACGGGCAATCTCAGGCAGCGAGCGGTCCGGATTTCGGTATCGCATGACCGACGTACGCGAGATCACGGTCAGCGCAC
>CAYLZR010000131.1:1280-3832 GCA_964388145.1 uncultured Gemmatimonadaceae bacterium | reverse complement strand
CGCCACCTGCGTCGGCTGTGTCTGCCACATGCTCGTGTCCTGCAGTTTCCCCACGCGGCCCAGCGCCGCGACAAACTCGCCAGCCGATCCGTACCGATCGGCTGAACGCTTCTCCATTGCCTTCCGCAGCGCGGCATCCAGCTGCTCCGGAACGTCTGGACGCGATTCACGGACGGAAGGAACGGGGTCGATGGCGTGACGGGCCATGGCCGCTTGTGCGTTGTCGGCGGGGTACGGTAGCTGGCCGGACAGCATCTCGAACAACACACAGCCCAAACTGTAGACGTCGGTCCGCTGATCGACCGGTTCACCAGCAGCCTGTTCCGGGCTCATGTAATTGGGGGTCCCCACGAGTCCACCGATCAACGTGATGTCGTCGTCGTCGCATGAGTCGCACATGGCCTTTCCAATCCCAAAGTCCGTGACCACGGCGTGCCCATCTAGGAAGAGGATATTTCCCGGCTTGATGTCGCGGTGGATGATGTTCTGCTTGTGAGCATAGGACAGCGCGCCCGCTACGTCGATGCCGATGCGGACAGCTTCCTCTGCGGAGAGCCGCTTATCCTGGAGCAGTCTATGGTGCAGAGTCTCGCCGTCGATGAACGGCATGACATAGAACAGCAGATCTCCCGCTTCGCCCGAGTCATAGACGGGCACGATGTTTGGGTGCGCGAGGCCCGCCGCCATCTCGATCTCTCTGAGAAAACGCTCTGCTGTCACAGACCTGCTGAGCTCCGGCAAGAGAACCTTGACCGCAACCTTGCGGTTGTGCTTGAGGTCGAGAGCCAGGTACACCGTGGCCATGCCGCCACGGCCGATCTCTTGATCGACCGCATAGCGATCGGCGAGTCCGGTTCGTACTCGGTCGATGGTATCGGTCATTAGAGACAAAATGGCGGCTCCCGGAAAGAATAGCTACGGAACCCACGAATCCACCTCGCTGCTGCTCTTGCACCTTCCTTCCGGGAGCACTAATTGGACGACATGCCGGACTTGCCGCTGATCCAACACGCCCGCTCGCATGGCAATCGCACCGCCGTTATCGCCAAAGACGGCACCTTCACGTACGGCGATTTGCTCGACGCCTCGGAATGCAGAGCGGCGCATTTGCTAGGCGGTCGCGCGGACCTCGAAGAGGCGCGCGTGGCGTTTCTGGTTCCGCCGAGTTTCGAGTACGTAGCGACGCAGTGGGGTATTTGGCGAGCCGGGGGTGTCGCTGTTCCGTTGGCCGTGTCCCACCCAGCCACAGAACTTCGTCATGTCGTGGCGGATGCCGACGCTTCCATGGTTGTTGCCCATCCTGACTTATGGAAGACCGCCCGCGACGCGATCGACTCACCTCAGAGACGCCTGGTGTCGACGAAGGAGTTCCGCGATCCAGCGCACACCACCTTACCCGAGCTAGACGAAGCACGCCGGGCGATGATGGTCTACACCAGCGGGACGACCGGGAAGCCGCGGGGCGTCGTCACCACACACGCCAATATCAACGCCCAGGTGACATCACTCATCGACGCATGGGGGTGGCGGCAGGACGATCACGTTTTGCTCGCGCTACCGCTTCACCACGTGCACGGCATCATCAGCGTCGTGACATGTGCCATGTGGGCGGGAGCATGTTGCGAGATGCTTCCCACTTTCGATGCCGATGAAGTGTGGGATCGCTTCGTCGAAAGTCACCCGACCCTGTTCATGGCCGTGCCTACGATATACCGGCGGTTGATCAAAGCCTGGGAAGCCGCGTCAAGCGATCGGCAAGCCGTGATGTCCGACGCGTGCCGCAGCATGCGCCTCCACGTCTCCGGCTCGGCGGCCCTCGCGGTACCCGTGTTGGAGCGCTGGCGCGATATCACGGGACACACCCTGCTCGAGCGCTACGGCATGACCGAGATCGGGATGGGACTCACCAATCCCTTGCACGGGGAACGAAAACCCGGCCGGGTGGGCACGCCCTTTCCAGGAGTCGATGTGCGCCTGGTGGACGACGACGGCCACGAGCCGAGCCCCGGTTCGCCGGGCGAGATCGAGGTACGGGGACCCAACGTGTTTCTCGAATACTGGCGGTTGCCCGACGAGACGGCGAGCGCGTTTCGGGATGGATGGTTTGCCACCGGCGACATCGGCGTGGTCGAAGATGGCAGTTACCGGCTCCTGGGTCGCAAGAGTGTGGACATCATCAACACCGCGGGCTATAAGGTATCGGCGCTCGAGATCGAGGAAGTACTCCGAGCGCACCCCCTTATCGACGAATGCGCGGTCGTAGGCGTGGGAGACCCGGACCTCGGCGAACGCGTGTGTGCTGCCGTCGAATGGACTGGAGCGGACGAGCTCACACTCGACGCGTTGCGGAACTGGGCGCGCGATCGGTTAGCACCGTACAAGATTCCACGCGATCTCCGTGAAGCGAAACTACCGCGGAATGCCATGGGCAAAGTGATGAAAGTCGAGCTGGCGGCGCTGTTTCAGGACGGACGGAAGGACGGAATGGCGGAATGATCGGAGGACGGAAGGACGGAAAGACGGAAGGCCGTACGGCGGCAAGGATGCCCCTT
>CAYLZR010000131.1:0-1180 GCA_964388145.1 uncultured Gemmatimonadaceae bacterium | reverse complement strand
TGCCGTGGTTGTTGTTCGTGCCGATCATCACGCTCTTCTGTGTCATCGCGTGGCGCTTGGTGGCGCCGCGGCTTCGTGAAGCCACCGCATCGCTCGGTTCGGTAACCATTCCCGACTTCATCGGGTTTCGCTTTCACAGCAACGCGGCGCGTTTCGCCGCCGGGCTGATCGTCGTGTTCGCCAGCGTGCTCTACATGACCGCGGTGTTCAAGGGGGCGGGCACGTTACTCGAACGATTCCTCGAGATCCCCTACTCGTGGGCCATTTTTCTCGTCTTGATCATCGTGATGCTCTACACCGCCGTCGGTGGTTTTATCTCCGTGGTCAAGACGGATGTCATTCAGGGTGTCATCATGATGCTGGCGGCGGTCTTGCTCTTCGTCGGGATCGTGCGCGCGAGTGGAGGGTTGGGATCTTTCGCCGCCGTGAGGGACCTACCCGACGGGAGCGCCTTGTTCAGCTGGGACGCCGCCATGCCGTTTCCGGTGCTGCTGGGCATAATCATCGCCGGTACGTTCAAGCTCGTCGTCGAGCCGCGTCAGCTCTCGAGGTTCTATGCGTTGAAGAGTCCCGCAGAGGCGCAGCGAGGGATGTGGGTGGCAACCCTGGCGTTCTTGTTCGCGTACTCCCTGCTACTCCCCATCGGCATTTACGCACACCATCTCTTCCCGGCCGGAGTGACCGACACGGACCAGATCATTCCCCAAATCTTGAGTGGTGGAGTCGTTTTTCATCCCGCGATCGCGGCATTCCTCGTGCTGGCGATGATCGCGGCAGCCATGTCATCGCTCGACAGCGTTCTGCTGGTGATGGCCTCCACCTGCGAACGGGACATCGTAGGTGTGTGGCGCCTGGCGGGATCGGAAGCGGCTACCCTGAAGGAGACGCGTTTCTATGTGGCCTTGTTTGCCATCGTAACCGCGCTCGTTGCTCTCAACCCTCCCGGTGGTATCGTGATGCTGACGGCGTTCTCCGGGAGTATCTATGCGGCGTGCTTCTTTCCCCCGATCATTCTCGGGCTCTATTGGAACAAGGGCAACGGTGCCGCCGTCCTCACGTCCTTTGCGATAGGAATCGGTACGCTGACGTTATGGCGATTTGTTCCCGGCGTGGCGAGCGTCCATGCGGTGTTTCCGGCCTTGGTGTTCTCAACCGGGGCGTACGTTGCGGTTGCCACGGC
>CAYLZR010000130.1:0-6166 GCA_964388145.1 uncultured Gemmatimonadaceae bacterium | reverse complement strand
ACGTATCTTCGTGCCCCACAGGGATTTGGCGCCGCGGACCCACGAGTTCGGGTTCTGCGGCCTTACTGTCTTTCGGAACCAGCCGCGGGATGCCGAGACTAATGGATCGAGAGTTGTCGCAGCGCTGGCGAGACGAACCGGCACCACTGCTGCCGCTGCTGCACGCGTTTCACGAGCGCGACGGCTTCCTATCCGACGCAGCCCTGCGCGAGATCTCGCAGGCCCTGAAGATCCCGATCGCCGATCTCTACGGAACCATCACCTTCTACCACCACTTTTCCCGGCGCGAAGAAGGCACACACGCACCTAGCGGCATCGGTGCGCTACGCGTATGCACCGGACCGGTGTGTCGTCTCCGGGGCGCCAACGAGATGCTCGAGGCTTTGAAGGGCCAAAACGCGACCTCCATGCCCTGTGCCGGTCGCTGTGACGAGCCCATACCCGTACTGCGTGGCGGCGAGGTACTCATCGGCACGACGGCCAAGTCCCTGGAGCCGCGGAAGTCTCCGCTTCCACCCCCCAACCCCGGAGGAATCGAAGAGTGCGTATTCGCCGGAATTCGTGAACCCAAGCGCGCGACCATCGACGGGTATAAGGGAACTAACGGTTATCAGGGTTTGGGAAAGATCTCGAGTATGTCACCCGGCGAGGTGATCCAACTCATTTCTGACAGTAAGCTCGCGGGGCGTGGGGGGGCAGGATTCCCCACGGGTACCAAATGGAAAGCCGTGGCCGACGCGCCCGGTGAGCCCAAGACGATCGTTTGCAACGCCGACGAAGGCGAGCCGGGATGCTTCAAGGATCGCGCGATCCTCGACTACGACCCGCACGGCGTCCTCGAGGGCATGACGATCGCGGCGTATGCCACCGGGGCGACCCGCGGATTCATCTATCTCCGGTACGAGTATCCCGAGACCCAAGCCATATTGGAGCAGGCGATCTCCGACGCCGAAGCCGCGGGTTACCTGGGCGACGACATCCTGGGAACCGGGTTGAACTTTCGCATCTATGTACGGCGAGGGGCAGGCGCGTACATCTGCGGTGAAGAGGGCTCGCTACTCAACAGCCTCGAAGGAAAACACCCCTTTCCACGCAACCGTCCCCCGTATCCGGTGACGCACGGCTTCGAGGACCTTCCCACCGTCGTGAACAACGTTGAGACGCTGACATCCGTCCCACATATCATGAGACAGGGCGCGGAGTGGTACCGCGGCCTCGGACTGAACGACCAGGCCGGCACCAAAGTCATCAGTCTCTCGGGTGACATTGAGAAACCGGGGAATTACGAGGTTCCGCTGGGGCTCCCTTTGAAAACCCTGTTGTACGATTGGGCGGGCGGGCCGTACGAGGGACGTCCGATCCAGGCGGTGACGATGGCCGGTCTGTCCGGCGGTTTTTTGGCCGGCGGCGACATGGATGTCACGCTCGACGAACCCAGCATCAAGAGCAAGGGTTCTTTCTTGGGAGCGGGTGGCATCATGGTGTTCGACGACAGTCGTGACATGATCGAGGTGGCCCACTCGGCGATGGAGTTCTTTGCCGAGGAATCGTGCGGGAAGTGCTTTCCCTGCCGGATCGGCACTACTCGCCTCACCGAGAGGCTGGCCGGCGAAGGACCCAAGGAGGTATCCGACTGGATCGACGAGGTCACGGATATCGGCCGGACGATGAAGGCGATCTCCGCGTGCGGCCTCGGCATCGCTGCGCCACTGATCACCGACAGCCTAATGAGGTATTTTCCAGAGCGGGTAGCAGAGCATGTGCAGTCTTGATACGAGGACGAAGCGATGATCATGGAGTCTAGGACAGCCGTCGCCACGATGACGCTCGACGGGGAAGAAGTAAGCTTTACACCCGGCGAGACCGTCTACGAGGTCGCCGAGCGGCATCAAAAAGACATCCCGACATTGTGCTACGACCCCCGGCTCGAGCCATTCGGCGGGTGCCGCCTCTGCGTGGTCGAGCTGGAGGGCGCGCGCGCCCCGGTGGCCTCGTGCACGACCAAGGCCGAAGAGGGAATGGTGATCCGCACCCGAACCGACGCGATCGACGCGCACCGCACCACCCTGCTCGAAATGGTCGCCTCCGAAAACCGCCAACTCGACGTCGATCCGCTGAGCGGATTCGCATCCCAAGAGTTGACGACCCTCTTGGACCGATACGACGCGCGCACCGGACGCTTTGCGGGGCGCCAGTCGGGTGTGAGCCGCGACGACGACGACAATCCCTTCATCCTTCGTGACTACGACCTCTGTATTTCGTGCTTTCGCTGCGTCCGGGTTTGTGCGGAGCAGCAAGGCGATTACGCAATCAGCATCAGGAACCGAGGCTTCGACACGCAGATCACTACCGAGTTCGGCGGCTTATTAAAGGAATCGGCTTGCGTGTTCTGCGGACAATGCGTCCAAACCTGCCCGACCGGGGCGCTGGGCGACCGGAAGGCATTAAAAAGGGCCGACCTCCCCGGCAAGATCGAAAAAACGCGCACCATCTGCCCGTATTGCGGCGTTGGATGTTCCGTCGATGTCCTGACCAAGGAAGACAAACTGGTCGGTGTACTGCCGGCCATGGATGGACCCGCCAACATGGGCGCGCTGTGTATCAAGGGACAGTTCGCCTTCGATTTCGTTCAGCATCCCGAGCGGCTGGCCACCCCGTTCGTTCGTGGAGACAACGGGCAGCTGCGCGAAGCGACTTGGGATGAGGCTTTGGGCCGGGCCGCAAAAGGTTTTCTCAAGGCGGTCGATGATCACGGGCGGCATTCGGTGTACGGCATTGCGTCAGGACGCGCCCCGCACGAGGCGGCCTACATGATGCAGAGATTCATACGGGCGGGGTTCGGCACCAATCAAATTGACAACTGTAGCCGTGCTTGACACTCCCCCACGGTTGCCGGTCTGGCAGCCACGATCGGACGGGGCGCCATGTCGAACCCTCTGGAAGACATGGAAAAGCCCGATGTGATCTTCTGCATCGGTACGAACATGACGGAGTGCCATCCCGTAGCGGCGACGCGGCTCAAGCGTGCGCTCGCGAGGGGGGCCAAGATGATCGTTGCCGATCCGCGACGCATAGCGCTCGCCGACCTGGCGGATATCTATCTTCCGATCCGCGTAGGTTCCGACGTGCCGTTGTTGTTGGGTATGGCACATGTGATCGCGCGTGACGGGCTCACCGATCCCACATTCATTGCGGAGCGTACGGCAGACAGCGAGGCATTCCTCGAACACATCAAAGACTTTACGCCTGAGTGGGCCGAGACCATCACCGGCGTTCCCGCGGCCGACATCGAGCAGGCCGGCCGGATGTACGGCACCGGCAAACAGGCGGCCATCTACTACACGCTCGGGATAACCGAGCACATCTGCGGCGTCGACAACGTGCAGAGCTTGTGTAACCTCGCTTTGATGACCGGTAACATCGGGCGCGAAGGGACCGGCATCAACCCGATGCGCGGCCAAAACAACATCCAGGGGGCCGGCGATTGCGGTGCGTTGCCGAATAATTATCCGGGCTTCCAGGCGGTTACCGATCCGGCAAATCAGGAGAAGTTCGAAAAAGCGTGGGGCCGCAAGGTCGATCTCGAGAACGGCATGACCAAAGTAAGGGCACTCGAACTCGCGGGCGACCGCATCCGCGCGATGATCATCAATGGCGAGAACACCTTGCTGTCCGACCCCGATCGGAAGCACTGCGAGCACGCGCTGACGAGCTTGGATCACCTGGTCGTGATCGACATCTTCATGACCGACACGGCACAGCTCGCGGACGTCGTGTTCCCCGCGACGGCCTGGGCCGAGACCGACGGCGTGTGTGCCAATACGGAGCGGCGGGTGCAGCGATTGCGGGCCGCCGTCCCCCCGCCGGGCGATGCAAAGCCGGATTGGTGGATTGTGTGTCAGATCGCACAGCGGATGGGTCTGGAGGGCTTCAACTTTGAGTCGCCGAAGGAGGTGTTCAACGAGCTGTGCGAGCTCTCGACCACGTATTACGGCCTGGATTGGGACCGCATAGACAAGGGAGAGTACCAATGGCCGGTACCAGAAAAAGGACATCCTGGAACACCCATACTCCACCAGGAGCAGTTCAAAAACGGCCGCGGTATCTTCATGCGGCTCAAATATCGGGATCCGGCGGAAACGATTTCCGAAGACTTCCCCGTGTGGCTCACCACCGGGCGGCGGCTCGAGTCCTATCACACCCGGACGCAGACGGGGCGCGCGGCGGGTATGGATTACCTTTTGCCGGAAGAACTACTGGAGGTTCACCCGGATGACGTCGCGTCCTGGGGTCTCACGGACGGGGGGTGGTGTAAGATGACGAGTCCACGAGGAACCGTAGATGTCAAGGTCAAGGCGACCAACCGCTCGCCCAAGGGCACCGTGTTTGCAAGCTTCAGTTTCAGCGACGTCCCCATCAATGCCCTGACCGGATCTGGTTACGACCCGGTCACCGATACAGCGGAGCTAAAGGTCTGCGTCGTAAAGGTCGAACCTTGCGAAGGAATCATTCAACCCAGGAAGAGGACCTGAGGAGCACACTTGAAAAACACCGACCGTCACAACGATATCGTCTATCCCGCGACCGTCCCATTCGTCCTGGCGCACCTGGCCTGCATTGGATTGCTGTGGACCGGCGTTTCCGCCCAATGGCTGATAGTGTGTGTTGCGCTGTACTTCATCCGAATGTTTGCAATCACCGCCGGCAACCATCGTTACTTCTCACATCGCTCGTACAAAACGAGCCGTGTCGGCCAGTTTTTGCTCGGCGTGTTGTGCCAGACGGCCGCCCAGCGGGGCATTCTCTGGTGGGCAGCCCAGCATCGTTTGCATCATCGCCACTCCGACACCGAGCTCGACCCCCACTCGCCCCGCCACGCTGGTTTCTTGTTCTCCCACGTCGGATGGATCTTCGGCGTCAAGACCAGCAAGGTCGATTATAGCGTCGTAAGTGATCTCACGAAGTATCCCGAGCTGGTGTTGTTGGACAAACACCGGTACTTGCCCGCCATTGCCTTGGGAACGGTGATTTGGTTGATCGGAAGTTGGGAGGGTCTGCTGCTCGGGTTCATGCTCAGCACGGTGTTTGTCTACCACGGCACGTTTGCCATCAACTCATTGGCTCACGTCATTGGTCGGCAGCGGTACGTCACCGGTGACGATTCACGGAATAACTGGTGGTTGGCGTTGCTGACGATGGGTGAGGGTTGGCACAACAATCACCACCATTTCCAGAGTTCCACCCGGCAGGGCTTCAGATGGTGGGAAGTCGACCTCACGTACTACATCCTCAAGATGCTCTCCTGGACCGGGGTGGTCTGGGATTTGCGCGCGCCGCCGGATGCCGTGATCCGGGACGAGCGCCGACTCCCCGGACTGGTGATCGAGAAAGTCGCGCATCAACTGGCCGCGAGTTTTTCGGCCCAGCGGATCAGTGCACAGATCCGTGATGCGTGGGCACACACACCCGCGCTCGACGAACTCCTCGAGCGCGCACAGCGCGCACGCACGCAAGCCGAGGCCCTCCTCCTGACCGACGTGCATTTACCGGACCTTCCCACGCTCGACGAGCTACGACATCGGGCGCAGGAAATGTTCGCGCACTCGCCCTCGTTGGACGTCATCGTAGAACGCGCGCGCCAGATCATTCTGGAGGCAGTGTCCGTCGAGTTGCTGAACTGTTCCCTCACGCCCGCCGGTAATCCCGCGTAGCTCCCGCCTACGGACGGTGGCAGTTCAGCGGTAATCGATTGGCAAAGGACGGGGGATGAGTTTTCCCGGCATGATGACCTTCATCATGCTTCCGATCATGGCCATTGGTATAGTCGCGGTTATTCGGCACGCGCTGCGCGTCCGCCGAGGCGAAACACTCCAGAATGCAGAATTCATCAAACAGGGCGTCCGAGTGTTGACCCTGTTCCGCAGGTAGAGCGCAGCAGCTGGCGCATCGCGACGCTTGTCGGTTATCATTTTACGCAATATAATGGAACCGATGATATCCCCTCCCTGGCAAGGCGGTGATACATGGCAAAGATCAGACGTAGCGACGAGGAGCTGCCACTGAGCCCACCCGTCTTCTATGTCCTGCTGGCAGTGGCCGATCGGGAACGACACGGCTACGCCATTATGCAGGAGGTCGAGAAGCGCACCGAGGGCAAGGTGCAGCT
>CAYLZR010000129.1:0-6222 GCA_964388145.1 uncultured Gemmatimonadaceae bacterium | reverse complement strand
GGGCGTCGCGAGATCAAGGCGCTCCACACCGATTTTCGAAATGGCGCGGGTGCCGACTACTCTTTGCGGGACTTTCACGATGCGGTGCTCGGGTACGGAGGCTTGCCCGTGAGCCTCATGCGGTGGGGGATGGGGCTCAATCGCTGACGGGTTCGGTCAAGAGCCCTTTCCCAAACCCGATCCGCCAACTACGTTCGAAGCGCCCTCAACAGAACGAGATTGCCATCCCGTACGGATCTGACCCGAGTCCGTGGAATGCGTCCGCGAGGAGAAGCGCGTCGGGCTCAATGCTGGTTGAGCAGCCGGAGAAAGCGTCGACGGAGCTTCAATCCATGAATGGCAAGGTGGCCGTGGTGTCCGGCGGTGCAACCGGCCTCGGGCGGGCGATCGGCCTCGAATTTGCCCGTCGCGGCGTCCATGTGGCGTTCAACTACGTCGAGCTTCCCGGGAGGGATATTCTCGAGCAAGCGCTCCTCACGGAGACCTCGTTGCGGGCGCACGGCGTGCGAGTGTTCAGCGACCGCTGTGACGTTCGCGAGCGCGACAAGATCCAAGCGTTTGTCGAGACAGTCCACGCCGAGTTGGGTGGCGTTCACTTTCTGGTGAACAACGCTGGTATCGCTCACGACGGCGCGTTGTGGCGGCTGTCTGACGAAGCGTGGCACGAGGTTCTCGAGACCAATGTCACCGGCGCGTTCAACTGCACGCGCGCGGTCGCACCGGTCTTCCGCGAGCAGCGTTATGGCAAAATCGTAAATATCGCGTCTCATCTTGCGCTTCACCCCGGGTTCGGCATCGCCAACTACGCCACCAGCAAGGCCGCACTCATCGGACTGACCCGATCGGCCGCCGTCGAGCTTGGTGCGTCGAACGTCAATGTCAATGCCGTGGCCCCCGGGTTCATTCGCACCGAGGCCCTCAGCAAGCTACCCCGCGAGGTTTTGGAAAAGGCTGAAAAGAGCGCAATCCTCGGCCGCGTCGCCGAGCCGGAAGACGTGGCCCACGTCGTCGTTTTCCTGTGTTCTGACGATGCCCGCCATGTGACGGGACAGGTTATCTTGGTAGACGGAGGCCTCACCCTCGGCAGCTAGCCCGCCGTCTGCACTCCGCTCGTGGGGCCCACCATCGAATGCTAATTCGTTTCCATTATTGAGTCGGATGATCGGGGAGACCTACATGCCGGATCAGTTTGTCGAAGCGAAGTATGACAGGCGACGGCTAGTGGGGTTTTTCGGTGTGCTGGCGGCCTTCGGATGTGGCGCACCGCGAGCGGCGGACTCTCCCGCGCCGGCCCTGCCGCTTCCCGTTACCGTGATGCTTGGCGTCGAGGTTGTCGTCTATCCGTTGACCATGATACTCGGCGAAGCCGAACTCGCGTGGGATGATGTGTTGTTGCCTCGAGACTCGGCCCTCAGAGTTGCCGATAGCCTTCTGGCGGCGGCGTTGACCGAACGAACGCCCGAGGTGACTTGGGTCCTACCGGCCGAGCTGCGTCGAGTCGCCCGGGGAGCGCCCGGGCTCCTCATCGACCCCGACCGCATGGCCACCGCAACCCTGCGATACAATCTGGCGAAGATTCCCGATCCGCTGAGAAGTCAGATGCGCTCCCTCACCGGCGCGGTCGGTGATCGCTTGTCCTTGGTGCCGGCCAGCCTTTTGTTTTACCGCGAGGAGGACGGCACCGGACGCGCCGAGCTGACGATAGTGTTGGCCGACGTGCGTCTGGGCGACATTTGGTGGCGGTCTGTGGTGACCGGCAACGGCGCCGATCCCTGGACGGCTTTGCGAGAAGCGCTGGAAACGTTGGCGCCGGTCCTCTAGTGGGTCGCCCCGCCACGCTCATTCGGGGAGACGGCATCGGCCCGGAGATCACTGAGGCGACGTTGCTGGTACTCGATGCAGCGGGTGCGTCGTTCGATTGGGACGAGCAGGTAGGTGGCGTCACCGCACTCGAGTCGGAAGGGAACCCGTTACCCGACGGCACGGTGGAAAGCATTCGGCGCACCCGGCTCGCCCTCAAAGGGCCGTTGACGACGCCGGTTGGTACGGGGTTTCGCTCGGTCAACGTGGCACTTCGAAAAGAATTTGCGTTATTTGCGAACGTTCGTCCCGTGAAATCCATCGTTCCGGGTCAACGTTACAAGGACGTCGATCTCGTTCTGGTGCGGGAGAATACGGAGGGGTTGTATGTTGGTTTTGAGACAACCATCGCGGTCGGTGACGATCGCAAGGCGGTGGCGCAATCGACCGCGGTCGTTACGCGGGTCGGTTGCGAGCGCGTCGTGCGGTTCGCGTTTGAGTACGCCATTGCCCACGGGCGGAAACTGGTGACGATTTGTCACAAAGCCAATATTCTAAGAGCCGTAAGCGGATTGTTTCTCGAAGTCGGGTGGGAGGTCGCCGAAGAGTACAAAGGCAAGATAGATGTGAACGATGTCATCATCGATGCGTGTGCGATGAAGCTCGTGCTCGATCCGTCGCAGTTCGACGTCATCGTCACGACCAACATGTTCGGCGACATTCTGAGTGATTTGATGGCGGGACTCATAGGAGGGTTGGGTCTCGCGCCGGGAGCGAACATCGGTGAGGATGTCGCCATGTTCGAGGCGGTGCACGGCTCCGCACCGGATATTGCGGGTGAGGGGATCGCCAATCCGGCTGCGCTCATGCTTGCGGCGTGCATGATGCTCGATCACGTTGATGAGCAGGAGAAGGCAGATCGTATTCGGAAAGCGCTCGAGGAGACGATCCGCGAAGGAACGCACACGACGAGAGATGTGGGAGGGAATGCTTCGACGTTGGAGTTCGCAGACGCCGTTAGTCGCCGGGTTGGTTGAGCACGAGTGCCCGCGTTGCCACCGTCCGGTTGAGCTCCCGCTGGGCCAGCTGTGCAAGACGTGCCTGACGTCCATCGACAGGCGTGCGCGCAAAGCGGCTCGACTCGTTGCGACGCTGTCGACTCTGGCGGTTGGCCTCTACATCTTCATACCGGTTCCGACCGACGAACGAGCACGGATCGTCGGAATGGTCGGGGTGTTGATATGGTACACACTGAGCAACATCGTTGTGCGTCGCGCAATGAGCCAATGGCAGCGATGAGGAGTGAAGGTGAGTTTTAGCATCGTTCACGTATCGGACCCGCACTTCGGAGAGGTGGCCGATCTCCACAAGGTCTCGGCGGTTCAGAACCTCGTGCCGGATCTCGAGCCGAACGTCACGGTCATTTCGGGCGACCTCACCTTGCGCGCCCGGCACGGGGAGTTTCAAGCGGCAGCGCTCTTCGTGCGGGAGCTGGGACGGACGGCGCCCGTATTCGTGATTCCCGGGAACCACGACGTGCAGTGGTGGTGGCGTCCACTCATTCCCTTTGCGTCGCAGGCCAAATACGCAAAGTTCCGTAGGCATTTCGGCCCGGTACTCACGCCGACGATGGATCTGACCGAGGCCTTCATTGCCGGCGCCCAGACGGCTCACGGCGTCGCCTGGGGTTCGCTGACTCCCCGACTGCGCGATTTGGCCGTCAAAGGTCATCTTCGGAAAAAGGAAGCTGAGCGGGTGAAAGCGCTGTTCGCCAAGGCTCGACCCGGGCAGGCGCGGGTGCTCGTGTTGCACCACAACGTGCTTCGCGGCGAACTCTCCGAGCGCATGGGATTGGCGCATTGGAAGCGCGCCCACCGCCATATCGTCGGTATGGGCGCCGACGTGGTGCTGTGTGGCCACGACCATCAAGAGGGTAGCGATGAATTGGACGGAGTAGTCGTTTCGTGTGCGGGCACCATCTCACAGTCTTCTCGAGACGGGCGCCCGTCGGCGTTCCATCGCATTTATCTCGAAGACGACTCGATACAGGTGGAGACTTACGTGTGGGAGCCGAAGCAGAGGTTGTTCAGACGTTCGGATGTCGCTGTATTTGCGCGGCGTACGGTGAATGAGCCAGAGGTCGCAGCCGGAGCTGTTTAACGACGCGTTCCTGATACAGAGACTGTTCGCCCTCGGCCTCACGGGGGTGAGCGGCGTCGAGTCGCACCAAAACCGCGCAGTCATGGTCAGTGTCACGCCTCGAGGTGTGCTCCGAATCCATCGTGGATATGCGTACGCCCCGGATTCGGTGTTGTCCTCCATCGTGACCTTTGTTCGTCCGGGTGTTCGGCGCCATCGACGACGGGAGGCGGAGGCCGCCATACTCGCGTTCCCGGTTGACGCATTTGCAGTTCCTCCGCGACCCCCCCCGCGCCGCCGACGGCCCAAGACGCGACCTGAAGACCGGCCGCTGGTGCGGAGATTGGTCCTCCTCCACGATCAGTTCAATGCGCGCTACTTCGACGGGGCCTTGGCGCGTCTCCCGTTTCGCGTCTCCCGACGAATGCGACGGCGGCTCGGCGAACTCACCCTCGACGACGCAGATCGTCCGATCGAGATTGCCGTCAGCGGCCGTCATATCACGTGCGACGGTTGGAGGGAAGCGGAGAAGACCTTGCTGCACGAGATGATTCACCAATGGCAAGCTGAAAGCGGTCGGCCGGTGGATCACGGTGCTATCTTCAGAAGGAAGGCCCGTGCCGTCGGTATCACACCCCGCGCGATGCGGGACGTCGGGCACTCGCCAAACAGTCATAAGGATTGACGACAATGCCTTTCCAGGGCGTGGATTTTTTTGGCGTGGATACGCTATTCGATGAAGAAGAAAAAGCCGTGCGAGACACCGTACGTCGGTGGGTTGACGATGCCGTCATGCCGATCATTGCAGAACACTACCTCAAGGGAAGTTTCCCTCGTCCGTTGGTGTCACAGATGGCCGAGCTGGGATTGTTCGGTGCGAATCTCCCAGAAGAATACGGATGCGCCGGCCTGAACAACGTTGCGTACGGTCTCATCATGCAGGAACTGGAGCGCGGAGATAGTGGGGTGCGTTCGTTCGCATCCGTCCAAGGCGCGCTGGTCATGTATCCGATCTATGCATTCGGCAGCGAGGAACAGAAAAAGGAATGGCTGCCTAAGTTGGCCAGCGGAGAGGCGATCGGCTGTTTCGGTCTCACCGAGCCGGATTATGGCTCCGACCCTAGCGGGATGATAACGGTGGCGCGTGCAACGGACGACGGATGGCTCATCAACGGTACGAAGATGTGGATCACCAACGGCTCGACGGCTGACGTCGCGATCGTGTGGGCGAAAACCGGTGAACTCGATGATCCCGAGAGTATCAAGGGCTTTGTCGTTCCCACCGAGTCCAAGGGATTCTCCTCGAAAGATCAAAAAGGCAAGCTCTCGCTCCGAGCAAGCGACACGAGTGAACTCGTGTTGCAAGACGTGCTCGTGCCGTCCGACGCCATTCTCCCCGAAAGTGGTGGTCTGAAAAGTCCTCTCATGTGTTTGACACAGGCGCGGTATGGCATCGCCTGGGGGGCGATCGGGGCGGCGATGGCGTGTTACGATGAAGCGGTGACCTATGCAAAGAATCGCGTGACGTTCGGCCGGCCGATCGGAGGGACGCAACTGCAACAGGCCCGACTTGCAGAAATGCTCACCGAAATCACAAAAGGGCAGTTGCTATGCGTGCAGCTCGGTCGCTTGAAGGACGCGGGAACGATGCGGCCCGAGCAGGTGTCACTTGCCAAACGGAACAATGTCAACATCGCGACCGACGTCGCTCGTGAGACGCGACGGTTGTTGGGAGCCAACGGGATTCTGGCGGAGTACCAAGCGATGCGTCATTGGGCGAACCTCGAAAGCGTGTACACGTACGAGGGGACACACGACATACACACACTGGTCCTCGGCCAGGCGGTCACGGGGCTCAATGCGTTCTGAACTCCTCCCAATGCGTCCTGTATAGAACCCTCCGATACCCTGGACGCCGTGCGCCTCACCGCAGCTGGGCCGTCGGAGCACGTGAGGACATGCGTCAAATGAGGACGATTCGTACCTTGGCGACTGGAGTGTTGCTGCATGCCGTGGTGGGTTGTGGCAACGGCGGCCCGACCGGCCCGGGTGGCAACAACAACGGAACCTCAGGCCTGCGCTTAGAAGAAGTCGTGACGGGATTGAACGCGCCCGTCTTGCTTACCCACGCCGGCGACAGCCGCCTGTTCATTGTGGAGCAGGGAGGGCGGATACGGATCGTGGAGAACGGCCAGCTGCTTGGCGCTCCGTTCCTCGACATCAGGAATATCGTGCTGCACCAGGGGGAGCAGGGCCTGCTGAGCATGGCGTTTCACCCCGACT
>CAYLZR010000128.1:0-6233 GCA_964388145.1 uncultured Gemmatimonadaceae bacterium | reverse complement strand
AACGCTGGCTGGCAGACTTGTCCGTTTTGCTCGAAAGCCGAGTCCGACTCTATCCTCAGCGCGAGGCGTTTGGAGAAGAGGAACCGCACTTCGAGATTGCCGGCGAGCGGGTCGAGACCGTCGAGGCGCTGATCAATGGCGATGTGTCGGTCGTCGTGACCACCACCAGAGCAACCGCTGAACTCACGGCGATGCCGGCCGCCGTGCGATCGATGCAATTGCGGTTGGCGGTGGGCGACGACTCCAAACCCGCCGATGCCATCCATGCCCTCGAACGAATGGGTTACGAACGCCGGCCCTCGGTGCTCGACGTGGCGCAGTTCGCCGTGCGGGGCGGCATCCTCGATGTATACGGGTTTGGCATGGCCGCGCCCACGCGTATCGAGTGGTGGGGCGATGAGATCATCTCGATTCGTGCGTTTGATCTCGACACGCAGCGCTCAGAAGCCGAGACGAAGTCCGTCACCGTCTTACCGGTGACGGCGGGTGGACGCGGGAGTCGGGAGTCGGGAGTCGAGGATCGGGACCCCCCACGTATCGCCGACACTCGTCAAGCTCTCCTCGATCTTCTCCCTCCCGATACCCTCGTTCTCCTCGAGCAGGGCGTGAACCCGGCGGAGGTCGACCGCATGTGGTCGGAGGCGGAACACCACCTCGACGTGGCGCGGCGATTGGGAGAGGACGTCCCGCAACGTGGCGCGCTTTATGTTTCTCCGCCGTCGTGGGAGCAGCAACTCGGGGAGTTTGCCCGCCTGCAACTCGAGCGGCAGCCGTACGACTTCGATTTCCAGCTCAGCCGACCCGAGCCCGTCGAGCGAGCCATGAAACGGCTGGCGTCGATGATTGCCGCAGGGCCGACGTTGATTTTGTGCGACAACGAAGGACAGCTCGAGCGACTTGAAGAGTTATTGGCCGGGCCGCACGATGATCGGTTACCCACGAACTTGACGTTGGCAATCGGCGCGTTGCATGCCGGCTTCGTCATGCCGGGCCTCGCCGTCCTGACCGACCACGAGATTTTCCGTCGCGCACGCCGCGTTCGGCGTCCGCGTCGTTACAAACAGGCGATGATGACGGCGGCGGCCGGCGCGATGGCGCCGGGAGACTATGTGGTGCACCTCGACTATGGGATCGGCATTTACCGTGGCACGGAAACTATCACGACGAATGCCGGCACGATGGAGGTCGTCGTGCTCGAGTATGAGGGTGGCGACCGTCTCAACGTGCCGTTGTACAAGCTGGATCAACTGGAGCGGTATCGCACTGCAGCTGACGTCGAATCGGCCGCGCCCCCGAAACTCCACCGCCTTGGCGGTACTCGCTGGAAGCGCCAGCGGAAGAAGACCGAGTCTGCCATCAAGAAAATGGCGGCTGAACTGTTGGAGCTGTACGCGCGGCGCTCGGTTGCGCCTGGATGGGGGTTCCCTCCAGACTCGCGTTGGCAAGCCGAACTCGAGTCGTCGTTCCTGTACGAAGACACTCCAGACCAACGCACCGCGAGCGAGCGGGTGAAAATGGCGATGGAGCGTCCCACGCCCATGGACATGCTGGTGGTCGGGGACGTTGGGTATGGGAAAACGGAGATCGCGGTGCGCGCAGCGTTCAAGGCGGCCGTGGCGGGGAAGCAAGTCGCCGTCCTGGTGCCGACCACCATTCTCGCCGAGCAGCACGCCCGCACGTTCGGCGATCGGATGGCGGACTTTCCCGTGAAGATCGAGGTGCTGTCGCGTTTTCGGTCAGCGGCGGAACAACGGGAAGTATTGGCCGGGTTGAAGGACGGCAAGGTCGATATCGTCATCGGAACCCACCGCTTGTTGTCCAAAGACGTCAACTTCCGCGATCTCGGGTTACTGGTCGTGGATGAAGAGCACCGGTTTGGCGTGAAGCACAAGGAACGACTAAAAGCTCTCCGATTAGAGGTTGATATCTTGACGCTGACCGCGTCGCCGATCCCGCGCACGTTGCACATGGCGCTCTCCGGCATTCGCGATTTCGCCTTGATTCAGACCCCACCTCGCGATCGATCGCCCGTACTGACTTTTGTGGAGCCCTGGGACGACGAATTGTTGCTGGAGGCGATTGCACGCGAGCTGGATCGTGGGGGGCAGGTATTCTTCGTCCACAATCGTATCGCGACCATCGAAACCGTTGCGGAGCGCGTTCGGCGCCTCGCGCCACGGGCGCGAGTGGAGGTTGGCCACGGGCAAATCAAGGAACGGGAGCTGGACGAGTTGATGCGGGCCTTTGGAAACGGTGATGTCCAGGTCCTGGTGTCCACCATGATCGTCGAGTCGGGGCTGGACGTCACGAACGCCAATACGATGATCATCCACCAGGCCGATCAGTTCGGTCTGGCGCAGTTGTACCAGCTGCGGGGGCGGGTTGGACGGGGTCACCGGCGGGCGTATTGCTATCTCATCGCCCCCGACAACATGGATCCTGAGGCCGAGCGACGGGTGAAGCTGTTGGAGCATCACACAGAGTTGGGATCCGGATATCTGCTGGCCATGCGGGACCTCGAGCTACGGGGCGCGGGTAACTTCTTGGGAGTGGAGCAGTCGGGTCACGCCCACGCCGTGGGCTTCGACCTCTATATGCGCTGGCTCGGCGATACCGTGGCGGCGCTCAAAGGTGAGGGAGTGCCGCAGGCCAGCCGGCCGCCCGAGGTGATCCTCGACGGTCCGGCGCACTTTCCCGAGGAGTTCATCACCGATGAGGATGCCAAGTTGGACTTCTACCGTCGGCTGGCGCGGGCGTCGGAAGTCGATGACATTTCGGTGCTCCGGGAGGAACTTCGAGATCGGTTTGGACCCTTGCCGGATGAGGCTCAGCGGCTCCTCACCGTGTTCGAGTTACGGGTCCTGGGAGCCCGATTGGCGTTGCAATCGGTCGCGGTGCAAGGTGACGAGGCGCGGCTGAAGTTCCGGCCGGACGCCAAGCCGCGCATGGCGGGTTTGAACCTCGCGTTGGATGAAGTGCAGTTCTCCGCTGAGGTGCGCCGGGTGCAACCGCTCTCATTGCGGCTGACCCGCCTCGGCGGCCTGCAGGTCGCGGACGGACTCATCAGGGCTTTTCACTCGGTGCTGGAAGCATCGGCTCCGGAGTCGGCCGGTGCCGGAACGAAAACGTAGAACACGAGCGTAGACGCAGAAGGATAGGAGCAGGGATGCGGAAGTTTCCATGGTTTGTGGGATTAGTTGCTACCGTTGGTTGCGGTGCACTGAGCGACGCGTTCACCGCGCATCCCGACGTGGTAGTGCGGGTTGACGACCAAGAGCTCTCCGTTGGGCGGTTTGCGGAATTGCTCGTGCTGGGACAGTCACTTCCCCTGACCCAGGCGATCGCCGACGAGCTGGCACGGCACTGGGTAGACGTGACGGCGCTTGCCGCGCGGAGTGCCTCCGGCGATTCGCTCATGGACACGACGACGGTGTTGGCGTCCATGTGGCTCGAGCAGCGCCAATCACTCATGACGGTGTTCCACAGTGAAGTCTTCGCCGACCGAGAGGGGGTGACCCCGGAGGCCGTCGACAGCGCGTATCGCGTGGGTGACATGCTCATGCTTGCGCACATTCTTCGGCGGGTGACTCCGGAGACGACCGCCGAAGAGAAGGGGCAGCAGTTGGCGCTGGCCTTGCGACTGCACGATGGCCTTGTGTCGAGCATGTCGTGGGAAGAGGCCAACAAGGAGAATGAAGACGAAATCGCACAGGCGAACAACGGCAGCCTTGGCATAGTGACGCGAGGGCAAACCGTTCCGCGTTTCGAGAACGCGGCATACGCTCTTGCTCCGGGCGAGTTGTCCGGAGTCGTCGAGACCCAGTTTGGGTATCACATAATCTATCGGCCGCGGCTCGACGAAGGTCGTGAGGCTTTTACGGCGTACGTCCAGGAAGCAGTCTCCGCCCAACTCGATTCCGTGTATGGTGAGCAACTCTTGGAAGCAAAGGCTGTCGAAGTTCGTCCGGACGCACCGGCGACGGTACGCGAGATTGCGGGAACGCCCATCCGGGCCTTGGAGTCCTCGCGGGTGTTGGCGAGCTACAGCGGCGGCCGGTTTACGACCGGGCAATTCGCTCGGTGGTTGCTGTACATTCCTGGTACCACATACGAACAGCTCCTCGTGGCTCCCGACGATCAGATCACCAACTTCACCCGTCGACTCGTGTTGCAAGAGCTATTGTGGGAACAGGCGGACAGTGCGGGGGTCGAGATGACGGACAGTCTGTACGCAGTCATTGAGGACAAGTACCGGTACGGGCTCCAGGGTGTGTGGGGCGTCGTCGGAATCTGGCCGGACTCTCTGGCGATACTAGGTGCGACCCCGACCGACCGCGAAGCCATCGCGCGTAATCGCGTAGACGGCTACTTCGAGTCCGTCGCCGCTCGACGCGTACCGCTTCGGCCCATCCCGCCGTTCTTGGCCGAACGTCTTCGTCGGGACGTGAAGTGGGAAATCTTTCCGGCGGGTATCGATGCGGCCTTGGAACTCGCCGCGCGCCTGCGTGCGGTTACGGCGAGACCGCAACAACCTCCAGCGGAGCAGAACCAACCGTGAGCGCTACAATACGTCGCCGTTTCGGCGTTGTGACCGCACGAGTTGTGGTCGCGAGTCTATTTGTCGCGACGCCGTCACTCGACGCGCAAGAAGAACAATATCAGTTGATCGATGGGGTGGTTGCCGTGGTCGGGTCGACGCCGATACCAAAGTCGCGCATCGACGAGCAACTGCAGATGCTTCGACTTCAGAACCCGAATCTAGCTACAGATTCCGCAACCATCGACCAACTGAGCCGGCTGATTCTGGACACGCTGATCATCGAAGAACTTCTGGTTCAGGCCGCCGAGCGCGATACGCTGATTTTTGTCATCGAAGAAGAGGTACAGAGCCGTGCGGATGAGCAGATGCGGACCATCCGCGACGCCTTCGTGTCCGAACTGGATTTTCAACGCGAAATCCGAAGCGCGGGATTCGGAACCCCCGACGAGTACCGTCTGTGGTTGATGCGGGGCATACGCCGGCAGACGCTCCAAGATCAACTCCTCGAAACGCTGAAGGCCAACGGTACCATTCGTCCGATTCCGCCAACCGAAAAAGAACTCCGCGACATTTTCGAGATTGCAGTGGAACAGGAGCGACAATCCGGGCAGCTGCGTCCACCGTTGGTCTCGTTTCGACAGATCGTGGTGAGGCCCGAGCCCGACTCGGTGTCGCTGGCCATCGCGCTTCGGCGAGCTGATTCGGTCTTGGCACGAGCCCGCGCGGGTGAGGATTTCGCAGCTCTCGCGATAGAGTTTTCGGACGACCCCGGCTCGGCGCCACAAGGCGGAGATGTGGGTTGGTTCAGGCGGGGAAGCAACTTTGTGCGGGAGTTCGAGCGTGCCGCGTTCGCTCTGCGGCCTGGCCAGATATCCAACCTGGTACGGACCACGTTCGGTTTTCACATCATTCAGGTTCGACGCGCCGCACCTGCTGAAGTACAGGTACGACACATTCTCATCGCGGCGGAGATTACCGAACAGGCCCGGCAGGTGGCTCGGGCGCGCGCCGATACGGTCGCGCAATTGTTGCGCGACGATGTCACGCTGGACTCCGTCTTGCGAACGTATCACCACCCCGAAGAAGAGAGTTTCGTCGAGCGCGTACCCGAAGCCAACCTTCCGGAGATCTATAGGGAAGCGATCGACGGTGCGCAGCAGGCTGATGTCATTGGGCCGATCACGATTCCCGCTGCGACCGAGCAGTATGCCGTGATTCTTTTCCAGCAGCGGCTCGAGGCAGGCGAGTATACGTACGAAGAAATGCGCGACAACTTGCGTAACGTGATTGCAGAGCGGAACGGTGTAGCGCAATACGTTGCCGGGTTGAAGAGCGTGACGTATATCGACATCCGTTATTAGGGACGTGTCGCTCCGCTTAGCCGTCACCCTCGGCGATCCTCGCGGCATCGGCCCCGAGATCGTCCACGCGGTCCTGAAGAATCCGCCTCCCGGGGCGGATTTTGTCGTTGTGGGGCCGGACGAGTTGGTGGGTGATTACCCGACGGCGATCGGTGTGGGAACGCTCGAGGGGAGCAGGGAGCAGGGAGCAGGGAGCGGGTCATTGGACGAGAAACACGGCTCCCCGCTCCCCGCTCCCTGCTCCCCCGAAACGGCCGGTCGCCTAACCGGTTTGGCGGTCGAGAAGGCCGTCGAGCTCTCTCTCGCCGGCGAGGTCGACGCCATCGTTACCG
>CAYLZR010000127.1:0-6234 GCA_964388145.1 uncultured Gemmatimonadaceae bacterium | reverse complement strand
ATCGATGATTGGGCAGTGGAGGCAGTGGAGGCAGTGGAGGCAGGAGATGCAGATGTTCGTTACCGCCCGACCGCCTTGCCGCGCTCCGGCCGGGTGACCATGGAACAAACCACCGAATATGCGCCCGTCTTTACCGGCGACAACCGCAAGCGCCTCGACGAGGTTTTGAAGCGCTACCCAATCAAGCGCGCGGCGTTGCTGGCGGCATTGTGGATGGTGCAAGAGCAGCACGGCTGGGTATCCGACGACGGCATGGCCGAGGCAGCCGAGGTGTTGGAACTCACACCCTCGTACGTCAAGGGCGTCGTCACGTTCTACACGATGTACCACCAGCACCCGGTGGGGAAAACGTTTGTGCAAGTCTGTGCCACGACGCCGTGTAATCTCTGTGGCGCCGAGGATGTCACGAAAGCCTTACTCGAACATACGGGATGCGGAGAACTCGGTGCGACGTCGCCGGATGGAAAATTCACGGTGATTGAAGTGGAGTGCCTTGGCGCGTGCGGGTTCGCGACCCCGGTGATGATGAATAACGATTTCATCGAGGATGTGACGCCGGACAAGGTGCCCGACCTCGTGAAGCAATACTCCTGATCATGGGATATCCTCACAAGCCACACGAAAAGGAGACCGTCGTTCTCAGCGAGTACTTCGGCGACGCCGAGGCTCGCTCGTATGACGGATGGGTGAAGCGCGGCGGCTATAAGGCGCTGAAGACCGCTTTGGGAATGACCCCTGCTGAAGTCATTGATCTTGTCAAGAACTCGGGCCTCCGAGGGCGAGGTGGAGCAGGGTTCCCGACAGGCGTGAAGTGGTCGTTCATGCCACGTGAGAAATCCAAGCCACACTATCTCTGCTGCAACGCGGACGAGTCCGAGCCCGGCACGTTCAAGGATCGGGAGATCATGCGCTGGACTCCACACGCGTTGATTGAGGGATGCGCTATCGCCCAGTACGCCATCCAGGCGGAAATCAACTACATCTACATTCGCGGCGAATTCACAGAGCCGTTACAGGTCATGGAGGTGGCTCTCGAGGAAGCGTACAAGGAAGGCATTCTCGGCGAGAACGCCATGGGAAGCGGTACTCGCCTGGACATGTACATCCATAAAGGGGCGGGAGCGTACATCTGTGGAGAAGAGACCGCGATGATGAATTCCATCGAGGGCCAACGCGGCAATCCTCGCATCAAACCACCCTTTCCGGCCGCCTCCGGTGTGTTCGGAATGCCCACGACGATCAACAATGTCGAAACCTTGGCCGTCGTCCCGCACATCATCAATCGCGGGGCCGATTGGTACAGGGCATTGTGTCTTTCCAACGAAAAAAGTACGGGGACAAAACTGTTCAGCGTGTGCGGCCATGTACAACGTCCGGGAAACTATGAAGTCACGATGGGCTTTCCACTCGGAGAGCTGATTAACGATATGTGTGGTGGCGTGCCCGAGGGCCGCGCCCTCAAAGCGTGTATTCCCGGTGGCTCGTCGGTGCCGATCCTGAACCGAGAAGAGACCGAGAACTGCCTGCTGGACTACGAGGGGTGTGTGGAGGCCGGCACGATGTTGGGCTCCGGCGGCGTGATCGTGTTTGACGATAGCGCGGATATGGTCTACCAGATCATGCTCCTCGCCCGGTTCTACGCCCACGAGTCCTGCGCGCAATGCACGCAGTGCCGAGAGGGAACGGCGTGGACCGTTCGCATCCTCGAGAGAATCCTGGCGGGGAAAGGAGAATCGAAGGATCTCGATCTCCTCTTGGATTTGGCGGATCAGATGACGGGGAAGACGATCTGCGTGCTCAGTGACTCGTGTGCGGCGCCTGTAGTCAGTGGAATCAAGAAGTTCCGGAATGAATTCGAAGCGTACATCGCCGGGAAGCGTGAACCCGCGATGGCGGGCGTGGGGTGATAGCGATGTCCGATCAACCGATGGTCACACTGACGATTGAAGGAGTCGAGGTCACCGTTCCCAAGGGCGAGTTGATCCTCGAAGCGGCCAAGCAGGCCGGCGTGTTGATACCGCACTACTGCTATCACCCGGGCCTCCCGGTAGCCGGTGTATGCCGCATGTGCCTGGTCGAAGTCGAGGGCGCGCCGAAGTTACAGATCGGTTGCGCAACCGAGGTAGCCGACGGCCAGGTCGTCACGGTCTTTGGCGACGAGGCGCTCAAAGCGCGGGAATCGGTTCTCGAGTTTCTTCTCATCAACCACCCTCTGGATTGCCCCATCTGTGACCAGGCGGGTGAGTGCGAGCTTCAGGACTACGTATTCCAAGAAGGTCGCTCCAACACCAGATACGGCGATTTTGCAAAGCGTTTCAATCCCGTAGAGGAATTTGGTCCCGACGTTCTCTACGTCCCCAATCGCTGCATTCTGTGTACTCGTTGTGTACGGTTCATGGATCACGTCGCCGACGAATCCGTCCTCAACGTCAGCGAGCGGGGCGATCGGGCGTTCATCGGCATCCATCCGGACGCCACTTTGGATAATGAATGGGCGGGGAATGTCGTGGACCTGTGTCCGGTGGGTTCGCTCATTTCCAAAGACTTCCTCCACAAGGCCCGCGCGTGGGAATTGGATCGCACCCCCAGTGTGTGCACGCGGTGTTCGCAGGGGTGCAACACGAATATCGACACCAGGAACGACGTTGTTGTTCGCGTCCGTCCGCGCGCGAACAGCGAGGTGAACGGGCACTTCATGTGCGACACCGGTCGAATGCACTACCGCTGGATGAACCGCGGGGACCGTATCGAAGCCCCGTTGATCTCTCACGACGGTGACCTGCATGCGACCGATTGGGATCACGCCCTCAACGAGGCGGCGAGGCTGGTGAGCGGTTCCAGCGGGCGCGCGGTGTTGCTCTCTTCGCCGAACGCTTCGAACGAGGCGATGTTCCTGGCGAAAAAATTGTTGGCGGATTTCGACACTGCCGCCGCCGTCCGGGTGGAACGAGTGGCGGGCGAAGTGCCGCTGCGTGGCGTGCCCAACCTGGCGCTTCGCAGCGAACGCGCGGCAAACGTGGCCGGTGCCACGGCGTTGGGGTACGGCGAAGAGTACGACGCGGCGGCGCAGGCCATCGCCGGAGCCTCACTGGTCGTCGTCGTGGACGACGATCTCGCGGGGATCGACCGAGAGACGCTGGCTAAGGCCGCGCACGTCATCTACCTCGGGACCGTACTGCCCGATGCCGCTCGAGGCGCCAGCCTGGTCCTCCCCACAGCGAACACGGCGGAAGAAGACGGCACGTTGGTCAATCGCGACCGGCGGGTCCAGCGCTACTACCAAGCGAAGACGGCCCCGGGCATGGCGAGGCCGGCCTGGTGGATTTTGGGCGAGACGCTCAAGGAACTGAGTCGTGGTGAGTCCCTCTTCAGTGCGGAGGAGGCGTTCGCGCTGATGGCCGAAGCCGAGAGTGCGTTCGCGGGTCTCAGCTATCCAGCGTTGGGTACACGCGGGAAAGTCCTGTCTGACGCGGCGGTGTCGGCATGACGCCGGAAGAACTGAAAGGCTTCATACTGTTGTCGTCGATCAAGATCACGGTGGTTTTCACGGTGATCATGATCGGGGTGATGATGGTGATCTGGGCGGAGCGTCGGGTCAGCGCTTGGAAGCAAGACCGATTGGGTCCGAACCGAGTCGGGCCGGAGGGCTTGCTCCAATCGGTGGCCGACGGCATCAAGAACTTTGCCAAAGAAGAAGTGTGGCCGGCACAGGCCAACAAGTTCCTCTTCGTCCTGGCGCCGGCGGCTTCTTTCATTGTGGCGATGTTGTTGTTCGCCGTCATCCCGTTTGCCGCGCCCATGCCGGTGTACTTCGATTTCACGCTCCCACTGCTAGGCCGTTTTGTGCATGCCGGGCCGATGCCGATGATGATCGCCAACCTGCCGATCGGCATGTTGTTCATCGTCGCGATCGGGAGTCTGGCGGTATACGGTGTGGTGCTGGCGGGTTGGGCGTCGGCCAACAAGTACTCGTTGCTTGGCGGCCTGCGCGCGAGCGCGCAAATGGTGAGCTACGAGGTCGCGCTCGGGTTCAGCTTCATCGGCGTCTTCATGCTGGCGGGCAATGTGACACTCCCAGAAATCATTGCCCACCAACAAGAATCGGTATGGTTTGTGTTTGCGCTCACGCTGGGTTTCATCTTTTTCTTCGTGAGCACCCTCGCGGAGGCAAATCGACTCCCGTTCGACCTGCCCGAATCAGAATCAGAGCTCGTGACGGGGTATCACACGGAATACAGCTCGATGAAGTTCTCGATGTTCTTCATCGCGGAGTACACTCACATCATCACCGGCTCCGCTTTGGTCGCTACGCTGTTCCTTGGCGGATGGGACATTCCGTTTACAGCTTGGGACTCGGGCGAGCCGACCATCTTCAAGTCGCTGTTGACCTTGATGTTCTTTTCGGTGAAGACGCTGTTTTTCATCTACGTCTTCATCTGGGTTCGCTGGACGCTGCCGCGATTCCGCTTCGACCAGCTCATGCAACTCGGGTGGAAGTTCATGCTTCCAGTGCTGTTGGCCTACATCCTGATTCTTGGCGGGACGGTGCTGGTGTTGGATGAAATCGGCTGGTCGACCGGGCGGGGGTACGGCGCGGTTCTGTTTGCCATGAATGTGGTTGTCGTGTACGCCGTGTTCTTCATGTTGGACAACAACCGCCTGTTGTTCGGGCGCACGCATCGCGAGGTGGGCAGATAATGGCGATTACGGTCAAGACGATGCGACGCCCGGAGCGTGAGGTCAGCTACCTCCGAGCGACGTTGAAAGGGATGGCGCTGACGTTCAGCCATCTCTTCCGCAAGAAAGTGACCATGCAGTATCCGGAACAGAAATCCGATGACACGTGGCAGATTTCGTCTCGCTGGCGCGGCACACACCGCATGCTCACCGACGAACAGGGACGGTCCAAATGTGTCGCATGTGGTCTCTGCCCACAGGTGTGCCCGGCTAACTGCATCAAATTGGTGCCCGGAGAAGACGAAGAAGGAAACCGCTATCCGTTGATCTACGAGATCGACGAGTTTCGCTGCGTGTTTTGCGGATACTGCCAGGAAGTGTGCCCGGAAGAAGCGATCCACGTCGGCGTCCACTACGAAAACGCCGAGTACGAGCGGGATCGCTTCGTCTACGACCTGGAACGGCTGTGCGCGCAAACGCACCCGGTGTCCACCTTGTGGGATCCCTCCGACCCCAAGGGCGAATAGGGAATGCTCGAAGCCATTTTTTGGCTCCACGCCGGCACCGCGATCGTGTCTGCGTTGCTCTGTGTGACCCGGCGAAGTCCGGTGTCGAGCGCTCTGTGGCTCATCGTTACGCTGTTTGCGACGGCGGTGTTGTTCTTACTGCTCGACGCGCACTTTATCGCCGCCCTCCAGATAATGGTGTACTCCGGCGCGATCATGGTGCTGTTTCTCTTCGTGATCATGCTGCTGAACCTCGGCGACCAGCTCACGACCGACATGAAGGGATGGGGCGGTCGGATCATCGGCGTAGCACTCGGGGTGTTCGTAACGGTGGAGTTGTGGGTCGTCACCCGGGTCGTTCCGGTGGACCAGATCCGGCTTCCAGCGGGCGAGTTGAATAGGATGACGGTGGAGGAAGGCGCGATCGCGATGGTGGCGCAGTCGCTCTACACGACGTACCTGCTGCCGTTCTTGCTGACGGCGATTCTCTTGCTCTCGGCCATCGCCGGCGCCGTCGTGTTGGCAAAGAGGAAGATCTAGATGTTACTCGGCCAGGCACTCAGTGTTTCTGCGATCCTCTTCACGATCGGCGTGCTCGGTGTGCTGATCAGGCGTAACGCGATCATCATTTTCATGTGCATCGAGCTGATGCTCAACGCTGTCAACCTGACCTTCGTTGCCTTGGCGCAGCAACTTGGCACGGACGGGCAAGTGTTTGTCTTCTTCGTCATGACGGTCGCGGCCGCGGAGGCAACGGTAGGCTTTGCCATCATCATCGCCATCTACCGTCATAAGGAGACCGTCGATCTGCAGAACCTAAACCTGCTGCGAGGATGATGCCCGACTCACCCGACTCAGTTTCGTTGGTCTGGCTCGCGGTGCTCCTGCCGTTGCTGGGCTTTCTGGCGAACGGTTGGCTGAGCTTCTTCCGGCCGGACGCCAAGCGGGCGGTGAGTGTAATAGGCGTCGGCGTTTTGGTCGCCTCCTTCATCTTCTCTCTTGCCGGGGTAGTGGGACTCGCGGGGGCCGTACATGACGCGCCCTACATCGT
>CAYLZR010000126.1:0-6241 GCA_964388145.1 uncultured Gemmatimonadaceae bacterium | reverse complement strand
TCTCCCGGCCGGGCGGCCACAATGACCGACCAGCCGGAAGCGGTCAGCAGGATGAGAAGCGCGAGAGCGCCGACAACTGTCATGGGGTAGTTCGGTTTCTTTGGGGCTACAGTATGCAGTATTTGGCAGAAGCCCGAAACCCCTTGAGAATCAATGGGTTAGCCCGAGCCGCAGCCGATTCTGGTCCGGCAGTTTGGGAAATTGACCTACGGACGGTCTTTGCGTTTCATTTCCGTAAAGAGGCGGTCTGCGCCTTCGTAGCGCGGGTCGCGCTTCGGCGGTTCCTCCGAGAAGTCGCGCTTTTTTCCCCCCTTGGTTTCGGGCGGCCTGCCCTCTTCGGCGTCTCGCTCGGCCTTGCTTGCTTCGCGATTCTTTTCGGCGAGTCGCTGCAGTTTTCTCGGGTCCACCTTCTTCACGGTCTTGCTCCCCCTGCCCGGCGTGAGATATGTCCCTCGGCCCCTCGTTGTTCCTGTTCTGATAATCGGCGGTTTCGGAACGGCGTCAAGGAGGGGGCGGGGATCCGAGGTGCGCAACTCGCGTAGAGGCCAAGCACTACTATTATTGGGCGTCGGCCGTGAGCAAATGCGAACGAGGTGAATGATGGGCGAATCGGAAGATCTGAAACAGTATGTCGAGGGAAGGGACGGGATCAGTGTGATTCGCGGCAGTGCGAATTGCCGCAGTTGGAACAACATCCGGTACAAGCCGGGCATGTCGGAGAAAAACGTCGGTTCGAAGCAATTGTCCATGAACGTGGCCACGATCCCGCCCGGCGGGGTAGCGTATGCCCACATCCACGTGGACTTCGAGGTGATGCTCTATTTGCTCCAGGGGAAAGTGCGGCACGAATACGGCGACGGGTTGAAGCAAACGGTCGAGAACGTGGCAGGGGATTTCATCTTCATCGAGCCCGGTGTTCCCCACGAGGTATTCAACGTGAGCGATACGGAGCCCGTGGTGGCGGTGGTCGCTCGGTCGGATGCGAGCGAGTGGGAGAACATCGTTTCTTACGATCGTAACGCCGTCGATTGATCCACACCTCCGTGTAACCCACGACACATCCGGTCACGCATTTGAAGTCTAAATTGCAGTGCTCGGTTCACGTCTGTGCGCCGACGTCTGGCAGACTCGAACACCTTGCGCTGAAACAGAATGACGTTGACGGTACTCAAGAAACTCGCGTCGCTCATCGGGCTCGAGGGGGTGCTCCTCGTGGCAATCCTCGTGTACATGGCCACGGCGATCACCCCCGAAGCCATGCCGGAGTCGTTGCGATTTCTTCCGTATGGCGTCTTCATCGCCGGCCTCTTCGTCAGTTGGCGATTCCGCCGCAGCCGTTTGTTGTTCAGCTTCGTCGCCCTCGCCCTAGCCGACCGGGGCCTCCTGCTCTACGTCGGCGAGATTCCCGATCCGGCTTCTCCGATTTATCAGGCTGTGGCCTTTCTCGTCCCGATCAACCTGGCCTGGCTCGGGTGGGTCAAAGAGCGCGGGACGTTTACGCCATTGGGACAGGGCAGGTTGGGCGCGATTCTGTTGCAAGCAGCCGCGATCATGTTGCTGGCAAACTCGACGCCTGGATGGGTGAACGGCGCGCTACATCTCTCGCCTCTTCCGGAAAGCTGGTTCGCGTGGACGCCGGTTGCGCAGCCGGCGCTGGTAATGTTTGCTGGCGCGGTCGGTTGGCTGGTTACCCGTCTCGTGCAACGCCCCAACGCGACTGGACGCGGTTTTCTGTGGGCCTTGATCGCGTGCTTCCTCGCGTTGAGTGCGTCGAGCGGCGTGCCCATCTCCACCATCCATTTCTCGACTGCCGGCATCGTCCTCATCGCTTCCGCGATCGAGGCGTCGCACTACATGGCGTACCGCGACGGGCTGACGGGACTCCCGGCCCGTCGCGCGTTGAGCGAAGAGCTGCTCCGGTTGAACGGACAGTACACGATCGCCATGGTCGACGTTGACCGTTTCAAGACGTTCAACGACCGCTACGGCCACGAAGTGGGCGATCAGGTGTTACGGAAAGTCGCCGCGCAATTGGAGCGCGTGGGAGGAGGTGGCAAGGCGTATCGCTATGGCGGGGAGGAGTTTGCCCTCGTCTTTCCTGGGCGTGTCCCCAAAGAAGTGCGGCCGATTCTCGAACAGTTACGCGCGTCGATCGAGGAAGCGAAGTTTGTGTTGCGCGGTAAGGATCGCCCAAAAGAAAAACCCGAGAATTCCAAGCCCAAGGGCAGACCCCCAAAAAAGATTTCGGTGACGGTGAGTATCGGCGCTGCGGGTCGCAGCGACGGGCGGTCGGCTCCCTCCGAAGTGATCACCTTCGCCGATAAGGCCCTGTATCGCGCAAAAAAAGCGGGGCGCAATAAGGTGAGCGTGTCTAACGGGACTAGATAGGTTTCAGGTTTCAGGTTCTAGGTTTCAGGGTGTTCGGCAGCCGCGACGGGAGCGATCCAATGCACGGCCGACGGGTCGATCAACCCGGTAACCTGACACCTGAAACCTGAAACCTGAAACCCGACACTCCTCGCCATCGCATTCCCCCAAGCCCATATTACTGACATCAGTCTCGAGTAACTCCTGCCCGAGGAATTCACGATGTCCAAAGTACTTCCGCTTGGTTCCGTCGCCGTTTTCGCACTCGCCCTCGGCGCCGTTCCCGTTAACGCTCAGGACGCGGCAAGCGTCGTACGGCTCGAGGCCCGGCCGCCCACGGTGACCGTCACCGCCGGCGAATCCGTCGTGTTCAGTGTCGTCGCGCTCGATGCAGGGGGGAACGTCGTTGACGTCGGTATACGGATCGCCCCCCCGCGCCAAGCGGCGAGTTATCGCGACGGCGCCCTTCAAGGATTGACTCCGGGTGCGTACCAGATCGTCGCCACGCTCGTCGGCCGGCAGGGTAGCCCCGTGTCACTAACCATTCCGCTGACGGTACGCTGGCCGGTGGTCACGAGTATCGAATTGGGAAAAGACCCCGGGCGGCTGTATGTCGGCACGACGATTCGGCATTGGGGCACCGCCCTGCTTGCAAACGGTTCTGCGCGTGATGATGCAGAATTTGCGTGGGCCAGCTCGAACCCCGACGTGGCGCGTGTGGATCTCTTCGGGAACCTGACGGCAGTGAGCGCCGGCCGGGTCACGATCACCGCCTCGTTCCAAGGCGTACGGGGACAAGTGGATTACGACGTCGAGCCGCTGTCGGCTACGAGCTTGGAAATACAGGGAGGCCTCGACGAGGTCCGCACCGGCGACGTGCAGAATTTCACCGCCGTGGTGCGAGACGCCGCAGGCCGAGTGTTCGACGACGTTCCCATCTCGTGGACCCACTCGTACACCCCACCGTCGGACATCATCGCGCCGAGCGCACCGGGGCAGTTGAACGGTGGAAAATTCGTCGCCGACGTACCAGGCGTGCACACGGTGGTCGCATCGGCCGGACCCCTCAGCGACCGCAAATCGTTCCGCGCGGTAGCGCGCGATGCCGTGCAGCGGCTCGAGATCATGGGGTTGGGTGCCCAATCCAGAAGCCGCACGACGGATTTCTGGGTGTTCGAAGGACTCGACGGGCGCGACTACGCGTTGACTGGTTCCAAGGTCGCCGACGGCCACGCGTTTGTCTGGGATGTGACCGATCCGAGCAACATCTTCAAGACCGATTCGATTCAGGTCGACGCGCGTTCGGTGAACGACGTGAAGGTAGCGCCGAATGCACGATACGCCACGATGACGCGAGAAGGCGCATCGAACAGACGAAACGGTGTGGTCATTCTCGATCTCGCCGACCCGGCGCACCCGAAGATCGCCGCGACGTATGACGAAGGGCTGACCGGCGGAGTGCACAACGCGTTTCCCACCGACGATTACGTGTTCGCTCTCTCCGGCGGCGACAAGTACGTCATCATCGACGTACGCGACTTGTACAACCCGAAATACGTAAGCGAATACAACCATCCTGACAGCAGAGTGCACGACGTGTGGGTGCACGACGGCATTGCCTACTCGGCGGAGTGGGGAACGGGGGTGGTCGTGGTCGACGTGGGGAACGGTCGCTGGGGCGGCACGATCGACAACCCGGTCTTCGTGACCAGCTACTCCGTGCCGAGCGGACGAACGCATGCGGTGTTCCCATACAAGTCACAGTCCACTGACAAGTTCTACATCTTCATCGGCGACGAGATCATGAGCCGTCGCGGCCTGGCGAACGAAGGTTCGCATGCCCCGGGCGGCGATTACGCCCAACGCTTCGATCCGGCGACCGGCACCGGTGGGTCGCTCCTGAGCACCCAAGGCTACATCCAGGTCATCGACTTCACCGATCCGGAACACCCCCAAATGGTGGCGCGATTTGAAGTGACGGAATTCGGCACGCACAACATCTGGGTCGAAGACGACAAGTTGTACCAGGCGTACTACGAGGGCGGCATGCGTGTCGTAGACGTGTCCGGAGAACTCATGGGGAATCTGTACACGCAAGGCAGGGAAATTGCGGTGTTCAGGTCCGCCGATCCGCAGGGTTACGTCGCCAACTCCACCATGGTATGGAGCGCAATGCCGCATAAGGGACACGTCTTCTTCTCGGATACGAACAGCGGGTTGTGGGCGGTGAAGTTGCAGCCCAAAGCGCGGCCGGTCATGTAGGTGTGACGGTTTTTTGGTTTTAGGTGTTAGGTAATGGGTGCTAGGTATTGACGGCCGACACCTAAGGCCCAAGCCCCAACACCTAAAACCCAACACCTAACACCTATCACCTATCACCTATCACCTAGTCAAAGCCAGGCTCGAATCCCTATGAATAACAAACTGCTCCTAGCTGGCCTCCTCGTCCTTCCCGGCGCCGCCAGCGCCCAATCCTTCCGTCAAACCTCCGCCGATCCCTATACGCGGTACGAACTCCTCGACCCGGCATCCCAAAGTTTTCGCATCATCTACGACGTGAGTGCGACGACGCCCGGCGCGACGGTCTACTTCAACGGCATTCGACGGGGGAGCGAGCCGACGGTGCACGCGGTGTACGACCTGATGACGGGGCAGCGGCTCGACTGGGAGGTCGTCGATGGGACCGCGGCGCGCGACCAGGGAATGCTCAACGCCAACCCCGAAGGACAGTTCATTCAAGTAAAGCTGTTGCGAGCAGTGCCGGACGGTGGCGAAGTGCGGCTCCGCATCGACAAGACGTATCGTGATCCCGCAAGCTACACGAGTGAAGGCAATACGATCACGTTCGAGCGTTCGCTCGGCATCAGGCGCAACGCGATCGTCTTGCCCAAAGGGTTTGAGTTGATCGGCACGAACTACCCGTCTCAAGTCGACATGGAGGCCGACGGAAGGATCAGGGTGAGTTTCATGAACTCCGGGCCCGGCGCCGTGGCACACGTGATCAGGGGCCGACGACTTCCCTCAACGGCTTCCACAGACAGTCGCGCGAACCCGGACCGTGTGGAGGCGGAGACGCCGACCACGACCCGAACTGTGCCCGCAGGTGCGCGGGTCGATTATCGTTTTTCCGAGCGGGCGTTTCAAGATCGGGAGATTGTGTATTTCCTACAGCAACCGGAAACGCACTCGTTTCGGTTGTACCACGACTACACCGAGGGTCGCGCCGGCATCGATCGGTACGTCAACGTTGTACGCTCCGGAAGCAAGGCATCCAACCCTTCCGCCATGATTCTCGATACCGGAGAGGAATTACGCGTCGAGACACTGCGCGGAAACGAAATCGGAGAACGTGGCGTCCGCATCGGCGGGCAGATCACGCCCGAGACGGAAGTGGTCGTGATATGGTTCGACCCGGTTGAGCCTGGTCACTCGCTGCGGTTGCGTATCGAAGAAACGTATACCGATCCGAATCGCTATCTCCGCGTTGGTGACGAATTGATCTGGGACCGCAGCTTCGGCCGTCCGCGTAATTCGGTGGTTCTTCCGGAAGGCTGGTTCGTAACGGCGAATTCGATCCCCGCCGTCATCAATCAGACGGGCGACGGACGCATTCGACTGTATTACGAAAACGATCGGCCGGGAAACATTGATGTATTCCTAAAGGCCAGAAAGAGGAACTAGTAGGCAGTGGGCAGTAGCTGTTTCGCGTTGACGGCGACAAACTCGAACACCCATCGCCCACTGCCTACTGCCCACTGCCCACTACCTACTAGCACTCATTTTCCAAAACGCAATCCCACCCGCCTGCTGCGCCACGGACACGTCGGCCACACGCTTGAAGGTTTGCAGGTCGAAGATGTCGACTTTGCCGGGT
>CAYLZR010000125.1:4577-6268 GCA_964388145.1 uncultured Gemmatimonadaceae bacterium | reverse complement strand
TGGAAGCGGTGGTGCGGGGGCTGTACCCACTGGTGTTGCGGTGGGCCCTCGTAAAGACGGGCAGTGCGCAAGACGCCGAGGATGTGACTCAGGAGACGATGATCCGCGTGAGCAAGTACATAAACCAGTTCGAGAGCCGAGGAAAGATCACGACGTGGACCTACCGGATCACGTCAAACGCGGTTGCGGATCATTACCGAGGTGCGCGGCGACACCTGGAGTTGTTGGACGACGAGGTGAATGTCGAGAGCCAACAATCCGAAGCGCCTGTTCACGCTGACGCGATAGACGACAGCGTGGCGGCGCGTCTGGTTCGGGCATTCTTCGACGAGCTGCCGGAGAGGCAGCGCGAGGTGTTTCACTTGGCGGACTTGCAAGGTTATCGGTCTTCGGAAATTGCCGAGATGCTCGGCATGAAACCAACGACGGTGCGTGGACATTTGCTACGCGCCCGCCGCTTTATTCGCAAGAAGATTCTCGAGGCGAACCCTAGCTTGGTGGAGGCGTACGGCCGTGAATTGTGAATTGGCACTCGAGCGAATGCTCGACGCAGATCCCGAAGAACTGGAAGGTCGCGGCGATGTCGAGTTGGTTGTGCACATCCAAGGTTGCGGCCGCTGCCAAGCGGTTGCCGCCGAGTTGCTTTCGGGACACGAAATGCTTGCCGCCCAGATTCACTCCGTCGATGCGGACCGCGGGGTTGAAAGGGTGCTGCCGGCTGTGCGACGGGCGGCTATTCAGCGGGTTCGCCGCCGCCGGCTGATTCGGTTTGTGATTCCGGCCGCAGCCGCCGCTGTGTTGGCACTATTGGTCACTCGTGACCCGGTGCCGTCCATGCCGTTGGGAAATCCACCAGCGCAACTCGCCGGGTCAGCCCCGGAGCAACCAACCGTTCGGCTGGCTCCCAACACGAACGCATTGGTTCTCGAGACCAACAACCCGAAAATCACCGTGGTGTGGTTCTACTGAGAGAGGAACACATGAACCTCGGAATCTGGACAAGAAAATCTGTATTGCCGGCGATATTGCTCACGGCGTGCGGCAGTGGCGTCGCTCTCGAAACGAGGACGTTCCGGCTGCAGTCCTTGGACGATCTGGTCGCCCTGACGGTCATCGACCCCTATGTCTATGGGGATCGGCCCAACGCACCGGGAGCAGCTACCGCGATGCAAGGCGTGCTCACGGTTCGTGAGACGTCGGACAACCTGGACCGAATCACACGGGTGCTCGAGGAGTTCGACACCCCTCGACAAAGCGTAACCTTGCATTTTCAGGTTATCCTGGCGAACGGTGGTGGCTCGGCGGATCCGGCGATTGCCGAGGTGGAGGAAGAGTTACGCAGGCTGTTTCGCTTTGGCGGGTATCGGCTCGTGGCGCAAGGCTCGGTGACAGGTCTAGAGCAAAGCCAGGTGAATCAGAAGATGTTCACGCAGGACCCGGACAATCAGTCGGGGGCACGGTTGATGTTTGCCTTTTACGACGTAGGCGCCAATATCGGAAAGGTTGGCGGCGGGGAGTCAACAATGGTGGACCTCGAGGTCCAGTTAGACGGAAATAACAGCCGTTTGTTCAGCGCATCCGTCGTGTTGGGCATCGGCAACACCATCGTGCTCGGTACACTCCAGCTGCCGGGTGATCAAGCCTTGATTCTTACCGTGCGCGCTGAACTGGCAGGGTGAGCCGTGAGCCGT
>CAYLZR010000125.1:0-4477 GCA_964388145.1 uncultured Gemmatimonadaceae bacterium | reverse complement strand
CGTAAGTCGTAAGCCGGTCCGGCACCCCTCGATACGAAATCAGCGTTCCTCGCTCATACGGTACGCTTCCTTGTTTGGCTTCATCGGCCGCTGCAACCATTCCGGCCGCCGCAACCCACCCGGACCCGGCGCGGGCCGAGTCTTCGCCATCCACTCTTTGTAAATCTCGTGCGACCGCGCGGTGTCGACCGAGATGTCGCCTTCGCGATCTTCGGCATGCGCGCGTTCCAACCGCACGCGCTGGTGCCAGGCGTGCGCGCCGCTGATGGGATCGGGTTGGACGGGAAACGTAAGGTTTTGGTGTACACCGCTGTCGTGCCACCACACCAACTGAGAGTCGCGGTCGTCCGACTCGAACGCGGACACGCCTTGTTCACGTCGCATGAGAAACTGCGTTCCGTCTTGTTGAATCGACACCTTGGCGGACGACCAACGTGCGTTGCCCTCCGACTCCTTCAGCCGCCACCGACCCATGTGGTGTGAGCACGCCGCCACGCCGGGGCGAATCCCCTCCGTGACCCAGGTGCGTATTACGTAATAACCGATGTGGGTGTTCACGCGGATGAGATCGTTCGTCTCAACGCCAAGTCTGTTGGCATCGTCGGGATTGAGCCATAGCGGATTCGAGTGAGCGATTTCGTTCAGCCACTTTGCGTTGTTGCTCCTTGTGTGGATCAACACCGGGAGCCGGAACGTCGCCACGAGGCAAAACTCGTTGTTTGCCGTGTCCAACTGGCTCTGCGCTACGTGGCTGGTGGCGTATGTCGGTATGGCATACTCCCCCCAACCCCACGCCTCCAACGTGTCCGAATACAGCTCCAACTTTCTGCTCGGCGTAGGAAATCCCTGCCGGATGGTGCCGTCGATCTGCACACCGACTTCGGCACCGCTCTCGTTCGTGACGACCCCGGTTGCCGCATGGACCTGTAGGTCGGGGCTCTCTGCGATCTCCGTCTCGTGAGTCTGGTAAACGTTGCTCTCGACTTCGAACGCGCCCACCCGTCGCATGTACTCGAGTGGCGACATGTTCTCTTTGGCGGCGGCTTCGGGAAGGCCCGGCACCGAGTTTTCGAAAATCCAGCGATAGTACTCGTCGATGGATATCTTCTTGCCTGGTTCGTACGGCGATTCAAAGTGCTGCCGAATACCGAGCGATCCATCGGGATCGATGCGCCACGACAATTCGATCCAGAATTCGTTTTCCTCCCAAACCTCGCCTGGGTTGGCGTCGCGCGTGTCGTTGACGGGTCTCCCCATCCGATCGCGAAAAACTCGCAACACCGGCTGCCGGAATCCTATCCACTTGGATGCGTGGGTTTCGTACGAGTGAAGGTCGTGCCGCTCGCTTCCTAGTCCCACCGGCAGCACGTAATCCGCAAACCAGGCCGTTTCGCTCCATACCGGTGTGAGAGCGGCGTGACACTCCACGAGCGCTTCGTTCTTGAGAACTTCGATCCAGGTAAATCCGTCGGGGTTGGTCCACACGGGGTTGTACACGCGTGTGAAGTACATGGCGAGCTTTCCGCGGCCATCCTTCAAGAGGTGTGGCAGCAGGAAGGACATCTCGTAAAACGACAGCGGAAATTCCTTCGGCCAGCTGAGCTCGTTCCACTCACCGGTGGGCGGTGGTGACGTGTGCGCTTTGGGAACGAATTTGTTGAATGCGTTGGGGTTGGTTCCACCCTTGGTGGCGACGCTTCCCGTCAACACGTTTAAGAAGAACAACGCTCGAGCCGTCATCCATCCGTGCAGGTTGCCGGCCGCGGCAGCGCGCCAGTTGTGGGCTGAAAAGGCCTCGCCGGCGTCGGCGATGATGTGTGCGACCTCGACGATCGTCTTGGCCGGCACGCCCGACTCCGATTCGGCGAACTCCGGCGTGTACTCTGCGTAAGTCTCCTTGAGGCGAACAAGGAATTTTTCGAAAGTGAGTTCATCGTCCGGATGCCGGGCCCGCATGAACGTTTCCCAGTTCACCCAGCGACGGACGAAGTCACGATTGATGAGATCTTCACGCAGGAGCACGTTGGCGATGGCGAGCAACACCGCCGGCTCGCTACCGGGAAACGTGGGCAACCAGTGATCGGCGTGTGTGGCGGTGTTCGACAGGCGCGGGTCGAGTACGATGACCTTGGCGCCGCCGCGCTTGCCCTCGAGAATGCGTTGCGCGTGCGGGTTGAAATAGTGACCGCTCTCGAGATGGGCGCTGATGAGAAGTATGGCCTTGGCGTTTGCATAATCCGGACTCGGCCGGTCAATCCCCATCCAAAAGGCGTAGCCACAGCGTGCACCCGCGGAACAGATGTTGGTATGAGAGTTGTGGCCGTCGACACCCCAGGCGGTGAGTACGCGTGTTGCGTATCCGTCTTCGCCGGCCCGGCCCACGTGGTACATGATCTCGTTCTTCCGGTCTTCGACGATGGCGTTTCGAATCCGACCAGCGAGGTCGTCGAGTACATCGTCCCAGGACACACGTTCCCAGTTTCCTTCACCCCGTGGTCCGACCCGTTTCAAAGGATAGAGAATGCGATCCGGATCCTGTATCTGGTTGAGGGTAGCGGGCCCCTTGGCACAGTTTCGGCCTCGGCTTCCCGGATGCAGCGGGTTGCCTTCGAATTTGCGCACTTCACCGGTTTCGTGATCGACGTAAGCGAGCAATCCGCAGGCCGATTCGCAGTTGAAGCAACTGGTGGGTACGAGCGTGTAAGTGTGCTCTTTGCGATTGGGCCAGTCGCGTGACTCGTACTCGGTCCAGCTGTCCCAGGCCTCGCGCGGCGGGTACGCGCGGAGTCCCGGTTGCATGGGGTCGAGGTCTGCGGGGTGCTGGGACTTGGTTAGATCGTCTGGTTTCACGTCATCCTCTCTTTAATCGTAAGACGTGAGAGCGGTGAGCTCCCCGCTCCACGCTCCTCGCTCCCGGCTCCCTCACGACACCGGCACCGACTGTCCGGCCATGACGAACGCGTGCTCGTACATTAGCAGCCCGACCAGGGCAAGCGCGGCCGCCACCGGCATCGTGATTCCCGTCGACAAGAGAATCGCCGGGACGGCGGCGCCGACCACGAGCGATCCCCAGAACAACAGTGCGTAGCGACCCTTGATCAACACGTGCGCAGCGGCGGCGGCATTGCTCGATCCATGGTGCGCAGCAACCTCACCAGCAAGCGTTCCCAAAAGATGGAGCACCAAGCCGGCGAGAAGGATGTTCGAAAGCAGGTCGGTGACGGCCGGCGTGGTCGTTACGAATCCCGTCAAGAGCAGCAGTGATCCAGCGCCGCCAATCAACATTTGAAATGCCAGTGCGGGTCCCACTAGAGGGCTTTGCCACAGATCTCGCGCTTCACACTGGGCAAACAGGAACGCGGTATAGACGGCTGTCAAGAACGCGAGCACCGCTGTTGCCCAAAGGACAGGTTCGGAAGCCTCGCGGCCGGTGAACTCGAGCAACAGCCAGGTGCTGAGCAACATGCCGAAGCCGGTTATGATGTACGCGCCGCGCGTGAGCCAAGATCGCCACTGCGGCTTGAACAGGATAAACCAAAACCGCTCGGGTCGCTTGAGGTCCGCAATGAGTAACACCCCCGTTGCGGCAAGCGCCACCATGGCCACGACCGGGGCCACAGTGGAAAGCAGTGAATCGGTGGCGCCGCTTCCGAACAACATCACAAGCGCGGCCACGAACGCCGAACCGGCGGCCACCGATTTCGTCCACAGGTAACCCGAAACCTTGGCTCCCCACGGGATCAAATGGTGCACGTCGTACGCCACCCGCGCCTTGGGCATGCGCGAGCGAGGTGTGCGGCCGTTTCCATTCTTCGAGCTTTTCAGCAGCGAGAATACGCTGAAGTCCGCCGAGTAATCTTTCGCCGTTCCCGTGCGTCTCTCGCTCCACATGTACGCGTCCTCATGTGCCGCGGCGAGTGGTTCGAGGGTTGCGGCGTGTGCGCCGACATAGAACGCCTTGGGCCGTGTGTTCTGCTCGGGGCGCCGGACGGTCACGGGTGTCGAGCCGAGGTAGCGGCTCACGCGCGACGACGGATCGTCCATGTCGCCGAACACGAGCGCCTCGACGGGGCACACGACGACGCAGGCCGGCAAAAGACCTTTGTCGATGCGATGGGCGCAGAAGTGGCACTTCGCCACGGTGTTCTCTGTCGGGTCCATGTGAATCGCATCGTAGGGACAGGCCTGCATGCACGCTTTGCAACCGATACAACGGTCGTGTGCGATATCCACGATGCCGTCCGCCCGTTGGAACATGGCGTTCACAGGGCAGATGTATACACATGGGGGCTCTGCGCAGTGGTTGCAGCGAAGCACCGCAAAGTGGCGGCGCACGTTTGGGAATTGACCGACCTCCACCGCCTTCACCCACGTCCGGTGCACGCCGAGGGGGACGTCGTTCTCCGACTTGCAGGCTGTGCTGCATGCGTGGCACCCGATGCATTTGGTTTGGTCGATGACCCACGCGTAGTTCATG
>CAYLZR010000124.1:4264-6277 GCA_964388145.1 uncultured Gemmatimonadaceae bacterium | reverse complement strand
GGAGTAGAACCAGGAGTTCGAGTTCGATGCCCATGTTGTTGCTTGCCTCGTAATTAGTTTAGTGGAGGCTAATATAGGGTAAGGTAGGGGGTGGTCAAGGGCAGGGGAGGCAGGGGAGGCAGGGGAGGCAGGAGAGGCAGGGGAGGCAGGGGAGGCAGGAATACGAGGGGGCTCGGCCTCCTTTTGCATTATGGCAACAAGTTCTTTAGCCAACCAACTACTCGAACGCCATGTCCTGTTCTTTGGCGGAAAGGGGGGCGTGGGGAAAACGACCATTGCCTCCGCATTCGCGCTCGTATCGGCAGACCGAGGCGATCGCACGCTCCTCGTTTCGACGGACCCGGCGCATTCCACCAGTGACATTTTCGAACACAAGTTGGCTGGCGAGCCGAAGGCCGTGGTCGACAACCTATGGGCGATGGAAATCGATCCCGAACGGGAAGTCGAAACCTACATTGCCGACGTAAAAGCGCGCATCGCCGACACGGTGCCACCCCGCCTGGCCGGTGAGGTCGAACGGCAGATCGACATCGCACGGGTCTCCCCAGGCGCAGAGGAGTCGGCGCTGTTCGATCGTTTCACCAAGATCCTCGACGAGGACGGCAGCAACTACAAGCGGATCGTGTTCGACACGGCGCCCACGGGACACACCCTGCGACTTTTGTCGTTGCCCGAAACCATGACGGCCTGGATCACCGGTCTCATCTCACATCGCAAGAAGGTCAACGTCCTTGGCAGAATGTGGCGCAACGTGGCAGGGGCCGCTGCGGGATCGCATCACGATCAGGATGACCCCGTACTTCAGGCTCTCGATCAACGCAAGCAGCGGTTCGAAAAAGCCCGCCAACTGGTGACGGACCGTGACCGAACGGCGTTTGCTTTCGTAGTCATTCCCGAACGACTACCGATTCTCGAAACCGCCAAAGCGGTCCGCGCGCTCGACAAGTACCGGATCCCGGTCGGAGGCGTGTTCGTGAATCGTGTGCTCCCCTCCCACGCCGAAGGCGAGTTCTTACAACGGCGTCGCCGGCGCGAGGCCCGCTACCTCGAGGAGATCGCCGAGACCTTTGTTGCGCATTGCACACAGCGCGTGCCTCTGATGGAGGAAGACGTGGTGGGGGTCGCGAGTTTACGCGGGCTCGGAAACCTTCTGTAGGGTGTAGAGCCCTGGGAACCCGGCCGCTACACCCTATTGCCGACTGCCTCCTGCCTACTCTGACTTTGCCGTCATCGCCGCGTGTACCCGATGCTCCGTCGACGAATACCCCAATTCGGTTCTGAGTACCCCGATCTGGCCCACATGATATGACTCGTGCCAGCTCAGGAAGCTGATCCCGCCCCGCATCGTCTGATCTTCAATCGGGAATCCCTCCGGCGGCGGCGCCAACAGTTGCTCGTCGGACGCGCCCTCGAGCGCCGCGTGAAATGAGTCCGACAATGCCGTCCACGCCTGGTTGAGCTCGGAAATGTCAGGATAATCGCTCACGTCTTGTGGCTCGACATTTCGGCCGAACTGTTGCTCGAAGGGATTTTCTTCACCCGCATCGAGCATCTTCAGGAGCCCGTAGCGACTCGAGAGTAAATGCCCGATGAGAAACGATACGGAGCTTCCTTCCCCGCCTCGCAGACGATGTCCAGCGTCCTCGTTTTTCAAATCGCTCGTGGCGAGGCTCAAAACCATCGAGTTGAACTTGAATTGGTCGATAACCGGCTTGATCATGTCACTCATGCTTCCCTCCAAATAAGGTTTCAGTCCAGTCTTGTCTCGAGATCTTCATCCAATCGCGTATCAATCGTCATCGGACCTCCTAGTTCCCTCCAGGTATTCCTCTAACGAGTCGAAACGACTCCTCCCAGAATCGCCGATATTGCTGCATCCAGTCGTTGGCCGGCCGGAGCGAGTCGGCCTCCAGACTGCAGCGATGGAGGCGGCCGTCGCGCTCCTTCTGAATGAGCCCGGCGTCGAAAAGCACGCGGAGGTGTTTCGACACCGCGGGGAGGGACATCGCGAAC
>CAYLZR010000124.1:0-4164 GCA_964388145.1 uncultured Gemmatimonadaceae bacterium | reverse complement strand
ATGCACCCCATACTCGAAAAGCTCCAGGGAGGAGGCCGGCGCTCCATCGGGCGGGCCAACGAGGTAGTGCAACAGGTGCTCCGCAACCCCGCCCTCTTGGGGGAGCTATTCAAAGGAATGCGCTCCGGCGACCCCCTGGTCCGGATGCGGGCGGCGGACGCGGCCGAGAAGGTCACGGCGCAGCGCCCGGATCTCTTGCAGCCGTTCAAGCGAAGCTTGCTTCACACGATCGCGAACATCGACCAACAGGAGGTTCGCCGGCACGTCGCGCAGATGATCCCTCGGCTCCACCTGACGCCCACCGAGCGCGTGAGAGCAGCCGGCATTCTCTTCGCCTATCTCAGCCTCAAGAGCAGGATCGTGAGGACTTTTGCGCTGCGGGCCCTCGTGTCGCTCTCATACCACGATCCCGAGCTGCGGAAAAGGGTGACAAAGGTCCTTCATCAAGTAGTCAAGACCGGTAGCCCCGCGTTGAAAGCTCGGGGCCGCAAGCTTCTCGAGCAGATACGTCAATTCACCCAGTGAGCCGCTTGAGACGTCTTGAATCCCGCTTGGGCACCTTCCGCGACCGCCTGGTGCCACCCTAGATTAGCCCCTCACGAAACCCCGAGGGTCTCACTTGAGCTCGATAGCCCTACTCGTAGTCGGCCTGGCGGCGTTTGCCACCGGGTACCAGATCTACTCCCGATACATCGCCAAGCGGATCTATCAGCTGGATCCCGACTTCAAGACGCCCGCGCATACGTTCGAGGACGGGGTCGATTTCATACCCACCAATCGTCACGTCCTGTTCGGGCACCACTTCACTTCGGTCGCCGGCGCGGCGCCCATCGTGGGACCCGCCATCGCCGTGATCTGGGGCTGGCTGCCGGCGTTTCTCTGGGTGGTGCTCGGAACGATCTTCGCCGGGGCCGTCCACGACTTTGGGACGCTGTGGGTCTCGACCCGACACAAAGCGCAATCCATCGGCACGCTGGCGGATTCGATCGTGGGCGGCCGCGCGCGCATCCTATTCCTTTTGATCATCTTCTTCCTGCTCCTCCTGGTGAACGCGGTTTTCGCGGTTGTCATCGCCAATCTGTTCATGGGGAACCCCGGCGCCGTGTTCCCGGTTTGGGGAAGCCTGGTCGTGGCCGTTTTCGTCGGCTTTCTCATTTATCGGACGGGAGTGGGAATCATATGGCCGTCGGTGGCGGCACTGCTCACGCTGTACACGATGATTTGGTTGGGACAGTACGTCCCGTTCAGTCTCCCCGACCTGTTCGGTTTCGATCCTAGCGCGGCGCAGCTCGCGGCCGGGGACGCGCAGGCGGCTGCCGACGCGGCCAGAACCGATGGCGTTCGCGCCGGGTGGGTGATCGTCCTGTTCGTGTACGGGTTCTTTGCCTCGGTACTGCCGGTCTGGGTGCTGCTGCAACCTCGCGATTACATCAACAGCCATCAGCTGTTCGTCGCCCTGGGGATCATCTTCTTGGGAATCCTGATTACGAACCCGGAGGTGATCGCCCCGGCGGTGAACACCAACCTCCCGGCCGACGCGCCGAGTTGGTTTCCCCTGCTCTTCGTGACGATTGCGTGCGGCGCCATCAGCGGCTTTCACGGACTCGTCGCTTCGGGGACGTCCTCCAAGCAGATCGACAAGGAGACCGACGCGCGTTACATCGGATACGGTGGCGCGCTGGGTGAGGGGATCGTGGCCGTGACCTCCATCCTGGCCACGACCGCGGGATTTGCGGTGGTCGTGGGACTGGATGGGTGGCACGAGCACTATGGCACGTGGGCTTCGGCGGCTGCCGGAGCCACGACTGCATTCGTCCAGGGTATCGGCGTTCTCGCGCAGGGCGTGGGAATCCCTCAACAAGTCGCCGTGATCTTCGCGGCTGTGGTCGTCATCAGCTTCGCCGCAACAACCATGGACACGGGAGTGCGGCTGCAACGCTACATCATCACTGAGCTGGGCGTGGAGTACAAGATCAAGGCCGCGCAGAATCGTTGGATCGCCACGTTCATTGCAGTGGCGAGCTGCGCTGCGCTTGCGCTGGGAATCGACCGCGGCGCCGGCGGCATGCGGCTCTGGGCGCTCTTTGGAACGACGAATCAGCTCACGGCGGGATTGAGCCTACTGATCGTTTCCATCTTCCTGTTGAAGCTCCGCCGCAACATCTGGATCACGGTGGTACCGATGGGCTTCCTGTTGTTCATGACGACGTGGGCCATGATCGGCAACATGATCCGCTATTGGTCCGACAGCGAGGCACTCTTGCTCGCGGTTGGCGGCGCGATCTTCGTCCTCGAACTCTGGCTGATCTTCGAGGCGGTGATGGCGTTCCGTAAGGCCCTGGATGAACGAAATGCCGAAGGCGCGGGAGAAACCCAACGCACCGCCTAGTCTCTCACCGTGGCGTGGCCCTACGATTCAGATGCCAATTGATAGGAAAGAACTCATGATTTTGCGCTTCGAAACAACTCGTCCCTGCCTCTTGGCAATCGCTCTTTTGACTGTTGGCTCGTCCGCAGCGATTACGCAGGAGAATATGCACCGGTGGACACCCGAGCTGAGCATGAAGTACCATGCCATTCAAGGCACGGCAATGTCACCCGACGGCAAGTATGTGGCGTATGTAATACGCAAGCCGATCATGGAGGGCGAGAAGTCCGAGTATCTCAGCCACATCTGGGTTGTCACCACCGACGGCGAGTTGAACGTGCAATACACTCAGGGCGATACGTCCACGAGCAATCCTTCTTTCTCGCCGGACGGGCGCTTCCTGGCCTTCACCTCGTCTCGCTCGGGCAAGAGACAGATATGGGTGATGCCGCTGACGGGTGGCGAAGCGCAGCAGGTCACCGACGCTGATCCGGGTGTGGGGTCGTACCGGTGGTCGCCCGTCGGCAGCCACATCGCCTATTTGATGCGCGATCCGGACACCGAAGAAGAGAAGAAAGCCGAGGAAGAAAAACGCGACGTCATCCTCGTGGATCAGAACTTCAAATACAATCACATCTATGTCGTGCCCGTGAACGAAGATCAAGCGGGCACACGCGTGACCCAACGCCTCACGGCGGGCAGTTTTCACGTATCGAGCTTCGATTGGTCGCCCGACGGCAACGACATAGTGTTCGCCCACCAAGTGGATCCGCGAATCAATACTAGCCGACTCTCCGGAGACATCTCCGTCGTCAATCTTGCGAGCGAAGCGGTGCAAGAGTTGGTCGTGTCGAACGGAATCCACGGCAGTCCGCGGTATTCACCCGATGGCCGCTGGATCGCACTCCGTTCCACGGGCAATCAGCCCGAGCCTATCGGCTTGGGTGATGTGTACGTCGTGCCCGCCGGCGGCGGCCAACACCGCAGGCTCGCGGAAACGCACGACCGGAGCCCCGCGATCATCGGTTGGACGGGTGATAGCCGGAGCGTGCTCGTTTCGGAGACGGCAAGAACAACCCGGCACGTGATGGCAGTACCGATCGACGGCGGCGAGCCCGTTGCGATCACCTCCGGGACCGGGGTCATCGGCTCCGTGTCGTTCAACGAGGACGCCACCGAGATGGCGTTCACGTTTCAGGACCCCGACACACCCGCTGACGTGCACGTATCCTCGGTCAACAATTTTTCCAGACAGCCGATCACCGACCTGCATCGCGACGTCCCACGGCCCACCATGGGCCGCACCGAATTGCTCACCTGGCGGTCGGAGGACGGCAAATTCGAGATCGACGGTCTGCTCACGTACCCCGTGGATTACGACCCTTCGCGGCGGTACCCGCTGGTGCTCAACGTGCATGGTGGTCCCGCCGGCGCCTTCACTCAGTCGTTCACGGGTGGACCGAGCATTTACATGATCCAGACGTTCGCGCAGGAAAACGTCGCCGTGTTGCGTCCCAATCCACGGGGAAGCACCGGCTACGGCAAGGAGTTCCGTTACGCGAACTTCAAAGACTGGGGCTTCGGCGACATGGACGACTTGATGGCGGGTGTGGACCACGTCATCGACATGGGCGTCGCGCATCCCGACAGCTTGCTCTTGATGGGTTGGAGTTATGGGGGATACATGACGTCGTTTGCCGTGACGCGAACGAATCGGTTCACGGCAGCCAGCATGGGCGCTGGGTTGCCAAACCTCGTGAGCATGACCACGACGACCGACATCGGCGACTATCTCG
>CAYLZR010000123.1:5102-6339 GCA_964388145.1 uncultured Gemmatimonadaceae bacterium | reverse complement strand
GCGGCTGTGCGTAGATCCACCGGCTCGAGTGGCGTGTCCGCGACGCCACGCTTCTTGCGCGCGCCGTTCAGTTGCTTGAGGGAAGCGTTGATTTTTTCCCTTATGTCGATGACGGCGTTGGTGGCCTTGTTCATTTTGGCCAGTAACTTTTGGTTCACGACATCGACATCCCACTGCTCGTTCTCGATGTTTTGCGCCCACTCGAAATAGCTCACCGTCACGCCGCCGGCGTTGGCGAGGATGTCCGGGAGGACGGGTATGCCTCGCTGGTACAAGATGCGATCCGCCGCAGGCGTGGTCGGTCCGTTCGCCGCCTCGAGAACCAGCCGAGCATCGATGTCGTGCGCGTTGTCGGCGCGGATTTGGTTCTCGAGGGCTGCCGGGATGAGAATGTCGCAGGGGAGGGTGAGCAGCACGTCGTTGGTGACCGTCTTTGTGCCCGGAAGACCCACGACGGACTTGTGCTTGCGCTTGTGTTCGATCGCGTCCGCTGGGTCGAACCCGTCGCTATCCGTCACGCCACCACCGGAATCGCTGACCGCAATGATCCGGGCGCCCTGTTCGTGGAATAGCTGCGCTGCGATGGCGCCGGCGTTGCCGAACCCCTGGATGACCACCGTGGCGCCCTTTACCGAGTCCAGCCCCTCCACCATTCCGCGGGACAACGCTCTCTGAACCACAAAGAGACAGCCGCGCGCCGTAGCTTCTCGGCGACCGAAAGAGCCGCCGATATCGATCGGCTTGCCCGTTACGACCGGCCGGTTGTTGCGGCCCGGATGCATCATGTCGTACGTGTCGAAGATGCGGGCCATCGTGCCCTGATTGGTGTTGACGTCGGGCGCCGGAATGTCGGTGTAGGGACCGATGTTATCCCCTAGGGCGGTGATGAACCGTCGCGTGATCTTTCTGACGTCGCTCGTGGTCAGCTCCTTGGGGTTGCACACCACGCCTCCCTTGGCGCCCCCGAACGGCACGTCTACCACGGCGCACTTCCACGTCATCCACGTGGCCAGCGCCCGAATTTCGTCCACGGTGACGTCGGGATGGTAGCGTATGCCCCCCTTACCAGGTCCGCGCGCGCGGTTGTGCAACACGCGATAGCCCACAAAGTTGCGGACCGACCCGTCGTGCGTCTCGATGGGGAACTCGACGGTGATCACGCGGTCGGGGAACTTGAGATAGTCCATCAACCCGGCTTTGAGGTCCGGGATGTACCGGGCCGCGTGGTCGAACTGGT
>CAYLZR010000123.1:0-5002 GCA_964388145.1 uncultured Gemmatimonadaceae bacterium | reverse complement strand
CGCACGACGCGGGTCATCGCTTGCATCCCCCCCGACCGCATCGAGTGGACCCATCATGAGGGCAAGTACACGTTTGGGGATCTCGTCCGGCATCTCGCCGCCACCGAGCGGTACATGTTCGCCGAGAACGTGCAGGGAAACCCGAGCCGCTATCCGGGTCACGGGAGCGACCTGGCCGACGGATACGACGCCATCATGGCGTATATGCGCGACCGGCACGCCGAGGCTATGGAGATCTTTGGCGGCTTGGACCAAGCAGCGCTGAACCGGAAGTGCACCACACCCGCCGGGATAGCGATGACGACCTGGAAGTGGCTCCGGGCGATGGTAGAGCACGAGATACACCACCGAGCCCAGGTGTACCTGATGCTGGGAATGCTCGGCGTGGCCACGCCGCCACTCTACGGTCTCACCGAGGAAGAGGTGAAGGAGCGTAGCTCGCCCGCTTGATCCCCCCCCCCGCCCGCCCCCGGGCGGTTCAGTCGAGCGCCCGCCAGAGATACCAGGCCGCGTAACTTCGAAACGGCCTGAACCGATCGCCGAACTCTTCCAGCTCCTCCACGGAGACGGAATAGAGTTTCGACACCGCCCGTTGAATTCCGACGTCGCCGACGGGCCAGATGTTCGGACGTCCCAGCGAGAAGATCATCACCATCTGCGCCGTCCACCGACCGATGCCCTTGATCTCGGTCAGACGCTCGTACACCTCGTCGTCCGAGAGCCGCGGCAGATCGTCGAACTCCCCGCGCGTGACCAGCTTGGCGACCGTCCGCATGCAATCGCTCTTGGCGTTGGAAAGGCCGAGGTTCCGAAGCGTCGTTCGGCGCACGCGGGACAACCGTTTGGGGTCGAGCCCGACGCGTGCTTCGAGGCGCTTGCCGATCGCCCTCGCGGCGTGGACCGACATCATCTGCGAGATGATTGCCCGCACCAAGGCATCGAACAGCGGCCGCTCACCGATGGGAGCCGGACCAATCTTTTTCATGAGCCGCCGCATGTGCTTGTCGCGGCCGAGCACCGTTTTCACGCTGGGAGCCATCGGCAAATAGTAACGCCTTCGCTGTAGCGAAAGGCGGGATGGTGACAATGCCGTGTATGAACCGGTAAGTTTTGCGGACCGGTAACCGGTAACCGGTAACCGGTAACCGGTAACCTGACACCTAACACCTACAACCCAAAACCTAACACCTACCAACATGCACCTCGCCAACAAGATTACCGCCGTCGACGCCCACGCCTGTGGTGAGCCGGGACGCGTCATCACTGGTGGCGTCTCGGATGTGCCCGGCGCAACGATGTTCGAGAAGATGCAGCACCTCGAACAGCACGCCGACGGTTTGCGCAAACGAATGTTGAGAGAACCGCGCGGCTATCCAGCCATGAATTGCAATGTGATCCTGCCGCCCACCAATCCCGAGGCAGACGCGGGATTTGTGATCATGGAGCAGACCGAATACCCGGCGATGTCCGGCAGCAACACGATTTGCGTCACCACCGTGTTGATCGAGACTGGCATGGTGCCCGTGCAAGAGCCCGTCACGGAACTGACGCTCGAGGTGCCCGCCGGATTGATTCCCGTGCGGGCCGACGTGTCGAACGGCAAGGTCACGAACGTCACGTTCGAAAACGTACCGGCGTTTGCCGTTCACCTCGATGCGACTGTAGAAGTTCCGACACTGGGACCGGTTCAAGTCGACGTGGGATGGGGTGGAATGTTCTACGTCATCGCCGACGCCGATGCCCTCGGCGTGCAGCTGGTTCCGGAGGAGGGAAGGGAGATTGCGCGGTTGGGGGAAATGATCCGGGCCGCGGCGGTCGAGCAACTCCCGGTCGTTCACCCCGAGAATCCCGACATCGCCGGAATCTCCATAAGCCAAATCTCAGGACCGGCGACGCATCCCGACGCGCACCTCAAGAACGCCGTGGTGGTTTCCACCGGGACAGGTGAGTGGGACAAGCCACACACGTGGGGCGGTGCACTCGATCGATCGCCGTGCGGCACCGGCACGTGCGCGAAGATGGCGGTGCTGCACGCGAAGGGCCAACTCGGCTTGAACGAAGACTTTTGCCACGAGAGCGTTTTGGGAACGCTCTTCACCGGGCGACTCATACGGAAGACGAAAGTCGGTGATTACGATGCCGTGGTACCGACGTTGAGCGGACGGGCGTGGATCACCGGGTACGCCGATTATGTGATCGACGCCGAAGATCCATTCCCGGAAGGCTTCACCGTGGGTGACATTTGGGGGCGCGTGTGACGGAGCTGGGACGTTTTGCGGAACTGTTGAGCTGATGGAGATGTGAGGTTTCAGGTTTCAGGTTTCAGGTCTTAGCATGCCGACGCCCAAAACCTAAAACCTGGAACCTGGAACCTGGAACCTGGAACCTGGAACCTGGAACCTGACTAACGGCCGCCCAGCTGACCCGTAAACAAGTAGTCGTTGGCCCGCACACCGAGGTGACAATTCTGGCACCCGGGAAGCCGGCCCTCCATGTCCATGCCGTTCGGCATCGTGTCGAGGACGCCGCTCGCCAAGTGCTTCGTGAAGAACCAATCGTTGTGGTCGGCGTTGTATCCTGCAACCTTGAACATCGTCGTGACCGCCGCCAACGTGCTGTCCGGCATGTAATTCTCTTTCACGATCACGGCACCGGCGGGCATCGAGGTCTCGCCACTCGTGAGCGCCTCATACGCGACGTCGTTGAGGTGGGTCGTGAGCAGCATCCCGTGCGGCTGCGTACCCGGGTACAGCCGTCCCTTCTCCGGCCAAAGCTCCCAGTCCGTTGAGTAATTCGCCTCGTGAATATGTGCCCAGATCGCGGCGCCCGTGGTGTCCGGTGGTGTCACCGAACCGGCGGGATCGCCCGCGTCGCCGCCCTCCGACGAGCCGCAGGCAGCCACGACGACAGCCAGCCCGATGGCGACGGCAATGGACCTAGAAAGAGACTTGATCATCGGTCCTCCTTTGCGGTGAAGATGCTGTCGTATTGCATTGCAGGGTAACCGTCAGGCCGGCCCCCCGGTTCCCGGAGCGCCGTGCTGGGTTCAAGGTCGCATTAAACCACTCATCTGACTATGGGCTTCCTAACGTAGGGGTGGTCACCGGCAGATGGGCTCGCCGCCCTGCGTGTCTGCTCCTGCAGTGGCCCGCCTTGCCACCGTCAACGTACAGATTCTCGAGGTGAGCAAGTGCCAGGCGCTGCCGGTCCAACCGGTACTGTCGGCACGGTGTATTCGGACGCGTACCCCCTGTGAGGAGATGTATCGCGTACCGAGTTCGTCGAGCGACGCAAACCGCCCACGCTCGGAGAAGTAAGCGTCCTGGACTGCCTCGAGTCTTGTCAGATCGGCCTCGACGGCGCCGCGGAACACACGGGTGCGTGCACGCGCTTCGGCGCTGCCCCGAACCCATAGCCCACCCAATGCCGCCACCAGCACCACGCCGGCCACCCACATGACGAATCGGCGGAGAAGGGGGCGACGTCGGGGCGGGTCCGGGTCGCCGAACAGCCATTTGCGCCTGTGCCGCGGCCGGTCAGACGGCGGGTATTCGGGAGGGTCTTGAGTGATGTTGTCCGGGTTCATCGCTACCTTCGGTGGTTTGGACCGCAGCCCAACTCCTCGCATGACTCGCCTGCCACAGCCGGTTTACGCTCCGCATGCGTTTTGGTTCCCTAAATACCATCGGTCTCGTTGCTGAGTGACTCGCCCGTTTTCCGCCGGGGTGACCGGTATCACCCAAATCAGGCCGTCCGGGCCACAGACCCCCACCACGACGGGCCGCAGATTTGATGTATAGGGCCGTCGGCTCGCCGGCGGGCTCATGTATGGCTCCGGATGTCGAGGATTGACGGATGCGTAGTACGGCCGTGGTTGTTTTAACCCTTTTCCTGTTCCCGGGCACCGTCCTTGGCCAGGGATCGCAGGCATCGGGCCGTCGAATGGCTTTTCCTGTGTCGCTCGCGCTGCCCAGAATGGCCGATCTCTCAGTCGACCAGCCGGGCGAGATCACGTTTGCGCTCGAGGCCCCCGCCCCGCAGCGGGGCAGTTCAGGCCGGGCAGCGGATGGGGCGGGGGCGGGCGCGAGAGTCGGGACGGTCGCCGGTTGGCTGGTTGGACTGGCGTTGGGGCCCGCATTCTTTCACGGGCGCGACATGGGCTGCGACGACATCGAGTGCTACGGCACCATCAACTCGGCCGAATCGTTCCTGGCCGGGGCCGCCGTCGGGGGTGGTGTGGGCTATTTGCTGGGCCATTTGCTGGGGCTCGTGACCGACCTCGACGCCGGTTTCCTGAGCGGCATGCGGATCAAGGTGTCTCCCAGGGGCAAACCGGGCCTGAAGGTCAAGACGACGATTCGGTTTTGAGCCGCTGGCACTTTTTGTGGAATCCCGGCTAACGCCCCGGTCTCCAGCCCGCTGCCCCCTCGTTGGCGAGGTTGTTCGTCAGGTTGGTGAGCGCCATTCCGTTGATGGCAACCAAGAAAATTTCCCACTGACCGTCGCGGCGGCCCTCGAAGGCGATCTGTCCCCCGTCGGGCGACCACAGCGGCCGCGAATCCTGGCCGGCGTGATTCGTGAGGTTCTGCAGTCCCGAGCCGTCGGCGTTGACGATATAGACCTCCCAGTTCCCGTCCCGGTTGCTCAGAAACGCCACCCGCGAGCCGTTGGGTGACCACGCGGGCTGGGTGTCGTGTGCCGCGTGATTGGAGAGGTTCACTTGTCCGCTTCCGTCGGCGTTCATGACATACACGTCTGACGCTTCGTTGCGGTCGGTTTCGAACAGGATCTGTGAACCATCCATCGACCACGACGGGCGGATGTCGTTGGCGTCCGTTGCGCTGGTGAGTTGGACAACGCCGGTCCCGTCGGCGTTCATCACGTAAATCGCGGCGCGTGACTCGCGTGCGCTCGTAAACGCGATCTGCGTTCCGTCGGGAGACCATTGTGGATCGGTGTCCGGGGCGGGATGATCGGTGAGCCTCGCGAGGTTCTGGCCATC
>CAYLZR010000122.1:4253-6387 GCA_964388145.1 uncultured Gemmatimonadaceae bacterium | reverse complement strand
GCGTTAGGGCGTTAGGGCGGACGGGCCGACGGGCGGACGGGCGGACGGGGTGGCTACCTCGTCGATCCCGTCTTCCCGTCGGGTGGTGTGGTGCGGGGAGTGGGCCCGTCGGGATGGGAAGGGTGCGGGGAGGGCCCGTCGGGAAGGGATCGGGGGAAGGGCGAGAACAATTCGCGCGCGATCACGCGCAAGATGGTGGTGCCGGCCCGTACGCTACCCAACAAGGTGCCGCTGATCTTGGACACGCCGGCCCGACGGCGCCGATAGTGACTCGGGATCTCGGCAATGCGTAATCCCTGACGGGCCGCACGAATCTGCATCTCTACGGTCCAGCCAAAGTCCGGATCGCTCATGCTCAGCGAGCGCAGCGCCCCGAGCCGCAACGCGCGACAGGGGGCAAGATCGGTATACTTCACACCCCAGCATCGTGAAACCAGCGAACAGGCGAGTCGGTTACCAAACCGTTGGGCCGGCGACAGGGCACCCCGCTCGCCCGGAATCAACGTCCGGCTGGCGAGTACGAGATCCGCTTCGCCGCGAACGATCGGACCAACGAGTTGCTCGAGGAGGTCAGGATCGTCACTTCCGTCGGCGTCAAAAAATGCAACGACGTCATCGTCATCGGCGTCGCCGAGGGAGTCCAAACCCGCAAGGCACGCACGTCCGTACCCCGGTCGCGGCTCATGGACCACCCGTGCCCCGTGCTCGCGCGCAACGTCCGCGGTCCTATCGACAGAACCATTGTCCACGACGATGACGGCGGCGGCACCGGTCAGGGACTCCAGCAGGTGCGGCAGCGACAGCTCTTCGTTTTGAGCCGGAATCAGGACGTGCACGCGTGATGTCGAATCAGCCATCAGATGTGCAACGTCGAATGTTGGCACTCCTTGCGGTACTCGTCACGATCGAATTTGCCGCACTCACCTATCTTTCCCGTTTTGACCAACCCCAGACAACGACACTTTTTGCAACGTACGGACCGGCGTTTGGTGCATATGTGGCATTACTCGCTTTGGCGCGGAGGGTGAAGGTTCCCATCTGGGTTTGGTTTGCCGCCGCGGTGATCATACGTATCCCGTGGATTACGTCGGGCGTGCCGCTCTCCGACGACGTGTGGCGATACCTCCACGACGGCAGAGCACAACTCGCCGGGGTCAACCCGTTTCTCTACCCTCCGTCCGCGCCGGAAGCGGCCGCCTATGCCGGACCGGAGCATTCGCTCATCAACAATCCCGATCTTCTAACAATCTACCCGCCGTTTGCCCAGCTGACCTTCCGCTTGGCGGCGACGTTCGGCGCCACATTGCTTTCTTGGAAGCTCGTCCTCCTGATGTTCGACTTGGGGATCGGGGCGACGCTCATTCCCCTGCTCCGTCGAAGACGTCTGCCCTTGGCTCTCGTTGCCGCTTATCTCCTCCATCCTCTTCCGATCATCGAGTTCGCCGGGAACGGACATGTCGACGCAATCGCCATCTGTACGCTGATGATGGCATTCGTTTTCCTCGAGAGCCGAGTCGCCCTCAGCGGAGCTGCCCTCACGGCGTCGGTCGCGTCGAAGTACCTGGCGCTCCCCCTCGCCCCCTTCTTCTTGCGCCATCTCGGCGTCTCCAAACGGTGGACGTTTGCGGCGGCGGCGGGTATGGCCGTCATCGTGTTCTACGCACCTTTCACCAATCCGCTGCCAATCGGCAGTCTTGGCGTGTTTGCGCGAACCTTCGAGTTCAACGGCCCCCTTGCCGAAGGCCTCGGCAGCTTGGTAACGCGCGAGGGCGCTCGCTGGTTCATCGGCGCCGGCCTTTTATCTCTGCTCGCGTGGATGTGGGTACGCGGGATCGGAATAGCAGACACGGCATTCTTGTGGATCGCGGCGGTGCTCTTGTTGTCCCCGATTGTCCACCCGTGGTACGTAACCTGGCTGATACCGTTCCTCGCTTGGCGTCGTGATCAGTGGGTGCTCGTGTGGTCCGGTACGGTGATCGCAGCGTACGCCGTGCTTCCGGCTTGGTGGTCATCCGGCATCTGGGACCTGCCAACCTGGGCGCTCGTTCTCGAATATGCACCCGTGTACGCATTGATTGCCGTGGCGGCCCTTGGTGCGTACCGACAACGCGCCGTGAAACACGGATGGGGGTAG
>CAYLZR010000122.1:0-4153 GCA_964388145.1 uncultured Gemmatimonadaceae bacterium | reverse complement strand
TCGTCGAGATCTTCGACGGTCTTGATCCTCGAGCCGTGAGCTTTCATTATCCGGCAACGCTGAGCAAACAACTACACCGGAGACGGCCGTGAGCGACCAACGTGAGCACAATTCAGGAGCTAGCGAACTCGATCGTCGAGAGCTGCTCAAGGCGGGTGCGGCCGGCTTGGGCGCCGCCATGCTGGGCGTGGCCGCATCACCACAAACGGGGAGAGCGGCCGTTCCCGCTCCGAGCCTCGGCCAAGCACCCCAGGAGCTGTTCGCCGCTCCACCCATGGACGTCGTCCGGATCGGATTCGTCGGCGTGGGCGGCCAAGGTTCGGCACACGTCCGCAATCTGCTGCAAATCGATGGCGTGGAGCTGAAAGCCATCTGCGACATCGTTCCCGAGAAGGTCACGCGTATGCAGGATCGCGCGGTCGACGCCGGAAAGCCGAGACCCAAAGGATACGACCGCGGCGAATGGGATTTCGTGCGCATGTGTGAGGAAGAGGAACTCGACCTGGTCTTCAACGCCACGCCATGGGAGTGGCACGTTCCCATCTGTGTCACGGCGATGGAAAACGGGAAGCATACGGCCACGGAAGTCCCCGCGTGTTACACGATCGAGGATTGTTGGCGACTCGTCGAAAGCGCAGAGAAGCACGAGAAACACTGCGTCATGATGGAAAACGTGAACTACGGCCGCTGGGAATCGATGGTCTTGAACATGGTGCGTCAGGGAATGTTCGGGGAAATCCTGCATGGCGAGGGTGGCTACCTGCACGATCTGCGCGAGATCAAGTTCAGCTCGGAAGGCGAGGGGCTCTGGCGCCGCAATCACGCCTGGACACGCAACGGGAACTTCTATCCGACACACGGGCTCGGACCCATCGCACAGTGCATGAACATCAACCGCGGCGACAGGTTCGAGTACCTCGTGTCCATGAGCGGGCCGTCCAGGGGCCTACAGCAGTACGCGAAGGAGCATTTTCCCGACGGCTCCCCGCAACGCCTCGAGCAATTCGCGCTTGGCGACGTGAACGTGAGCCTCATTCGGACCGCCAACGGGCGAACGATCTACGTTGGCCACGATACGAATCTTCCCCGACCGTATTCCCGAATCCATTTGGTCCAGGGTACCAAAGGGCTGTTCAGCGGGTATCCGAATCAGTTGTACATCGAGGGCCGCAGTCCCGCGCATCGGTGGGAAGAGGCCCAGGAGTACTACGAGGAATTCCAGCATCCGATTTGGAAGGCCATGGAAGAGGCGTCCCAGGGCGCGGGACACGGTGGCATGGATTACATCGAGGATTACCGGTTGATCAAGTGCCTGCTGGACGGCACGCCGACCGACATGAACGTGTATGATGCCGCGGCGCTGAGTGCGGTATGCGGCTTGTCCGAATGGTCCGTAGCAAACAAGAGTGCACCGATCGACTTTCCGGACTTTACGCGCGGCCGGTGGCGCACCAACCCGCCCTTGGAAATCGTCGAGGCATAACAACGCCCACCTTAGTCGTTTTGGCCGCCGGCCTGTCGAGTCGCTATGGCGCCGTAAAGCAACTCGACGGGATGGGACCCGGCGGTCACGCGCTCATGGATTACTCCATATACGACGCCCGCGAGGTCGGGTTCGAGAAGGTCGTATTCGTCATTCGACCAGAACTCGAGACGCAATTCAACGAGCGCATCGAGCGGATGCGCGACACGATCTCCGCCCAATACGCCTTCCAACGTCTCCACGATACCCCACCGGGCGTCCGCGTCGCTACAGGGCGAAAGAAACCCTGGGGAACCGGACACGCCGTGCTCGCCGCTCGTGACTGCGTCGACAGTGCGTTCGTTGTCATCAACGCCGATGATTTCTACGGACGATCGGCATACCGCTCGCTCCATACCCACCTCACAACGAATGCCGTGTCCGGCCCAACGTTCGCCCTGGTGGGGTTTACCCTTCGCGACACGTTGTCGCCGCACGGCGGAGTGTCACGTGGTGTGTGCCAGGTCGACAATGACGGATTCCTCGCGTCGGTCTCGGAAGTGACAGCGCTCCAGCACGAGCCGTCGGGCATCGCCGGCGTGGATCTCGCGGGTAATCGGTGTCGTTTCAGCGGAGACGAGACCGTATCGACCAACATTTGGGGATTCACGCCAGATATCTTCGACAAGCTCGAGGCCCGGTTTGCTGATTTTCTGACAACCCCGGTGGATGACAAAGCGGAGTTTCTCATTCCAGACGCTATCAACGACATCCTCGCAGCCGGCGAAGCGCGAGCCAAAATCATACCCACGAACGATGCGTTCTTCGGTGTCACCCACCCGGCTGACAGGGCCGACGCTCAGCAAAAGCTGCAGGATCTCATCGCGTCGGGGAGGTACCCGGAACAACTCTTTTGACACCGCCAACGCTGTGCGACTAGGTTAGCCACCCATGGAGAGGTCGAATCCGGCGAAACCACTATGCAATTAAACAGTATCGACTGGGCTGTCGTGGCCCTGTATGGGACGCTCGCACTGATCGTGGGCGTCTACTTTGCGCGCCGCGCCGGACAGGGAACGGAGGAGTTCTTTCTCTCCGGTCGCAAGCTTCCCTGGTGGCTACTCGGCACCTCGATGGTTGCGACGACATTCTCCACCGACACGCCAAATCTCGTGACCGACCTCGTCCGTACCGGCGGGGTGAGCCAGAACTGGATGTGGTGGGCCTTCCTGATCACGGGCATGGCGACCGTTTTCTTTTACGCCAAACTCTGGCGCCGATCCGGAGCCTTGACGGACATCGGGTTTTACGAGCTTCGCTATGCCGGAAAGCCGGCGGCGTTCCTGCGCGGATTCCGCGCCATTTACCTCGGCGTCTTCTTCAATGTCATGATCATGGCAAGCGTCACGTTGGCAGCGATCAAAATCGGTGGCGTGCTCCTCGGCATCGACAAGTACACCACCGTGTTGATCGCCGGCACGGTCACCGTGATCTACTCGGCAACGTCCGGCCTGTGGGGCGTGGTGGTGACCGATCTACTGCTATTCGTACTCGCCATGGTCGGTTCGATCGCGGCCGCCTACTACGCGTTGGCCCAACCCGAAGTCGGTGGATTGGCAGGGATGGTGTCGCACCCGGCGCTGGCCGGCAAATTGAGCCTCCTTCCCGATTTCTCCGATTGGACCGCCGTGTCGGCGGTATTGATCATACCGCTGGCCGTGCAGTGGTGGAGCACCTGGTACCCCGGCGCGGAACCGGGAGGCGGCGGGTACGTGGCACAGCGAATGCTCGCCGCGCGTAACGAAAAGGAGGCGATGTCGGCGACATTGCTGTTCAACATCGCTCACTACGCCCTGCGGCCATGGCCGTGGATCATCGTCGCGCTGTGCTCGATCATTGTGTATCCGAACCTCGACGCGATCACGGCGAGTTTCCCGGGACTCGACCCGTCGATCGTGCGCGACGACCTCGCCTACCCCGCGATGCTCGTGTTTCTGCCTCACGGACTGTTGGGCCTCGCGGTCGCTTCGTTGGCGGCGGCGTACATGTCTACGATCAGCACGCACCTCAACTGGGGCGCGTCGTACATGGTCGACGACGTCTACCGGCGATTCATCGCACCCGACAAGAGCGAAACGCATTACGTCGCCATCGGCCGGCTGTCGACGGTTGGACTGATCGTGTTGGCCGCAATGGTGTCGTTGTTGTTGGAGAATGCGCTGCAAGCGTTTCAAATTTTGCTGCAGATCGGCGCGGGGACAGGTTTGATATTCTTGCTACGCTGGTTTTGGTGGCGTATCAACGCTTGGAGCGAGATTGCGGCGATGATCATTTCGTTCGTCGTCGCCGTGTATTTCCAGTTCGTCCACGAACGACTCGGCTTCCCGGCGATGTCCGCCTCGACCACGCTGGTCGTCGGCGTCGGTATCACCACGGTAGTGTGGATTACCGTCACCATGTTGACGCCACCAACCCCCACGGCAACGCTCCAGGCGTTCTACGACAAGATTCGGCCGCTGGGTCCCGGGTGGCACCACGCCGTTCAAACCCAACCCAGCGACGGTCGCGAAAGCCTGACGGCGGCGTTCCTCTGCTGGTTCCTCGGCTGCCTCGTCGTCTATGCCGCGCTGTTCGGGACCGGTTTCCTTGTCTACGGTCGCATGCTTCCCGGTCTCGTGTGTCTCGTGTTGG
>CAYLZR010000121.1:0-6402 GCA_964388145.1 uncultured Gemmatimonadaceae bacterium | reverse complement strand
ATCCTGCTCATTGAAGCGTATGTGAATCGCTGATTCTTCCGTGGTGGAACCAATCCGTTGGCACGGGACGGAGACGCGCTCAAATGCCTGCAGCACCGTTGAAAGGTGTTCCGATTTCACCTCGAGCACGAGGCCCAGCTCTTCGGCGAAGAAATAGGACAGTGGATCTGCGCCGGAAGTATCGGATATGTTCACGTCAATACCGCAATTTCCGGAAAATGCCATCTCCGAAAGCGTCGTGATGAGTCCGCCGTCGCTGCGATCGTGACCCGCTGATATCAGCCGCCGCCCAATCAATTCCTGAACCGTGTTGAACGCGCGCTTGAGCAGTCCGGCATCCTCTACGTCGGGGCACTCGTCGCCCACCTGTTGGTACACTTGCGCCAACGCCGATCCTCCGAGTCGGTGATTGCCGACCCCGAGATCGACATAGAGAAGCACGCCGTCACCGGGATGCTTGAGATCCGGTGTCACCGTTGCCGTGATGTCCGGACAGCTGACATACGCCGATATGACGAGCGTGCCCGGCCCCTTGACCGTTTCATCGCCGTTGGCTCCAGGTGCATGCGCGGCCATCGAGAGGCTGTCCTTGCCGCCGTCGACGGCCACGCCAAGCTCGATCATGATGTCGCGCATCGCCTTGGCGGCGTCGTAGAGAGCTGCTCCTTCGCCGGGAAGTTTGGCCGCCCACATCCAATTGCCCGAACACTTGATGTCTTGCAAATCCGTCGCCAAAGCCCAGACGATGTTCGTCAAAGCCTCACCGACACACATGCGCGCCATCGCGGCGGGATCGACCAATCCCTTGATGGGTTGTTCGCCGACGGCCGTGGCGGCACCGGTCGTGCCGAAGTGACTCTGCGCCATCACCGCCACGTCGGCCACCGTGAGCTGCAGTGGGCCGGCACATTGTTGCTGCGCGACCAAACCCGTAACGCAACGATCTACTTTTGTCGTGAGAAAGCGCTTCGACCCCACCGACAGCAGTCGAAACACCCGATCGAGTGCCTCACGAACGGCAAGGCCTTCGGGCAAGCGAAGCGGCTCCAGTTTCGGAGCAACACGCTCGAGTTCGAACACCTTCTGCGGCATGCTGCCAAGCACGTCGTCCAGTTCGAGATTCACGGGCGTGGTGTCGTCCACTTCGTCGTGGACCACGATTTTGCCGTCACCGGTCACCCGACCCACGAACGCGACCGGCACGCGTTCCCGACGGCACAGCGCACTGAATAGCTCCTTGTGCTCCGGGCGTAGCAACAGGGCATCCTGTTCCTGGTACTCCGCTCCCCAGATTTCGAGGACTGAAAGGGTGTCATCACCGACGGGGATCGCCCGCACTTCGATCGTCGCACCGGCGGGGTCGACGATCTCCTTGAGCACATTACAGTTCCCCCCCGCACCCTGATCGTGAATGCTCACGATGGGATTCCGTTCACCGAGTTCGACACAGGCACGGATCACGCGATTCACCTTCTGCTCCATTTCGGCGTCACCGCGCTGCACGGCGTTGAAGTCGAGTTCGGCGACGTTTTCCCCCTGGACCATGCTCGACGCCGCGCCACCACCCATACCAATGCGATACGCCGGACCTCCGATCTTGACGACCCACATTTCCTTGGCCGGAGGGTCCTTTTCTACGTGGCGCGCATCGATCTGACCGACCCCGCCGCTGAACATGATCGGTTTGATCCACTCGCGACGTTCTCCGTTCGGCATGCGCATGCCGAACGACCTCGTGAACCCTTGAATGACGGGCTCGCCAAACTTATTTCCATAATCCGATGCTCCGTCGCTGGCATCGATCTCGATTTGCAACGGCGACGCCAGGTTGTTCGGATACCCAAAGTCAGTGGTCTCCCACGGCAGCTCATAGCCAGGAATCCGCAAGTTTCCGACACAGTACGCGACTGTGCCCGCGACAACGTGCGAGCCTTTACCTGTCGCATGAACGTCGCGAATGCGTCCGCCGGTGCCCGTTTCGGCGCCCGGGAATGGGGCCACTCCGGAGGGGAAGTTGTGTGTCTCGGCGGTAAAGATGAGATGATGTACGAGGTCCGCCGCCACGAACGCCGAGGGCTCGCCCACTCGTGACGGCACGATCGTCTTGATGGGAAAACCCCGGATGCTGCTGGAGTTGTCTCGAAAAGCGATGATGCTATTACTGGGGCTCGCCTTCAGCGTGTCGCTGATCATCGCAATGAGATGATCGGACATCTCCTCACCGTCGATGATCAGCCGTCCCTTGAAAAACCAATGCCGCGAATGCTCGCTGTTTGACTGCGCAATGTCGAAGCATTCGACGTTGGTCAGATTCCGACCGATTTTGTCGACGAAGAGGTTGGTATAGTAGTCGAGGTCCCAATCGTCGAACGCGAGCCCCATCTCGCGATTCACTCGCTCCAACGCGGCCCGCCCTTCGGATACGACCGGGATTTCAACGGTGGCTTCTGGTTGCACCCCGGTCTCGAACGTCACGAGGGGCTCCGGGTAGTGGCACTCGGTCATCCGATCATGAACCTTCTCGAGAAACACACGCCGCTGTTCATCGCCGAAGGGGCCGCGCGTCTTGATCAGGTAACGTCTCGATCGCTCGATCCGTCGTATCTCATGCAATCCACATGCGTGGCAGATCGAAACAGCATTGGTGGACCAGGCAGTAGAGAAATTCATCCGCGGCCCCACCTCCAGCACGTTGCCATTTCCTTCCAGGAACGTCGTCCGTCCAAACTGCGCTTGCTCGAACGTTTCCCGAAGCAGCCACGCAAGCGTCCCCATTTTTTCTTCGCTCAATTCGTCTGGATAGATATTGAAGCAGAACTCGCTCTCAATGTCCTCGATATCCGACAAACCCACCTGCCGTAGCTCGTGAAGCAACGATCGCTTGTGAGCAGTCGATAGGCCCGGTGTTCGGTAGAGATGCATCAAACTCACTGCTGAGTGATTCCTCTTTCGCTATGTACCGTCGTTAGGGGCTGTCCATCGACGAGAGCACGGACCGCGCAATGTCCATGACCTTCTTCACGTCATCTTCACCGAACACCAGCGGCGGGCGGAAGCGCACGGACCGGAGCCCACACGCAAGCGTGGCAAGTCCGGCTTCCCAACACTTTTGCCGAAACGCGTCGCGGGCACCTTCATCCGAGAGATCGAATGCAAGCATCAGACCCCGACCACGCACGTTACTCATCGTGGAGAACTCTTGTTGCAGTTTCTCCAACTCGAGTTTAAACATGCTGCCAACGTTTGCCGCATTCTCGACGAGACCCTCCTCCTCCAAGATTTGCAGATACCTCGCGCATCGAATCATGTCGACGAGGTTGCCGCCCCAAGTCGAGTTGATACGCGACGACACTCGAAAGACGTTGTTCTCCACCTCATCGATCCTCGCGGTGCTCATGATCCCGCACACCTGGGTCTTCTTGCCGAAGGCGATGATGTCCGGCTCGACACCCAATTGTTGATAGGCCCACATCGACCCGGTCGCACCCATGCCGGTTTGGATCTCGTCGAAGATCAAGAGTGCATCGTGTTTGTCGGCAAGCGTTCGCAACCGTTGCAAAAAAACCGGCCGAAAGTGATTGTCCCCACCCTCGCCCTGGATCGGTTCGATGAGGATCGCCGCAATACCGTGCGGATCGTTGGCGAACGCGGCCTCGATTTCGTTGACAGAGCGATCCTCCGCCGCGGCTGCGGCCGATTTGTCCACCGGAAACGTCAATGACGGATTGAACACCCGAGGCCAGTCGAACCTTGGAAAATCTCGAATCTTGATGTCATCGGTGTTGGTGACCGATAGCGTGTATCCGCTGCGTCCGTGAAAGGCTTCGCGGAAATGCAGGATCTTGTCTGCACCACCCTCCACCCCGTTTGCCCGGTTCTTTTGCGCCTTCCAATCAAACGCGGCCTTCATGGCATTCTCGACCGCGAGCGCCCCACCGGCGATGAAGAACAAATGCGGGAACGCCTCGGGCACGGCGATCTTGCGAAACGTCTTCACAAAGGCGGCGAACTCGCGGGAATACACGTCGCTGTTGGCGGGGTTGCTGATGGCAGCGGTGGTCAGCGATGCGAGAAACCCTGCATCGCGCATCTTCGGATGATTGTGTCCCACGGGAAGCGTAGCAAAATACCCGTAGCAGTCGAGGTATTCCTTGCCTTCCAATGCATCCACCATGACCGATCCATGTGATCTCTGCAGATCGATGACGATGTGGAAACCATCCACGAGGATGTTGCTCTCGAGGGTCGGAAAGACCGTTTCTGAGGGAACGGTTATCACACCCATTTTTCGGCTCCATGAAAGAACGTGGCGGGTTCGAGCGACGAGCTGTCGAGGGCCCGCACCACGCCCCCATTCACGGGGCGGGCGGGCTAGCGCCTGGGTGCGTTGGGCGGAGCAAAGATGCCCGGACGGGTATCCTCTGGTAGGAGTCTCGTTTCGTGGTCGGCAGGCGGCATGGCGAGAGTCACAATATGGAGAGCGCTCAGCGTTGTCCAGGGAAATGTAGCGTCCTGGTGGGGCGACCGGGATATGCAGGTGGCGTCCTTTCCGGGCTTGGGAATGAGTCGCTCACTGATAATATCTTAGGGGTGTCAACCCCGGCCGAGACCTAAGGGAGGAGTGACTCGATGCGGGCCATGATACTCGATGCCTCCGCCGAGATCGATGATTCGCCCCCGGCCCTGACGCTCCGTGAGGTCGAGGCCCCACGGCCGGGCGAAAGGGAGCTGCGGGTGAGGGTCACCGCCTGCGCCGTCTGCCGGACGGATTTGCACGTCATCGAGGGCGATCTCCCGGAACGCATCCGCCCGATCATCCCCGGTCACCAGGCGGTCGGCGTCGTAGACGAGTTGGGCGACGGGTGTACGAAGTTTGCGATCGGCGACCGAGTCGGGATCGGGTGGCTGAGGAGCACCGACGGCACATGCAAGTTTTGCCGCAGCGGTCGAGAGAATCTCTGCCCCAACTCGCGCTACACCGGCTATGACGCCGACGGTGGCTATGCCGAATACGCCACCGTGCCCGAAGATTACGCCTATGGCTTGCCCGACAGGTTCGACGACATCAATGACGCCCCACTGCTATGCGCCGGAATCATCGGCTATCGGGCCCTCAAACGCGCCTCGGTGCCTGACGGTGGCAAGCTGCTGCTCGTGGGTTTTGGCTCGTCCGCCCACGTCGTGCTTCAACTCGCGTTGCATCGTGGCTATGAACCCTATGTCGTCACACGTAGCGAGAACCACCTGCGCATGGCGACCGCGATGGGTGCGGTATGGACGGGCACGGACCCTGCGGACCTCCCGGGCAAGATGGACAGCGCCATCCTGTTTGCCCCTGTGGGAAAACTCGTACCGCCGATCATGGCCGCGCTCGAACGCGGCGGCGTTCTTTCCATCGCGGGTATTTACCTTAGCGACGTCCCTTCGCTCAACTACGAGAAACACCTGTTCTTCGATCGGGAGATCCGGTCGGTCGCGGCTAATACTCGTGAGGACGGTCGCGAGCTGCTGGCGGAAGCCGCCGAGGCGGGCGTGCGGCCCCGCGTGACAACGTATTCGCTCGAGGACGCGAACCGCGCCTTACAGGACATGAAGCACAGCCGAACGGACGGAACAGGAGTTCTGGTGATCTAACAGGGGGCCGGGGGGACCGACGACAGCGACTTACACCGGATCGAAAGACACGTGTAGTTTCGCTCCCGGCACCATGATCCCCCCACGCCGGGTGCCGACCTCGATCGTGCCATATCGCTCGGCGAAGACGGGTGGCAAAGGACGGCTGTTGGGAGGTGCGAGCCACAGCCGGAGGAGGTGCCGCCGTCGTTCCGGCTCGGCGTAGTCTTCGAATGCTGTCCGAGCGTGGAGCGTTTGGTGACTGTGAAGCAACTGAATATCCCCGCGGGCAAGCGTCATATTCAGCCGAACGTCGTCGCGCGCCGCGAGCGCATCCAAGAGATCCATTGCCTCAACCTGTTCCGGACGCAACCGAGGTACCTCTTCAAACCGCTGCGCCGCCTCTATGAAGTCGCGAGCGTAGATGGTCGTGAGATGACCCGCATAGTGGTTGAAGACCGGCATTTCGTAGTATGGTCGCTTGCCCGCGGGGATTTCGCCTTTGCGGTCTACAACGAATGGCTGCTCCAAGACTTCGACCAAGTCCGGGCGCTGCGCCAGCATCTCGTTGTAGATCGTCACGGAGCTAACCACGCTGCTGAGCCCCCCTTCCTTGGCCGGTTGCAAACACAGAAGCCCAACGACGTCGCATGAGTCGGTGTGGAAGAGGTGCCGGGCCTTCGTCGCGTAGATTCGGTGGTGAGGATTACTCGGATCGAGGCCGATGTTGGTCACGTGACCCAACAGGTGACCCTTGGCGTTCTGAGAAATCGGCCATCCGAAATGCAG
>CAYLZR010000120.1:0-6420 GCA_964388145.1 uncultured Gemmatimonadaceae bacterium | reverse complement strand
TGACCCTCGTCGAGTTGGACGACGAGTTGCTGGGCGGCGTCCGTCCGGCGATGGCCGTGCTCGCCGGGGCCGTGGGTCTGGTCTTGTTGCTTGCCTGTGCCAATGTCGCGAATCTGCTGCTCGCCCGGGGCCAAGGGAGGAGTCGTGAAATCGGCGTGCGCGCTGCGCTCGGAGCGGGACGCGCCCGGATCAGCCGGCAACTACTCACCGAGAGCCTGGTCATCGCACTGTTGGGTGGTGGATTGGGGCTCGCCGCAGGCAGTTGGGGGACCGCGCTGTTGATACGTATGGATCCGACCGGTATTCCCCGCATTCTGGACGTGGGATTGGATGTTCCGGTTGTCGTGTTCACCGCTGTGGTCACACTCGTGACGGGCGTGTTTTTTGGATGGTTGCCGGCACTCAACGCGTCACGCGTCGATCTCGCGACCGTCCTGAGCGGGGGCGGGGGCAGGAGCGGATCCCACGGTCGGGATACACGTCGAACGCTGAACGGGCTGGTCGTGGCCCAAGTGGCGCTGGCGGTGGTGCTGCTCATTGGATCGGGACTGTTGATCAAGAGCTTTGCGTTGTTACAGCGGGTCGATCCCGGTTTTGATGCGGCGGGTCGCGTCGCGTTCGACTTGAATCTTCCGCGCCGTGATTACCGGGACCTGGACGACATGATGGCGTTCTACGACGGCGTCATGAGTGGTGTCGAGGCGCTTCCCGGGGTGAGCAGCGTGGCGCTCGCTCGCAATTTGCCGCTACGCACGGCCTCCCGCCAGGAAGGCATATTCCTCGAGGGAAAAACCAACTCGATCAATAGGGGAGCGTATCCAGTCGAGTATCAGGCCGTGTCGTCAGGGTACTTCACGACAATGGCAATCCCGGTCTTGACCGGGCGCGGCTTTACCGAGTCGGACCGGCGCGATGTGCCCACGGTCGCGGTCATCAACGAAACCATGGCGCGCACCTATTGGTCTGACGACGAGGACCCGGTGGGGTGGCGGCTGCGCCCGCTGTTTGCTTGGCGGAACGCCGATTGGGTGACGATTGTTGGCATTGTTGGAGACGTGCGGCATGGTGGACTCTCGGCTGTCACAAAGCCCGAACTTTATCTGTCGATGCGCCAGGCGCTCGGCGGAATCGGTTGGATGCGATCGGCGAGTGTCATTGTCCGAGCGGGCGTGGATCCCAATTTTCTGAGCAGCGGGATTCGGAATGTCGTTCGTGACCTCGACGAAAATGTCCCAATGGTGAACTTCCAATCGCTCGAGGCCGTCGTGGCGGACACGCTGACTCAACAACGGTTCATTATACTCTTGCTCGTGTTGTTTGGTTCAGGCGCCCTCGGGATTGCGGCCGTTGGCGTGTACGGCGTGATCTCGTTCTCGGTCGCCCGACGCACGCAAGAGATCGGTATCCGCATGGCGTTGGGAGCGAACCAAGGAACCGTGCTACGCCAAGTCGTCAACGGTGGTGCGCGGATGGCCGGACTCGGTGCGGCGATCGGCGTAGCATTGGCCCTCGCCTCGAGCCGTGTGTTGGAGAGTCAGCTGTACGGTGTCAGCGTGCGCGATTTCTATGTCTTTTCGGCCGGCGCGGGTGTGTTGTTGGTAATCTCGGTCGTGGCGTCGCTCGTGCCGGCGTGGCGGGCGAGCCGGGTGGATCCGCATGTGTCGTTGAGAACGGAATAGGTGTTAGGTGTTGGGTTTTGGACCTCTCTGGGCGTGGTGTTACGAACCGTCCCAGCGGAGCTTCTTCAAGTCTGCTCGGCCGTGGGAATCAAATGCCACTCCTTCGTCCTCCAACCGAAGCTGTTGCTCGGTTTCCCAGCCCGGGGTGGATCTGCGGCTGACTTGCCCTTTAGCGTTGATTACGCGGTGCCAAGGAACTGCTGTGTCGGCGGAAAGATTGTGTAAGGCGTAGCCAACCTGCCGCGCCTGGCCCGGCAAACCCGCGATAGCGGCCACCTGGCCGTATGTTGCGATCCTCCCGGGTGGAATGCGCCGAACGACGGTGTAGATCCTTTGGTAGTTGCTCACGTGTTTCCAACCAAGGAATTTGCAGTGAGTCTCACGACCCGAGTTACGATCCTTGAGTGCCTTTCCGTGCGGTAGCCTTTGACTGTCGCAATCTTTGCTGAAGGATGTTCAGCATCCGACCCACCTGGTCCGCGGTCTGCAATGTCGATCCTACATTCGTTGCTGAGACATACGCAAGGCGAACGGCGATGAGCATGAGGGTCTCGAGTTCTTTGAGCGATCCGTTGGCAATCGAAAGAAAGCGGAGGTAATCGCCGAGATGATGACGGCCCCGACCTTCCGCAATATTCGATGGGATTGAGACCGCCGATCTCCTGATCTGATTTACTAGGCTAAACTGTTCCGTCGCGGGAAATTTCCGTGTGAGTTTATAGCTCTCGATGACAAGGTCCATGCCTAGTTGCCAGACCTTTAGGTCTTGATAACTCTTGATTGCCATCTCAATGCCTCATGACTGATGGTTGGCATGAAGATGGGCAGACCCAGAGTTGAATGCGCAAACAGTCTATTGCATCTATGATCAATTTGACGCATCGTTGACACCCAACACCCAACACCTAGGCACTCGGCTTCCTTGCCCTGATGAACGCAGCCAAGAACTGGCCCGTGATGTGAGGCGCGATGGTTTCGACATCCAGCCCTGCATCCTCGAGAAACGTTCGCGCGTCTTCGACTTTGTACGTGCGCGTCGGCTCGAATTCGGGATCGCTGAATCCGGCCTCTAATAGCAACGCTTCGAATTCCGACACCTCCAGCGCGCCTGCCACACACCCGACCCATAACTCCATATTCCGGCGAATCTCGTCGGGCACCTCTCCCTGCACCACGACATCTGACACGGCAAACCGACCGCCCGGCTTCAACACGCGAAACGCCTCGTGCAACACTCGGCGCTTGTCGCCGGAGAGATTGATGACGCAGTTCGATATGATGACATCCACCGAGTTGTCGGGTAGCGGGATGTCTTCAATCTCTCCCTTCAGGAACTCCACGTTTTCGACTCCGGCTTTGCGTTGGTTCTCCCGGGCCAGGGCAAGCATTTCGTCGGTCATGTCGAGCCCGTACACCTTGCCCGTGGGTCCGACCCGCCGGGCCGACAGCAAGACGTCGATGCCGCCTCCCGATCCGAGGTCGAGTACCGTCTCCCCCTCGCGCAATTCGGCCAGGGCGGTGGGGTTCCCACACCCGAGCGAGGCCTGGAGCGCGTCTCCGGGCACCTGACCGGTTTCGTCGGAGCTGTACAAATCGGAGGTAATGGGGTTGCACGAGGACTCACCGCCGCAGCAACCCGCCGCATTGCTCTCTCCAAGGCCGGTGGCGAGCGCGCCGTACCTTTCGCGGACGATGTCTTTGATGTCGTTCTTCGTGTTCATGAGACGCCTTTATTTGTAGTTGTTACTAACAACAATAATCGATTCGCAGCTCGCCGCAAGGAGAATTGCTAGACGGCTTCGGCGGGGAGTGACGCGCGGCGGGGCGCCCGCATGAAGTCGACCGCCTGCCGGATGACCGCCGGATCTCGAATGATCCGACGATGCCCCAACCCGGACGTGCGCACCAGATTGGCGTCCTTGGCGGCGCGCGCGATCGACGCGCCGTCCTGCCACGGAACATCACGGTCCTCTTCGTCGTGAAACACGAGCAGCGGTATGTCGAGCCCGGCGAGGACCCGGTCGGTTTCCACCTCTTCCATGGAGATGTCCAATCGGGACTCGATCAGTCGGAGCGTGCGTTGCGACACGCGGCGGGGGAGTCCGATGAAGTCGGCGATCTTGCTCGTCAGCTTGGCGATGCTGACCGGCGCGCCGATAAACACCATTCTGTCGATCTCGAGGCCGTGTCGTGCGGCCATGGCGGCAGTGGGTGAGCCAAAGGAATGCGCGATGATCCCGTAGATCGGGCCGACCGTCCCGGCGACTTGTAGTACGGCGCCGGCACACTCGACGAGGTTTGTTCGCATGCCGTCCGAGCGGCCATGCGCCGGCGCATCAAAGGCCACGACTCGGAACCCCGCGGCCAATAACGGCTCGACGAATTCCTGAAGATGGACGGCTCGCCCCCCCCACCCGTGCAGCAGCAGCACGGTGGGTCCGTCTCCCCACGACCACACCGAGAGCCACCCGTTGCCATAGGGGATTCTCGTGTGTGCCGCATCGGGAAACGATTCAGAATCGTCGGACGACCGGCGGTGCAGGGAAGGGGTGAGGATCATACGCTCGAACCACAAAGCGGCTCGTCGTGGTGCGAGCGTTCCAAAGATTCGAAATGCAGCACGCCGTATATGATGTACCGCTGCGGCGATCGGTGTTTTCTGTCCAAGCATCGAGGTGCGGCTCCTACTGTGCGTTTGCGATCAATTGTTCGAAGGCACGGCGCGTGCGCGTCTCCGCGTTGGGGTCGCGCAGCAATCGCCGCGCGTGGTGATAGCCGAGAAAGATGGAATACAGATCGTGGGCCAACTGCTCGGTATCGACGTCTTCACGGAAGTCTCCGATTTCGATGGCTCGGCGGGCCGATCGCGAGATCACATCCAGCCACTGGCGTTGTTTTTCCACCAGGAAATCCCGAGCGGGTCCCTCCTGGTCGTCCAGCTCCACGGCGGATGCCACGAACAGGCACCCACCGCGTTGTCCGTGGTGACTACCGCTCCACTCCAGCCATTTGTTGAACAGCGCTCTCACGCGCGGTGTTCCGGCTGGCTCTTGGAGGGCGGGGGACACCACGAGGTCTGTGAAACGTTCCGCGGCGGCGCGAAGGGTCTCGACCTGGAGGTTCTCCTTAGATCCGAAATGAGCGAACAACCCGCTCTTCGAGAGCCCCGTATGCGTTGCCAGAGTGCCGATCGTCACGCCGTCGAGGCCGGCCACGCTGGCCAGGTCGACCGCCTCGTTGAGGATGGTCTCCCGTGTCTGTGCTCCCTTTCCCATTCCACAAAAAAGCACGAACGTTCGTTTTTAACAAGTCCCGATCCTGGGCGACCCATGGCCACGGAATCCAGGGAAAGCACGGAAACCCTTCCATGGCTATTGGGTGGTGGGGCCTCGTGTTCCGCTTGGCCTGCGGGTCGCGGCCACCGGTCCGGTGGCTATCTTTTCGCTCTATATCCACTGACTGGTGATACCATGACCCGGATCTGCGTCGTCACGTGCTCGATTCTGTGCTCCGCCCTTCTTCCGTCGCCGGCCATCGCCCAGGCGGAAGATCCGGCGAACCCCAATTGGGGGAAGTTTCACAGCACCGCCGACGCCCACGCGCTGATGCGCGGTTGGGCGGGCATGTTCCCTCGACTCACGAGCCTGTACTCGATCGGCGAGACCCTGGAGGGCACGCCGCTCATGGTATTGGAGATCACGAACAAACAGACGGGACCGTCCGACGAGAAACCGGCGTATTACTACGACGGCAACATTCACGCGTCCGAGCTGACGGGCGCCGAGGTAGCGCTGCATTTCGCATGGTACGTATTGAGCCGGTATGGCAACGATCCTCGTATCACCCGTCTGCTGGATACGCGGACCCTCTACGTACGTCCCAAGTTCAACCCCGACGGCGCAGACATCGCGCTCACTACACCCAACAGTCTTCGGAGCACACCGCGCCCGTACGATGAAGACCATGATGGGTTGTTGGACGAGGACCCGCGGAACGATCTCGACGGTGACGGAGCCATGACGCAGATGCGCGTGCCGAACCCCAACGGCCTGTGGAAGATCAGTCCGTCCGACAATCGTGTAATGGTGCGGCGCGGTGATGGAGAAATCGAAGGGGATTTTTACGATCTGCTGTCGGAGGGCATTGACAACGACGGTGACGGCTATTTCAACGAAGACGGTATTGGTGGCATTGACATGAACCGAAATTTTCCGCGCAACTGGGGGTTGGAGGCAGAGCAAAGCGGCGCCGGACCGTACCCGCTGTCCGAGCCGGAGACGCGCGCGACGATCGAGTTCATCAACGGTCACCGCAACATCACCGGGGTGTTCCACGGTCATACGTCCGGCGGATTTGTCTACCGGTTGCCATCGACGACCTCGTGGGATGAGTTCAACTCGGCGGATCAGAATCTGATTCTCGAACTGTCTCGCAAGTACGAGCAGACGACCGGTCAGCCGGCGAGAGCGAGCTATACCAATCCGCGCGTGCACAGGCATGGTACGTTGATCAGTTGGTCGTACTGGGATTTTGGGGTGGTAGGGTTCGTGCCGGAGTTTTGGGGTGGCTTTGGTCGCGACTATGACAGTGACGGCCGCGTCGACAGTGACGAGCAGTTTCGCTGGAATGACGAGGAACTGAACGGCGCGGGCTTTGCCGAGTGGACCAGTTACGACCATCCACAGCTCGGTCGGGTCGAAATCGGTGGGTGGCGCTCTAAATTCACTCGCAGTAATCCGCC
>CAYLZR010000119.1:0-6459 GCA_964388145.1 uncultured Gemmatimonadaceae bacterium | reverse complement strand
TTCGTGTAGCGCGCCTCCGTTAACGCAGACCAACGATGTTCTTCGCCGACTGAATCAGCTTGGCGGAGTCATATCCGACGCCGTCCTTGAACACCAATTCCACGTTCCCGATATCCCGAATGACCGCGGCGGGATTTCCGCGTACCACCGCGAGGTCGGCTTGCTTGCCCACTTCGATCGTCCCGACGCGATCAGCCACGCCGAGGTAACGTGCGCCGTTCAACGTTGCAATGCTGATGGCTTCGACGGCGGAGAAACCCGCCTCCACAAGCAGTGTGATGGCTCGTTGATTTGCGAATCCCGCCACCACCCCTCCGTAGCCTGTGGGATCGGTGCCGACCACCAGCAGTCCGCCGGCTCGCGCAAAGGCCAACTCCAATTGCATCACTTTTGGGAACAGCGATGACCACGGGGATTGGGTTTGCACGGCGATCTGCGCGCGGCGCCGCAAATATTGATCGCGTGACGCCGGCAGCATCGCGTCGAGTGCCCCGGTCGATGCGGGCGGACGGCCCGGCGTGAACGTCTCGAAGACGGTCAGCGTCGAGGTCAGGGCCACCCCCCGACGAACGAGGTGCTGAATCAGATCTCGCACCTGCGGGTCATCCACATCCACGTCCATCAGTGAGCGCTGCACCGCATTGCCGGGCGGACACTGATCTTCCTGCTTGTCTTGAACAAAGTCGCTGCTGGCCACGAAGCCGTGCTCGAGGTTGTCGATGCCGAGGTCTGCGGCTTCTCGATACGTGACTGAACAAAGATGTCCGGTGACCTTGATCCCACGCCGGTGGGCTTCTTCGATGGCTGCCCCGAGTTCGGCGCGGGAGATGTGCATGTAGGCCTTGAACGATTCCACGCCCTCGTCGGCCCAATACGCCACCATGTTGCGTGCGTCGTCCGGCCCGCGCAGCGCCTTCACGCCGAGAATCGGGAGCCCCGGTCCTTCGAGATATGGGCCGGTCACGTTCATCTTGGGGCCCGGCACCCGACCCGCGTCGATCGCGCGCTTCAGGTTCAGATCCGCGTACGGGTGCATGCTTCCGCCGGTTCGGATCGTCGTGACGCCTCCGGCGAGATAGAGACGCGGGAAACTGAAAGCCAGCTCGTTGTAGTTGCCGTCGCCGGCCGGGTAGAACATGTGCTCGTGCAGCATTACGAATCCCGGGACCAGCGTCTTGCCGGTCAAGTCCAGCACGGTGGCCTCCGCCGGCACATCGACCGATCCGCTGTCTCCGATTTCACGGATGACTCCATCGGCGATAACGACGGTCTGGTTCTCGCGGGCCGGCGCACCTGTGCCATCGATGACCCGGGCGTTGGTCAGTGCAACGATGGGCGCATTCACCGAGACGAACTCTTGAACTTGTCTCGAGAGTTGGGTTTGGTCCGCGGCGAGCGCGGGGGTGCCGAGGCAGAGCAGGGCTGCTGCCAGGAATGGCTGGGTCATCGGTCGGCCTTGTGGGTAGCGAGCGAATGTGAGCCGATCGAAAACCCGTGGCAAGGGTCCACGAGTCAGGTTTGCATTGCCCTCTTGAGCAGGACGATCTGGCCCGCGTGATAGAGGTCGTGTTGCACGACTCCGTGGAGCAGGTAGTAAAAGCTGTGATCCGTGCCCGGGACCTGACCTTCGAGCTGGTCGTCGGTGAGTTGCAGGATCGCCTTCCTCAATTGCTGGTTTTGGTTCTCGAAACTCGTCCAAGCCGCGTTCCATTCCGGATCGCCGGTTGGGTCGCCGAGTGGCCAGTTTTGGTCGTCGGGTAGGGGGGTCTTATCACCATTCAGGCGTTGCAACGCCACCCCCTCCCACGCACCCATGTGAAAAAGGAGTTCCCAGATGCTGTGGGCACCTTGGACAGGCTTTGCGGTTGCTTGCTGAGCCGTGACGTCTGCCAGGACCTCCTTTACCGATGGGCCATGCCAGGCGTCGCCCCCAATCGCGCGGCGCAACTGATCTTCGATTCGCTCTACCTCGGTCATCTCGTCTCTCACGTGTGCGGCTGGAAGGATGGCGATACCAGAATTTAGGCAAACTGACGGTGTGTCGTGGCAGAGGACGCCGGTTGTGTTGACTGTATACATATCAGAATTAATATTCAATATATTAGAACTAGAATTTTGATTCTAATTAGATATTTGGAGGTACCTGTGGCATCGGAAACTGTTGTACGGCAACTAGTTAGGGAGCCGCTACAGATCCGAAGCAGGAATACGATGGATCGGATTCTCGCCGCCGCCGAAGAGCTGGTAGCGATCGGGGTCTTCGATCGCGCCACGGTCTCGGGCCTCGTGAAGCGGGCCGAGACGTCGGTTGGGGCGTTCTACTCCCGGTTCAGAGACAAGAAGGCCCTGGAGTCGGTCATTCAGGAGCGCTTCGTTGGACGGATAGAGGCGGAGGTCGCCAAGCTCACCGATTCCGCAAGGTGGTCGGGCCAGCCTTTCGTGACGGTGGTTCACGGGGTGGTGACCGGTCTGGTCGAACTGCTGCAGCGTGAGCGCGGCGGGTTCCGCAGTTTGGTGTGTGGATCGGTTGGGGTCGGGCGGTCGGCCGCTGCACGCGCCCGCAGCATCGATCGGGCCATTGGCCAGGGGGTGGAGGAGCTGTTTCAGAGGTTCGCTGGCGAGATCATTCATCCACGGCCTGCGGTGGCCGTCAGGATCGGCCTGACCATGGTCGTCGGTGCGGCGCGGGAGCGTTTTGCTTACGGGGCGGACGACCTACTGCCCGAGCGACTCGACAGCGGTGATCTCGTTGCCGAGTTGGCTGCGGCCTACTTGGCGTATCTTCAGGGATCGGTAGCAATCCCGACGGCGTCCGTTGCCGGCTCGGACCCCTCCACACCACAGTGATAACAACCCACTGAAATCTTCGCGGTGCTCGCAAGTGGAGGGTACTCTGGGCTCAACGGGGGGCCGGGGAATGCGCGTATAATCTTCGATGGTAAACCCTTGCCTCATGTCAACGAAGGAACACTATGACACGACGTCCCGTTTGGACTGCGTTCGTGGCCGTGATGGTCGTGGCGGTGAGCCCGATGGCTGCACAGGTATCCAACCCGCTCGATTCCGCCACGCTCGCAGCCTTCCGCTGGCGCTCTGTCGGTCCGGCCAACATGAGCGGCCGCGTTACCGATATCGAGGGAATCGGTAGTCCCTCGAAGACGTTTTACGTGGCGGCGGCGGCGGGTGGAATTTGGAAGACCACCAACAATGGTACGACGTTCCGACCGCTCTTCACGAGCGAGCGGGTCATCTCGATGGGTGATCTTGCGATCGCCCAAAGCGACACGAACACAATCTGGGCCGGGACGGGTGAGGAAGACTCTCGTAATTCAATCTCGCCGGGCGGCGGCATTTACAAGTCGACAGACGGCGGGATGACATGGCGGTTAATGGGCCTCGAAGAGACACAGGTCATCGGTCGCATCGTCGTGCATCCCACGAACGCCGATATCGTGTACGTGGCAGCCTTGGGTCACATCTGGAATGCCAATCCCGAACGCGGCTTGTACAAAACCACGGACGGGGGTGAGACCTGGGAGCTGACCAAGTTCGTGAGCGACAAAGCCGGTTTCGTGGACGTTGCTATGCATCCCGACAACCCCGATATCCTGTTTGCTGCGAGTTGGGAGCGCGTACGTGGTCCGTATTTCCTGCAGAGCGGGGGGCCGGGCGGTGCGTTGTGGAAGACCACCAACGCCGGTAGGACGTGGACGGAAATCAAAGGAAACGGTTTTCCGGAGTCCATGAAGGGGCGTATTGGTATTGGGATCGCACCCAGTAACCCGGACATTGTGTACGCGCTGGTCGAGGCCGAAGCCACCGAAGACGACGACAGTCCCAACGGGCTCTATCGGTCGGAAGATGGCGGCAACAGCTGGACGAAGATGAATGGATCCAACTCGCGTCCGTTCTACTACTCCCAAGTTCGTGTCGATCCGTGGGATCCGGACCGCGTCTACTGGTCGACGCTGAACTTCTCGAGTGACGGCGGCAAGACCGTTGGGAGCGCCGCGCAAGGTGTGCACGTCGATCATCATGCGGTGTGGATCGACCCGAACGATCCTGAGCATTTCGTGATCGGCAACGACGGCGGCGTCGCACAAACGTGGGACCGTGGTGGGAACTACCAGGTGTTCAAGACCATGGCCATGGGCCAGTTCTACCACGTGAGCTACAACATGGAGGTGCCGTATCGCGTGTGCGGCGGCTTGCAAGATAACGGTTCGTGGTGCGGGCCGAGCCGCCGGCGGCAGGGCGCGATCACCAATGCCATGTGGAACAACGTGAGTGGCGGCGACGGGTTCTACACGGCCCAAGATCCGAACGATCCGAACATCATCTTCGTCGAGTCGCAGGGCGGCAACATGTCGCGGATGAACTTCGCGACGGGAGAACGGACGACCATTCGCAGGCCGAACTGGCGCGAGCGGTACCGGGCGTTCGAGGATTCTATCATCATTGCACGCGGAGACACCACAAGGCCCGCCACGCGTGAGGCGCAACAGCGAGTCGCCGACCTTCAGGCTCGTGCCTCGGCCGATTCGATGGCTCACGTCATGCGGTGGAACTGGAGCACGCCTTTCTTTTTGTCCCTGCACGATCCGATGACGTTTTACGCGGCCGGCAATCGTGTGCTCACGTCTACGAATCGTGGTGAGGATTTGCAGTTGATCTCGCCCGATCTCACGACGCAGGACACGATGCGGATTCGTATCAGCACGACCGCCACCGGAGGTATCACTCGCGATGTCACGGGGGCGGAAACCCACAGCACGATCGTCGCGCTCGCGGAATCGCCGATCCAGCAGGGTTTGTTATACGCGGGGACCGACGACGGCAACGTGTGGATGTCGCCCAATGATGGGCAGGACTGGGAAAACCTTACAGGTCGTTTTCCAGGCGTTCCGGCAAAAACGTGGGTCAGTCGCATCGAGCCATCGCATCACGATGTGTCCACGTTCTACGTGTCCTTCGACAACCATCGTGAGAACGATTTCACGCCGTATGTCTTCGTGACATCGAACGCTGGAAGCTCCTTTGTTCCGATTGCCAACAACCTCCCCACTGGTGGTCCGGACTTTGTTCATGTGGTCCGCGAAGATCCGACGAATCCGAATCTTCTGTTTGTGGGAACCGACGTCGGCGTCTATATGTCGATGAACCGCGGATACACGTGGCAGAAGTTCATGACAGGACTTCCAACCGTACCGGTACACGATCTCGAGATCCATCCGCGCGATCGGGAATTGATCGCTGGGACACATGGCCGCTCGATCTGGATCGTCGACATTGCGCCGTTGCAGCAGATGACTGATGACGTGATCGTCGCGGACGCCCATCTGTTCGACCCCAAGACAGCGTACCAATTTGCGCAGTCTCCGGTTGGTGGAGGCTCGAACGGACAACAGGTCTTCCAAGCGCGGAGCGCGCAGTACGGGGCCGAAATCGTGTACCGTGTGACCAGCACAAGTCGTGGTGGAGACGCGCAGATAGTGATCATGGATTCGGAGGGCGATACGGTCCGCACGTTGCAAGGCTCCGGGAGTGCGGGGATGCACCGAGTGATGTGGGACTTTCGCGGCACGGCCCCGCCGCCGGCTCCGTTGTCGCCGGCTGCCCGACGCGACAGCGTCATCCGGGCCCATCGCGTGGACTTTGTTTTTGATTCACTCGCCGAGGCCGGTGCGAATCCGCAGATGCTCGAGCGTATGCGCGCCCAGTTTGCGGGCGGTGGGAATCCGTTCGGGCGCGGTCGGTTCGGAGGCCGCGGCCGCGGCCGCGGGGGCGGGGGCAGGGGCGGGGGCGGGGATGGAGCACAGAGGGGGTTTGTGGACCGCCCTGCGGAATCTAGCGGTGGCCGAGGAGGGTTTGGTGGTGGCTTTGGAGGTGGGGGTGGGCCGGGTGGCTTGGATGTCCGGCAGATCGCCCGACTCTTGAACCCGGGCGGTGGGCGTGGCGGCTTTGGTGGATTTGGACGTGGCGGTGGTGGTGCCTCCGTCCCCGTGGTGGACTCCGGGGAGTATTGGGTGCACCTGACGGTGGGTGGTGAGACCTACACCCGTAGACTGCGCGTCGAACGGTAACGAAGAGGCCGAAGGGGCCCGGAGCTGAGCCGTTCCCTCGCGGAGGTGCATGACGCAAGTTGGGTTGTAGAGCCCAATCGCCAATCCATCGAATGGGTCAGGAGTTATCAAGAGGCATTTGCCAATCTGAGATCTGCAATCTGCATTCTGCAATCTGAAATCATCGATCCCCGACGCCCGACTCCCGCCGTCAGGCCACAAACCGTGGTATCTTTAGAGGCGCACCCGGCATGTGAGGTACGTCACAACAACATCGTAACACGTTTGACAAGCTGAACGTATCCTGCGACAGCGCAAGGTTTTGCCGAGTTCCGTAATGTGAGGTCGACCACTGCGCCTTCGCCTGACCTTCCTTATTTAAGGAATACTATTCGGA
>CAYLZR010000118.1:0-6539 GCA_964388145.1 uncultured Gemmatimonadaceae bacterium | reverse complement strand
TGCGCCGCGCAACGATGGTTTGGAGTTCGGAAATCAGGGAGGCCATTCCCACGATTGGATCGATACCTTCCTGCGGACGTGCACCGTGCGCTCCACTGCCTACCAACTCTATGGAGAACGTGTCCGCCGCTGCGGCGAGCGGCCCGACGTCGGCAACCACCTCACCGACGGCAAAGCGGCGATCGACGTGGGCGCCGAAGATCGCACGTGCGTCGTCGAGTGCCCCACTCTTCAAGATCTTGGAAGCGCCCCTGCCGGTTTCCTCGGCAGGCTGTAAGACGATGAGCACATCACCGGCGGCGGGGTGGCTGCTGAGCAAATGTGCGGCTCCAACGGCCCATGTTGCGTGGACATCGTGCCCGCACGCATGCATGACGCCCGAGTTCACGGAGGCAAACTCGAGGCCCGTATCTTCTCGAATCGGGAGCGCGTCGATGTCTCCACGCACCGCAACGACCGGTGCATTGGGATCGCGACCCTTGATACGGGCGACGACTCCCGTATCGGCGACGCGGTCGAGCGCCTTGGGCTTGAGGCTCTCGAGATGTTCGTGCAAGGTTCTCGCGGTCCGCTCCTCTTGGAATGAGAGTTCCGGGTGGCGATGGAGGTCGTGACGAAGCTCGACTAGTTGCTGGCGGACTGCTGTGGAGAACACGTTGTCGAGTTTGGTGGTTGCCGTACTCACGGCGATTCACAGATGGTTTCTTGGTGTACCGTCAGGTCCGCGATCCGATCGACATCGACCGTCACGCCGATCCCCGGTTCGGAGCGGGGAACGGTGACGCGACCCTCACTGTCCATCGTCCACTCGGGGGTGACGATGTCCCGCTCCCAATATCGCGCGCTGGGACTCAAGTCTCCGGGAAGCGTGAAGTTCGGTAACGAGGCGAGAGCGACGTTGTAAGAACGGCCTATACCACTCTCGAGCATGCCGCCGCACCAGACGGGTATATCATGCTTGGCGCACAAGTCGTGGATACGGATTGATTCCGAGAAACCGCCCACGCGCCCCGGTTTGATATTTATGATGCGGCCACTGCCAAGTGCGATCATGTCTGCGGCACGGTCGCAACCGGTGATCGACTCGTCGAGGCATATCGGCGTCCGCAAACGTTGCTGCAGCTCGGCGTGTTGCACGACGTCGTCCCAGGCAAGGGGTTGCTCGATCATCATCAGGTTCAGCTCGTCGAACTGCGCGAGATGATCGAAGTCCGCCGAAGTGTACGCATTGTTGGCGTCGGCCATGAGTGCGGCGTCACTACCGACCGCGTCACGGGCCGCTTTCAGAAATTCGATGTCGGACCCGGGTTGTATCTTGATCTTGACTTTGCGGTAGCCTTCGTCAAATGCTGCTTGGGCTCGTTCCACGAGATCGGCCGGCGTCGGCTGAATGCCGAGTGAAATGCCGGTCTCGATTTGTTCGCGTTGACCACCAAGCAGCTCGGCGAGACTTACTCCGTCATGGATAGCGGACAACGCCCAAACGCCCATTTCGACGGCGGCCTTGGCCATTTTGTTTCCGCGAAAATCGCGTTCCAGTTCCGGGTTCACGTCGTTGGGGTGGTCGAATGTGCGTCCCAACACTCGGGGCGCAATCCATTCCCGGATCGCGAGGGCACACGTGTCGATCGTCTCCGGTGAGTAATTCGGCGTCCCATCGGCCACGCACTCCGCCCAGACCGTTGCTCCTTCCATGCTTGTCAGTTCGAGTAGCAGAATCCGACGCGTGCTTACCGAGCCCGACGAGATCGTAAACGGCTCGCGCAGCGGCAGCCGAATTTCATGTAGGGTCAACGTTCTGATGGTTACGGTCACACTGCGTGGTCCGGTTCGTCCTCGATGGAGAGGTAGTAATAACCCCGACCTGTGGTCTCGTCACGTTGGAAGCCAACGATGCCGTAGCCCTGTTCCAGGTAGAATAGTAATGCCTGGCGCGTGACGGCACGCCAAGTCACCGCGCGGTCGCGGTCGGCTTGCTTGACGCTCTGGATATCGAGCGGGATCGCGACGCGTACCAACGGTGGCGTCGGAAGCGCCCCTGCCCCTGCCCCCGCCCCCGCCCCCGCCCCGTTCGTTGCCGCACCCGATGTTTCGGCATCGGTGATGGCGTCACTTCCGGCCGGCGGGCCGGTCGTGACGGCCTCGCCTCGTAGAATGTCGGCCACCCGCGTTTCAGAGAGGTTCCATTCAACGACGAGTCGATCCGTGCCGAGGCCGCTGTGTAATTCGCTCCCCGTATTGTCGCCGTACATGTTGGCCACGTACTCGACCGGTCGTGCGCCGAGGAGATTGATGTTGAAATGGGCATTTCCGGAAACCAAAGGATCAAAGGTCCAGTACGCCACATCGATGTCTGCTGCGAGAAGCAAATCTCGCTGCATCTTCTTGAGCTTCGTTCCAATGCCGGTTCCGCGGTATTCCGCGTGTACCGCAAGCATGTGCGACCAGTGGGCCGGCCGGCCCTCGCGGAGTCCGCTGAGGCCATAGATGAAACCAATCAGACGGTCGTCTTTGTCGAACGCCCCGGCTACTACCCCGCCCACTTTCTGGCTGATCTGCAGGATGGATGCCGGTACGCACTCCGTAAAATCGTGTCCCCATGTTTCCTTTTGCAGGACGACACCCTGGTCGTAATCGGCGCGACTAGCAAACGTGCGAAAAACGACCTCGCCCGCGGAATCAGGTGAACTCAACCGACACCGTCCGTGCCGGCTTTCGAGACGGAAGCCATACGGATCTTCCGGATCCCGAGTGTGAGCACCGGCACGACGAACACCAATAGAAAAAGCCAGGTCAGCGTGCCATACCCTTTGGCAATGAGGTTGATGAGCCCGAAGCTCGCGACCAGGGCGCCGACGGTAAGCAGCACGACGGCAATGACCGGCCGGGCATAGGGCGGCAACTCGATGCCTCGCTCGTGGAACCGGGTAGCCAGTCTTTCATTGAGCGCGTGGATCATGCCGGTGCCCGTCTCGACCAAAGTGCCAAACAGGACGATCTGAAACGTCAACTGAAATGCTCGAGATCCGAGTAGGTCGAGAAGGAAGTTCGCGGGGACGGTCTCGTCGAGAATCTGCGGGTACTGACCGACCATGGCCGTATAAAAGAGCAGGGCCGGGAACATCGCAATCGGTCCGGCCAGAAGTCCTGCGCCCACCGCCTCCCGCCTCGTCGTCGTGTGGCGGATGGTAAACAGAATCGCCGGAATGAGCGCCAGGTTGTATGCCGCGTACTTCACGCCGGCGACGATCCAATCGGTACCGAGAGGCTCGGCGCCAAATCCCGCTTTGATGGCCGGTCCGAAACGCACGAAACACCAAACGAAGAATACGATGTAGATAGCGTACAACACGAACGACCATCCGGCGAAAAACTTCTCGATGACGGCTGTGCCACGGAAGGCGAGAAATCCCACAGCGGCCATGATTGCAATAACGCCGGTGGCGTAGGGGAGTCCAAACGATTCCTCGAGAATGCTTCCCGCCGCGGCCGCAATCACCGCGAGCACGATCAGCATGAGCCCGAAGTAACAGAGCTCATAGAGAAACCAACCCCGTCCCAGCAAGCACCGGAAGAAGCTTCGGTAATCGTAACAGCGATAAACGCGAGCAAGCTCGAAGCTGGCTGCGCTGACCGCGCTCCAAATGACGGTGGACACTAGCACCATCGCCAACAGACCACCGAGTGGTCCCACTGTGAGAAAGAACTCCGCCAACTCGCGACCCGTGCCGTACCCGCCCGCAATCACGACCGATTGGAATACGAATCCCGGTAGGAAGTATCGTTTGAAGACTGAGGCTTTGTGCATGTGAGCCATGAAGTTGGCACAAAAGCGGTGGGATGTCAGGTGTGGATGGGAAAGTAGGCAGTGGGCAGTGGACCCACGGGGTTCAGCCGCTTAGCAGTCGGAGGAGTAACGTGGCGCCGACCATTACGGCCACGCTGGCTCCGACGCCGATCGCGGCGTCGAGCCACGAGCACGGGACGGCCCGCCGGACCAAGACGAGTAAGCCGATTACCGCGGCTAACATGGCTGCTGTGCGCATGCGCGCGATCAACGACAGCGGGTATTGCGTCGAGAGGTTCCGTTGGTAGGTGTCCCATTCCGCGAGTGCATCGGCCGGCGCGGTGGGGGTCGGCGCAAGCCAAATGAGAAGTGTGCCGATCACGGAGTAGACCGCGAGGATGGCGAATACGGGCCACAGCGCATCCACGATTGTTGCGAACCGAGTCGTCACGCCGATCCAACGCAGCGTCAACCAGGTGAGGGCTCCGAATCCCAGCGCGATTCCCACGAGGCCCGCCAGCGTGAACGCTGTCGTGAAGTAGGCCACTCCGCGAGCGACCGACTGTACGGAGGGCTCTTCAACCAGTGCGGCAAGCAAGTACTCGGTGGAGAACACTGCAAAGACTCCGGACACCACGGCCCATACGCCGATCGCAAGCCCCAACCGGCCGCGCGCCGTCTTCATCGGCCCAGTGCCGTGGTGAGGAGGATGTGACGGGTGATGGTGGATTCGATCACCGCAGCCACCACGATCGCTGCAACACTCACTACGGTTGTTGTTCTCACTCCAGCGAATTCCCAGCGGCCCGAGCGCACGGCATCGCGCCCCAATGACCAGCCCCGCAATCCAAGTGCGCCCGCGAGCACGAATGCCGCCAGCTCGAGAACACCGTGCGGCAAGATCAATCCTGCGAGAACGTTCGGTTCCATACCCATCGCCAGGCTGTTCCGTATGAGTCCGCCGAGGGCGAAGCCGTTATGCGCGAGCACCGCGGCCGACATGAGTCCAAACGTGAATAGTCCGCTCAAGAGAAAGGCGAGCACAGTCAGGTTACGGCCGGCGATCATCACGAAGAGCGGTCCGGGGGCAGGTACGTCGGGCGGAGGCGAGCCCTGTTCGACGGAAGACGGAGAGGTTGCATGTGTCGAACCAGAGAGCGTTGCGACGATACCCCAACCCAATCCGAAACCTGCGAGGACGATTGCCAGGGCGATCATCAATTCACTTCGGGGCGGCACGGATTGCCTCGAGGCGTTTGCGGACGGGTGGGTGCGTGAGACTTCCCTGATCGATCGGTAGGCGATTGAGGCTTGCCAGGAGCACCAAAGCCGAACACGCAGCTTCCGGGTCTCCGGTGAGCTTGGCGCCGAGTCTGTCAGTAGCCAACTCGATGCGTTGCGTGATCAGGCCCGGTGTCACACCGAGCAGAAAAGCCGCTGAAAGACCACCTAGCATTGAGGCGGTGAAGTACCGTCCGGCATCGTATAACGGGAAGACACCGAGTTTGAGGATGACGACGTGGCAGACACCGGCCACCACCGCAAGTACGATCAACTTGGGCACATCGCGTCGAATCAGGTGCGCAAGCTCATGAGCTGCCACCGACCGGAGCTGAGACGCGTTCATGTGACGCACGAGTCCACCTCCCAGTACGATCCACCGTCCTGTCCATGCGGTCCCCGTCGCAAACGCGTTGACGAGATCTCCGGGGATGACCGCCATCCGAATGCGACCGAGTTGCAGAGGCGCGGTTTGGCGTACCCATTGTTTGATCGCGTCCAAGTTGTGGCTGACGTTGTCCGCTTCGATAGATTTGGGAAAGAGCAGCCACGGTTTGACCGCGATTTCAAACAGAGGAAATGCGGCCACGACGATGGGAATGCCGACCCAGAGCGCGATCGAGTTCGGAAGCACGGTGGCGAGGGCGACGATGCCGAGGCCGGCTACCAGGTAAACGAGACCAGTCACCGCGGCATTTCGTAGCACGAAACGTGGCGCATTGAGTTGAAGCCGGCGACGTGTTGCCCACCTGAATAGGACGACCATACTGCTCAAGATCGCGTGAAAGAGCAGGAAGACCCCGCCGATCAGGATGCCGATGAGCAGCGGAGAGGGGTTGGGTAGCACCTCTTGGAGGGCGAGAACGGAACTTCCCAACAAGAGCGCAGCTGAAGAGACAATGAGAAGTGTGAGTCCCATCGCCAAGTGGTCGTGCCTTCGATGGGCCTTCTTTCTGAGATTCGGCGTTGTGGGATGGCGTGAGCGGGCGATGGCGAGACCGAGTCCCGCCACCGCCATCACGGTCACGCTAACGACAGTCAACCGCGCAAAAGCGACATAGAAAGAACCACGTTGTTATCCGGCGGTTGCTGATTCCGTCGGGGCGACCCAGACGACAGAACATCAGAAGGAACGCCCGTGCGGCCCTCTAGAGGGTCGGCGGGCGTTTGTGCGTCCATGACCGGCGTTCTGACACCGTTCGCCGGGGCCTCAACGACTTCGAGGCAAATCACTCAACGGGAAGAAGGCCACAGCGCGATACACCAAAATCCAGGCTCTGTCGTACCCTGACAACCTGGTCCGTCGAAGCGCCGTGGTCGCGTCACGAACTCGACCAATTCTTTTGGGGAGGGGTTTGGTGACGCCGGCCCGTGGCGTCGTGGCACCAGCGCCAGTCGCGGGACATCGTGAGACACCGTAAGAAGGAAGGGTAAACCCCCGTCGCGGAGGGTACATGAATCCAGAGCAGAG
>CAYLZR010000117.1:0-6642 GCA_964388145.1 uncultured Gemmatimonadaceae bacterium | reverse complement strand
TTATACCCTACCTGGGTATAGTATTTGCCATGAAACACTCCGAACACAAGAATCAGCTGACCCGCCTCCGCCGTATCGAGGGGCAGGTGAAGGGTCTCATTGGGATGATCGAGGACGAGCGGTATTGCGTTGATATCCTGACCCAAGCCCGCGCGATACGGGCGGCGCTCAAGAAGGTGGAGGGCGCCATTCTGCAGGAGCATGTGGAGCACTGCGTCGCCGGCGCGTTCGAGAGCGGCGACAGCAAGGAAGAGCGCGCTAAGATCGACGAGCTGATGACCGTCTTCAGTCGGTATTCGGACTGACCCGCCGATGTCTCAACACCACCACCATCACGACGCGGCTCAATCGGCCCCCGCCGCGAAGACGACGGACCCCGTTTGCGGTATGACCGTGGACGCGAGCAGTGAACATCGAGCGGAATACGACGGTGAGGAATACGCATTCTGCTGCGGTGGGTGCCGGACGAAGTTCGTCGAGGATCCCGAACGCTACGTCGGGCAGGCCCCGGCGCTACCGGCGCCATCGCCGGTTCCAAATGCCACCGCCTATGTGTGTCCAATGTGTCCCGAGGTTCGCGAGGACACACCGGTGGCGTGCCCGAGTTGCGGTATGGCGCTGGAACCCGAGTTGCCGACGGCGCCCGCCACGCGGACGGAATACACGTGTCCTATGCATCCCGAGATTGTTCGCGATGAACCGGGGTCGTGCCCCATCTGCGGAATGGCTTTGGAACCCGTCACCGTGACCGTCGAGGAAGAAGAGAATCCCGAGTTGAAGGACATGACCCGGCGGTTCTGGGTGAGCGCGGCACTTTCCATACCGATCTTGTTCATCGCCATGGGGGAACTGATTCCCGGCAACCCGGTCGCCCGTGTGATTCCGAACGGTGTGTCCTCGTGGATCGAACTCGCGCTTGCGGCGCCTGTCGTGCTTTGGGGTGGATGGCCGTTCTTTGTGCGCGGGTGGCGGTCGGTGGTGACACGAAACCTGAACATGTTCACGTTGATCGGACTCGGTGTTGGGGTGGGATTCGGCTACAGCGTGATCGCCACGCTGTTCCCCGAGATCTTTCCGAGTTCGTTTCGCAACGAGGCCGGCGAAGTGGGTGTGTACTTCGAAGCGGCAGCGGTGATCGTTACGCTCGTCTTGTTGGGACAGGTGTTGGAGCTGCGGGCCCGCGGCCGAACCGGGGCGGCCATCAGAGCGCTCTTGGGATTGGCGCCGAACATCGCCCATCGTCTCGGCGATGACGGCAGCGAAGAAGACATTCCGCTGGACCAGGTGCATCCCGGCGACCGGCTCCGCATTCGGCCCGGTGAGAAAATTCCGGTAGATGGGGTCGTCCTCGACGGCGTCAGCGCGGTCGATGAATCCATGATCAGTGGCGAGCCCATTCCTGTGGAGAAAACAACAGGCGATCGCGTGGTGGGCGCGACGGTGAACGGCAACGGCATGCTGGTGATGCGCGCGGAGCGTGTGGGCGCCGATACGCTGCTATCACAAATCGTTCGGATGGTTGCCGAGGCGCAACGTAGCCGCGCACCGATCCAGAAGCTCGCCGACGTGGTCGCGGGTTATTTCGTTCCGGGTGTGGTAATCATTGCGGTCGTTACGTTTGCCACGTGGGCGTTGGTGGGGCCCGAGCCGCGGATGGCGTACGCCCTCGTAAACGCCGTCGCGGTACTGATCATTGCCTGCCCCTGCGCACTCGGGTTGGCGACACCCATGTCGATCATGGTGGCTGCAGGAAAGGGTGCCGGCATCGGCGTGTTGTTCAAGAACGCAGAGGCCATCGAAGTCCTCGAGAAGGTCGACACGCTCGTCGTTGACAAAACGGGCACGCTCACGGTGGGCAAGCCCAAACTCGTGAGCGTGCTGCCTATTGCAGGGGGAGATGAAGCGGAGTTGCTGAGGTTGGCCGCGAGTTTGGAGCGGGGAAGCGAGCATCCCCTTGCGGCGGCGATTGTACAAGGGGCCGCCGATCGAGGACTTTCGCTGTCGGAACCCGAATCGTTCGAATCCGTCACGGGGCGCGGTGTCAAAGGGTCCGTTGCGGGTAAGACGGTCGTTCTCGGCAATCAACAGTTTCTGGCGGACCTTGGGGTATCAACTGGAGATCTGGCGGAACGTGCCGACGCCGACCGCGCCGAAGGGCAGACGGTAATGTTCGTGGCCATCGACGGCCGTGCCGCGGGTCTCTTGGGCGTTGCAGACCCCATCAAGGACACGACCGAGCACGCAATCCGCCAGCTGCACGAGGAAGGCGTTCGCGTAACCATGCTCACGGGAGACAGCCGTGCCACGGCCGAAGTTGTCGGTCGCCGGTTGGGTATCGACGAGGTGATCGCCGAGGTCCTCCCCGATGAGAAGGCTGCGGTCGTTCGACGACTGCAAGAGGAAGGCCGCATCGTCGCGATGGCCGGCGACGGCATCAACGACGCACCGGCGCTGGCTCAGGCTCAGGTCGGCATCGCGATGGGGACCGGCACCGATGTGGCCATGGAAAGCGCCGGTGTCACGCTCGTGAAAGGGGACTTACGCGGCATCGTGCGGGCGCGCCGTTTGAGTCGGGCGACCATGGGAAACATCAAGCAGAACTTGTTCTTCGCGTTCATTTACAACAGTCTCGGTGTGCCGCTGGCGGCGGGGGTGCTGTATCCTTTCTTCGGGCTACTCTTGAGCCCAATGATCGCCGCGGCCGCCATGAGTTTCAGCTCGGTTTCCGTCATCGCGAACGCGCTGCGGTTGCGCGGGGCGCAGGTATAGCGATGGCACACTTCCGGCTTTCGTCGATCTTGAGGTTCGTCGCGGCAGACTAATTGTCTACAGGAGGATGGACATGGCTTTTTGTAAAAATTGTGCTGTTGGCAAGGTGGTGATGGTCGGGATCATCTCTTCGTGGACCGGCCCGCTCACGGCTCAGACTGCTTCTGCCGATTCGGCCGCAGTGGTGACGGCCGTGCAGTCCTTCCACTCGGCGCTCGCCGAAGGAGATAGCGCCACCGTGCTCGACTTACTGAGCGCCGACGCCCGGATCGTCGAGGGCGGAGGCATCGAGACACGGGCCGAGTATCGGTCAGGGCACATGCGGGGGGACATGCGATTCGCGAGTGCCGTTTCAAGAGAGATCGGATCGATTCGGGTGGTTGTGCTGGGCGATGTCGCGTGGGCGACGTCAACGAATGTGACCCAAGGAGAGGCGCGCGGCAGAAATATAGATTCTCGGGGCGCCGAGTTGATGGTCTTGACACGCGAGGCCGACGGGTGGAAAATCCGAGCCGTTCATTGGTCTTCTCGATCAAGAACTCCGCGTCGTACCCCCTGATGTAGCGTTTCGAATATTGCTGTCCTTCCATGAGAGAGGGGACGTCGCATGCAACACATGACGATCGGGCTGGCGCTGGCCTTGGCTGGTGCTATCACGGCCGTGAACCCGTCGCCCGCACGAGCGCAGGAGCAGTACGAAGCGTCATCGCGCGGAACGAGACTGCTGGAGGGAGGAAACGGTTTCGCCATCAAGATGTTGGTTGAGCGATCGAACCTCGGCGGAGGGGAAGTCGAGATCGGCGAGATCACTTTTCCGGTCGGCTCCGGCCAAAGTAGAAGAGGTCATGTGCACGGGACCGTCGAGATCTTCTATGTGCTGTCGGGGGAACTCGATCACATCGTCAATGGCGAGTCGCACATCCTGACGCCGGGCATGGTGGGCATCGTGCGAACCGGCGACAGCGTGGTGCACCGTGTCGTCGGTGACGAGCCGGTCAAGGCGTTGGTGATTTGGGCGCCTGGTGGTGAGATTGACGGCATTGCGCGCAACCTGCGGGAGACGCCGATTCAAAGGAACTAGCCACGCGGCAGGCTGTGCCGATGGCGTGGCCATCTGAAAGGCTTGAATCCGCGGGTCGCCCTGACGACCTTTGATCCTTCATCTAACCACGCCGTTTACGGCCCCCACATGCATTCTTGCCGACATCGACCGCGGTTTTCTGCAGGCCGCCGACACATATGGAGCGTAGTTGGGGCTCTTGCGATCCTCTCGTCTCGTCCTGTTGCGGCCCAGGAAGATGACACGTTGCCGTCTGCGACGGCTCGTCGCATGACGGCGTCGGAGCAGATTCAACTCGACGGCCTGCTCGACGAAACGGCGTGGCGATCCGCTCCGTCGGCTTCGGGTTTTCGTCAACAGGAACCCATCGAAGGGGCCGCGGCGACGGAAAGAACCGAAGTGAAGGTAGTGTACAACGAGACGACGCTGTACGTGGGCATCATGGCCTACGATTCGGATCCCGATGCGGTCATCGCCCGGGTCATGCAACGTGATCGCGTGATGCGCGGGGCGGATTTCGGGCAGTTTCAATTCACGAGCGATGACGGTATTGCGATCCTGTTCGACACCTTCCACGATCACCGCAACGCGATGATCTTCGCCACGAACCCCAACGGCGCGGAGTTCGATGCGATCCTCTCGGATGAAGGTCGCGAGGTGAACGTGGACTGGCGTGGCGTCTGGCGGGTGGCCGCGTCGCGTACCGCGGACGGGTGGTCGGCGGAATTCGCGATCCCGTTCCGAACGCTCCGCTACCCGGCGAGCGAAGGAGAGGCCACTTGGGGCTTCAATGTGTTTCGTTCGATTCGCCGCAAGAACGAGGACGTGCTGTGGAGCTCCTGGTCTCGCAACAACGAGGGTTTCCACCGAGTGAGTCGCGCGGGACATCTCGCGGGGCTCGCCGCCCTGCCTCGTTCGGGTGCGAACATCGAGATCAAACCTTACGTACTTGGCGGCGTCGCACAGACCAGGAGCGGGGGCGGGGGCGGGGGCGCGCTCGACGACCTCAACGCCGATGGAGAGTTCGATCTGGGATTTGACGCCAAATACGAGATCAGGCCCGGCTTGGTGCTCGACGCCACGGTCAACACGGACTTTGCACAAGTCGAAGCCGACGACGAACAGGTGAACCTGACGCGGTTCAGCCTGTTTTTTCCCGAGAAGCGGGACTTCTTTTTGGAGAACTCAGGGATCTTCGAATTTGGGGACAGAGGCTTTTTCGAGCCGCCGCCGTATCTGCTCTTCTTCTCTCGCCGTATCGGGATCGCGCCCGAGGGAGAAGTGCCGGTGCTGGGTGGACTGCGGTTGACGGGCCGTGTTGGGGCTCAACGGATCGGTGTGTTGAATGTGGTTACCGACGATGCTTTCGGGCGGCCGAAAACGAATTTCGCGGTCGCCCGAGTAACGCAGGATGTTGGGACGAACAACTACGTTGGCGCGGTGATGACCGACCGCCGCTCGTCGGATGGTTGGAACACAACGGGTGGTGTGGATTGGTCGTTTTGGGCAAACCCACGGCTCGTGTTCATGGGCTTTGTGTCCGCGACAGCCACGTCCGGCGACGGTGGAGAGGGGAGTGCATTTCGCGGAGTGCTCGACTACACCAGTGATTTTTTTGGATTCAATCTTTCTCACTTTTCGGTCAGCCCCGACGCCCGAGCCGACATGGGGTTCATCAAACGAACGGATATCAGGAGATCGAGGGCGTTCTTCCGCATTACGCCGCGGCCCCGGGCTCTTGGCCTGCGAAGTCTCACTTTACGGTGGAGTTCGAGCCATGAAATGCGGACGGACGGGACGCTTCAGGATTGGTTCATCGGCCCGACCGTCAATCCGACATGGAACAGTGGGGAAAATTTCAACATCGATTATCAATTCGGTTTCACGCGTCTCGATCAAGACGCTGTTATCAGCGGCGTCCCGGTGCCAGCAGGGGATTACGATACCCGGTTTGTCGGTTTCAGAGGGGCAACAAGCTCGAACCGGCCCGTCGTGCTGAGCGGAAACGCCAGTTATCAGAGCATCTATGACGGCCATATCAGTTCAGTAGGCGGATCGCTCACGCTCACGCCCACCGCCAACGTCTCCGCCGTACTCGGTTACACGCACAATCGCATCGATTTGCCCAACGGAATGGTGGACGCGGATATCGCCAGCCTGCGGCTCGCGGTGGCAGTGACGACGCAACTCACCGCCGATGCGCTCATCCAATACAACGAACGAGACGACGTATTGTCGGCCAACATCCGGTTCAACTTCATTCACACGCCGGGTAGCGATCTCTTCTTGGTGATCAACGAACAGCGGGGGATGTCGGACTCGATCTGGCGCCTGAATACGCGGTCGACGGTGGCGAAGATTACGTACCTGGCCAGGATTTAGGTGGGAGTGGCAACCGGGTGCTGGAGAGAAGGTTTCAGGTTTCAGGTTATAGGTGACAGAGGGTTAAGACCCTGACACCTAAAACCTAAAACCTGGGGTGGTGATGGGTAGTGGGGCTAGTTCTCGACCCCGTCCATGTCGTCGTCCTCGAACGCATCGATCGAGGCTCTGATGTTGTCCTTCACGAGGTTCTCGTTGTTCCCGCCTTTATTGGCGCTTGCCGGATCTACGAGATTGCTCTGGGCATCGCGGAACCACGTGTCCAGATCCAAGACTATGGTCACGTTGCTGCTGGCACCGCCCGCGGCGATGATGAGCGGCATGGGAAGAGCAACTTCTTGCTTCTCGTTCAAGTCCGTGGTGTAGGAAAAAGCAGAACCGTTGAACGTCCCTTCAACCACGATGCTCAGGTCCACGTGGTCGGGGTTCTC
>CAYLZR010000116.1:0-6652 GCA_964388145.1 uncultured Gemmatimonadaceae bacterium | reverse complement strand
GCGAGGTGAAGGTCCCGATGATCAACCACGGCACCGAGCCCTTTACCGTGAAGCGCGGCATGCGCATCGCCCAGATGATCGTAATGCCGGTACCGTCGGTCGAGCTGGTGGAAGTGGACGAGTTGCCGAAGACGGTGCGCGGCGAAGGTGGGTTTGGGCATACGGGGGTTTAGAGTGAGAGGTGAGAAGTGAGAAATAGGTCCGTGAGCCATCTGGACCGGCGCAGGCATCTTCCACTGGCACCTGCCGGCGGTTCAGCTTTTGTCAAACCCCGTCTTCCCTCGCACCTCTTACTTCTCACTTCTCACCTCCCATGATCCACTTGAGATCGATTGCTCTCAAGAAATCTCGCGGCCGACCAGATTCGTTTCCCTTTTCCGTTCCCATCGTCCGCACGCTGGATGTGCTGGAGTTCACGGCTCCCGTAACGTTATTGGTGGGGGAGAATGGTTCGGGGAAATCAACCCTCCTCGAGGCGATCGCCTGTAGTATTGGAGCGGTCACGATTGGAAGCGAGGGAACGGGAACGGATGAGACGTTGGCACAGGTGCGTGGCCTGGCCGACGCGTTGACACAGTCGTGGCACAAACGAACTCACCGAGGATTTTTTCTTCGTGCCGAAGATTTCTTTGGATACGCAAAGAAGATTTCACGTCTGCGTGCGGAAGCCGCTATACAGATCGAGCTCATTGATGCCGCCTACGAAGGCAGGTCTGGGCTGGCCAAACGACTTGCCAAGATGCCGCATGCGAGCACCATCGGCGATCTCGAGCGACGGTATGGAGCTGGCCTCGACGCGCAATCCCACGGTGAGAGTTTCCTCAAGCTCTTTCAACAGCGGCTCGTTCCGGACGGATTGTATTTGCTTGATGAGCCCGAAGTGCCATTGTCCCCCTTGCGACAGTTGGCGCTGCTCTCGCTGCTCAAAGAGATGGTGGAGAAAGATTGTCAGTTCGTCATCGCAACCCACTCACCGATCATCCTTGCGTTTCCTGGGGCGCAGATCTTGAGTTGCGACAGCGCCCCGATTCAACAGGTGCGATATGAAGAGTTGGAAAACGTGCAACTCGTGAAGGATTTCTTGAATGGACCGGAGAGGTATTTGAATAGACTGTGAGCAGGCAGTAGGCAGTTGGTAGTAGGCAGTAAACCAAGGAATTGCTGGCTCACTGCCCACTACCCACGGCCTACTGCCTACTGCCTACCCACCATTGTACCAAATCCTGTAAATGCCCCACGCCTGGTCGTCCTATACCGGCAGGGAACGGTCGGCGATTGCGACCTGGCCGAAAAACGCGCATTCTTTGGGCCTGGGGCTGAGACCGAGGACGTCGAATGCACGTAGCGATATTCGGAGCGTCGGGGCAAACGGGCCTGTTCCTGGTGGAGCGGGCCCTGGGGCAGGAGCACGACGTCACGGCATTGGTCCGGACGCCGGAGACGTTCCCGCTGCGTCACGATCGTCTCAAGGTCGTGGTCGGGGACGCCCTTTCAGGGGAAAGCGTGGCCCGGGCGATCGAGGGCGCGGACGCGGTCATCTGCGCGGTGGGAGAGAGGCTCAAGTCGTCCCGCGTTTCCTCGCAAGCGACCGAGAACATCATCGCTGGGATGAAGCAACACAAGGTTCGTCGACTCATCGCGGTCACCGGGCTTGGCACAGGTGACAGCAAGAAAAAGGCTGGGTGGTTGGCGCGGTTTCTCATGCGGATCTTCGTCAACCTCGACGACAAAGAGCGACAAGAGGAACTCATTCAAGCGAGCGACTTGGATTGGATTATCGTGCGTCCCTCGTTGTTGACGAACGACCCGCACACGGGCAGCTACCGCGTCGGGCCCGAGGTCACTCACGGCATTGGAGCCAAGGTTCCCCGGGCCGATCTCGCTGATTTCATGTTGGAGCAGTTGACGGACGACACCTACCTACGTCAAGCGACGGCCATTCGACAATAACGGCCGCTCAGCGCGCGCCGTCGCTTCCGTCACTCACACCTCGCTCCGCTCGCTGCCGTTCGACCATACGAGCCACGTCTGCCAACAGTTGTTTCGCATCGTACACGATTCCGTCTTTGATCGTGTATCGGATGCCGCCGATCCGCTCAACCTGTCCGGTGTCGTCATTCAGACGGTCCCAGCCGGTCCCATACAGCATCTTGATGTTTTTGACTGGGTTCTCATCGACGATCACGAGATCTGCGAGCAGTCCTTCACGGAGCACGCCGAACTGGATCTCCTCACCCTTCGGCTCGAACAACGCCTGGGCGCCGTGCATCGTCGCGCCCCGGAACACCTCCAGCGGGTGGAAGCCGGCTTCCTGCAACAACTCCATCTCCACGATGACCCCAAATCCCCAGAGGTTGTATATGTACGAGGCGTCATCGCTCACGGTGACGCGGCCACCCATGTCTTTGTAGTCGTCCAAAAACGCCATCCACTGCCGGTAGAACTGTTTCCACGCATTTTCCTCCCACGGCGTCCAGTCGTAATAGTATGACCCGTGATCGGTTCGACTAGCGGTGTAGAAATCCCACAGTGACGGCAACGTGTACTTTTCATGCCAATCGGCGTTGCGGGCGCGCATGACGTCGCGGCTCGCGAGGTACGCTACCATGGTTGGGTCGAGAATCGTGTTCAGCTCGAGCAGCTCCTCGAGAAGCGCTCTCCACTCTTCGCTCCCCTGCTCGTGTATCAGGTTCCACTGATACGCCACCTGGCTGAAGCGGTGTTGTTCCTCGTTATAGATGAATTCCGGGGGCCAGGGTTGAACGTCGTGGTCCTTGTAAAGCGCTTCGAAGATGCCATAGAAGTGGGTCACGGCGCCGAGTCCCAAGCGGGCGGCGTCGATAGCGTTCATCTGGGCCACGCCGGTCTGCGCGAGGTGGGCGGTTGAGCCCAAGCCGTGCTGTTTCGCTTCATCCAGCAACGCGGCCATGATCTCCGGCCGGAAAGATCCGAGCTTCATGCCGTCGATGCCTTTGCCGGCTGCGTATCGCACCCAATCTCGCGCGTCCTCAGGAGTCCGGAGACTGCGGCCATCCTCCTGCCATTCCCTGCCAGAGCCGGGCCGCTGATAGTTGAAGATTCGGGGAGCGACGATCTCGTTGCGCGCACTCCGCTGCTGTTCGCGTATGGTCCAGTCCATCTCGCCGAGCGCGACGCCGCGGACGGTGGTAACCCCGTTGGCCAACCACAGCTTGTAGGTGTACTCGGCATCCGGCGCTTTCCGCGGATCTCCGGCGTGCGCGTGCAAATTGACGAAGCCCGGGAGCACAAAGGATCCCGCGGCATCGATGACACGGGTCGCGCCCGTCGGGCGTCCCTCCTCGTCGATGGGCACGTTGGGTGTCCCGACGACTCTGATCGACTCGATCCGGTTACCCTCGATGACGATGTCCGCCGGCCCGACCGGAGGAGCGCCGGTTCCATCGATCACATAGACCCCACGAATGATCAGCCGTTCGAACGGGCCCTCACCTTCGTCGGGGCGACGGTCGGGAGCCCCGTTGACCTGTGCCGCCAGAGTGGACGTGAGTAAGAGGGTGCCGAGCAGCGCAACGCACCCGTTCGATATTCGTTGGCGTAAGCTCATCGTTCTTCTCCGATCGATGTCAGTTCTTGTCCACAAGAGGATCGTTGCGGATCGTGGTCGATCCCGTGTGGCTCCGACCATTTACGTGTAGCGTCACCCGGTAGCTGCCGGGGGGGGCATCAACGGGCGTCAACTCAAATCCATAAAAACCGAAGAACGCACGGTCGCCGACGACTTGGCTGAACGCGAGGAGTTGTTCGCGCACCTGATTGACGTCCCGGAACGATAGAGCGTCCCTCAGTCTGTCGCCGATGTGCTGCAAGTGGTCCAGCAGCAGACGCCGTGCATTGCTGCGATCCTGATACTCGGCGTTGCGGTACACATTCGGATACCGCTGCGTGGCGAGCAAATCCTTCTGCATTTGCTCCAAATGATCTTCGCGTCGCGTCGATTGTACGAGCGACGTGATCGTTGCGTGGGCTTCGCTCAACAATGAGCGGGTCGCTTGGATCTCGTCGTCGGAGGGCATGAATCGCATGTCCCAACGGATGCGATTGATACCGGCCTCCGCTCGCACCAAATAGGTCCGGCTGCGTTCGCCGAACAAGTCTTCGATGACCACACGCACGGAATCCAGTGGCTCAGCGCTGAGGTAGTAGTGGATGGCGCTACCGCCCGGTGGGTTCTGACCGCGGAATTTGAAGTAGTTCTGGATGCGTCCCTTCGAGGCATTTATCCATCTCGTGCCGATACGGTTCGCGAAGAGGTGCACGTCCTTCGCCATGACGTCGCTGGTGAGCTGCTGCAGCGGCGTGATATCGTCTGCGATCCAGATGCTCCGACCGTGCGTCCCCGCAATGAGATCGGCATCCCGAGGGTGAATGACGAGGTCGTGAACGGCCACCGGAGGAAGGTTGTTCATGAACCGGAACCAGCTCCCGCCTCCATCGAGCGTCGCAAAAACACCGAACTCCGTTCCGACAAAGAGCAGGTTCTCGTTCTTGAAGTCTTCCACGACAGTGTGAATCGTCAATCCGGGATTGGCGCGGGGCAGGTTGGAGGAAATGTCCTGCCACGACGCCCCAAAATCCGTCGTCTTGTGGATGTAAGGCGCCGTGTCATCGACCCAATGTCCGTCGAACGTTACATACGCGGTGGCTTCATCGAAGTGAGACGCTTCGACGCGGCTGACCCAAATGTCATCTGGAATACCTGGGATGTTGTCTCGCACATTGGTCCACGTGGCGCCGGCGTTCCGTGTGACCTGGACGTTACCGTCGTCGGTTCCCACCCACACAACGCTGCTGTTGATTGGCGATTCGTCGACCGTGTAGATGGTGTTGTGGTTCTCGGCGCCCGTGGCGTCCTTGGTCAATCCGCCACTGTAGGTGGAATTGCGTGTGGCCGGATCGTTTTTTGTTAGGTCGGGGCTGATAATACGCCACGTGTCTCCGCGATCGATCGACTTGAACAGATAACTCGAGCCCACGTAAATCGTCGTAGGATTCGTGGGGGACATCACCAGCGGCGAGTTCCAGTTCCATCTGAATTGTGGCGGGAGAATGCTGCCGTTGATCGTCCGCTGCGGAATATCGCGCCACAACCAACGCTCTTCTCCATTAATCGAATAGTTTGTTTGCAGCTCGCCGAAGTCTGGATCGTAGACGTCGTAGAAGTTCGACGTCGTCTGAGGTGTTGGAGTGATGAAAACATGTTCCCGCGTCTCCATGTTCTGACGTCCGAAGTATCCGACATGGACGGTGGTGTACAGTGTGCGCCAATCGGTTGGGTCGATCTGCATGTGAAAGCCGTCGCCACCGTTTGTCACGGTCGCGTGGTCGTTGAGAATACCCTGACCATCGCGGCTGTTGCTCGGGATGGCCCAGCCGCCGTTGTCCTGCAGACCTCCGTACACCCAGTACGGGTCGCGCATGTCCACGCCTATGGCGTAGTACTGGCCGATAGCCATGTTGTTGAAGCTCAGGAGCGATCGCCCGCCATCGACGGAGAGGTACGCCCCCTGGTCGGTGGCCATGTAAAACGTTCCCACGTCGCTCGGGTCGATCCACAGATCGTGGTCGTCTCCGCCTCCGCTTCCCCACGGCCTTCCCTGGCTGAACGTGTTACCGCCATCCGTACTGTGGTAAAAGTCACGGGCGATGATGTACACCAGGTTTGGGTCGGATGGGTTGACGCGAATGCGTCCGTGATAATAGGGTCGAGAGTTGTGCCGCAGTACATAGGTCCAACTGTCGCCGCCGTCGGTGGATCGGTACGCGCCGGGACCTGGAATGTTCAGATCTTCGGGAAGTTCGTCGGATGCCTCGACGTATGCCCAGATCAGCGACGGGTTCCCCCGGTGGATATCGACGTCGATTTGACCGGTCTCGCCGGTTGGAAGGCCGTCGGTCAGCTTCCGCCACGACCGCCCGGCATCGGTGGATTTGAAGAGGCCGCCGTTCGGGCCCCCGCTGTGCATGTTATGCGGAGACCGAAGGCGTTGGTACATGCCCACAAAGAGGACGTCAGGGTTGTCGGGGTGCATGGTGACGACGGTTGCTCCCGTCTTGCCGTCATCCGGTAACCCGTTGGTGAGTTTTTCCCACGTGGTGCCGCCGTCCGTCGTCTTGAAGAGACCGCGCGTGCCCGAGTATCCCCAAAGATGTCCGATCGCTGCGACGTAGACGATATTCGGGTCCGTCGGGTGAGTCAGAACTTCGGAGATTTGGTGTGTCTCACCCAATCCCATGTTGGTGAACGTGTTGCCGCCGTCGGTCGACTTATAGATGCCGTCGCCCCAACCGACACTGTTGCGGTTGGCAGCCTCGCCGGTGCCCACCCAGATGATGTTTGGGTCTCCCTGGAAAAATTCTACGTCGCCGATCGATTGGCTTCCGTACCGCTCGAAGATGGGTGTGAACGTGACGCCGCCGTTGGTCGATTTGAAGACACCGCCCGACGCAGAGCCAATCAGGACCGTGCGGAAGTCGGAGTCGATGGCGTCGATGGACGAGATGCGCCCCATCATCGTTGCCGGTCCGATGTTGCGCCATCTGAACTGGTCGGCCGGGTCGCCGGCTGGCCGCTGCGCCCGCAGCGTGGGCGGTGCAACGATCAGGAACGCGG
>CAYLZR010000115.1:0-6709 GCA_964388145.1 uncultured Gemmatimonadaceae bacterium | reverse complement strand
TGCGGAAGCGTGTTGGGATCGCCCGGGCAATTGCCCTGCGTCCGAGGTACATTCTCTACGACGAACCGACCACCGGTCTGGACCCGGTGACCTCGGCCGTCATCAATCAGTTGATGATCAAGACACGTGAGAAGCTGGGTGTCACGGGAATCGTCGTGACTCATGACTTGGAAAGCGCCTATGTGGTGGGCGATCGCATCGCCATGCTCTATCACGGTCAGATCAGGCAAGTCGGACCCGTCGAGCAAGTGCGGCGCACGCACGACCCGGTCGTGCGCCAGTTTCTCGACGGCCGACCCGAGGCCGCCGCCGAAGCAGACACGGCAACTTTCAGGGCCTTTCAATGAAACGTCGGGACGAACTACTCGTCGGATTCACGATCCTCACGGCGCTCGCCGTCGTCGTGGGTGGGGCCTTATGGCTGTCCGAACGTCAAATAGGGCAGAGTTGGCAGACGTACGGGGCCCGATTCCGTACCGTGGGAGGCATGAGTGCAGGGACGCCCGTAGTGTTGCGCGGCGTTCAAGTTGGACGGGTTCTCCGCATCGAGCTCGGCGAGGATGACTGGGTGGAGGCGACCCTCGAGATCCGCTCCAATTACGAAAGCATGCTCCCGCCTTCACCGGCCGTCATTGCGGCGTCTGCGTCTCTCTTCGGGGAATGGCAGGCGAGCATAGTCAGCCGGGCCAGTTCGGATATTACCGACCCCAACGTGTTGCGGGATTTGGCCGAGGCGGCGGAACTGGGTGGAGACGCTTGGCCAGGGGCCACTCTACCCGACATCGGTCAGCTCACCGCACAGGCAGGTCGAATTGCGTCGGACATCGGCGCGTTCTCCAACCGCATCCAAACCGCGTTTGACGACGAGGCGGTGGTGCATCTGCAGAGCTCGATACGCGACTTCGGACAGGTCGCCCAGCGGATCAACGAGTTCGCGGACCAGCAAACCAGCATTCTGGGCGAGGTAGCCGGCAACGTCCGCGTGACCAGTGATGTCGTGACACAGACTGCGGAAATGCTCCAGCGCATCATGGCACGACTCGACACGGCGACCGCGGAGGGCGAACTCGATTCGATCATTGGTAACACCCAACGCGTGTCCGCCGATTTGCGCTTGGCCATGGACGATTTCCGCGGCTTCATGGCCATGGTGAATTCGAACAGCGCCAGCTTCGAGCGGATCCTGGTCAGCGCCGATACCCTCGTCACTCGTCTCACCGAGGGGCCGGGAACCGTCGCGCGGCTCATGACGGATTCCACGCTTTACGTCGAGGCGAGTAGGGCGATTCAAGAACTCCGCATACTGCTCGCCGACATCCGAGAGAATCCTCGCAAGTACTTCAAGTTTTCCGTTTTCTGAGTATGCCCCCCCTAAATCGCGAGGAGATCAGTTGCGGTGGGGTCGTGTTCAGGCGTTTTGGCGGAATTCCCAAGTATCTCCTCATTCTGGATAGCCATGGAAACTGGGGTTTTCCCAAGGGCCATCTGAAGGAAGGCGAGTCCGCGAGTGATGCCGCGCATCGTGAGATCTTGGAAGAAACCGGACTTTCCGATCTCATCGGCCATGCCACGCTGCGTGAGCTCGATTGGACCTTCCGTATGGGCAACGCCCTCGTGCACAAGCACTGTGTCTATTTCTTGTTTGAGTCGACTGCCGGAGAAACGTGTCCGCAGGGAGAAGAAGGAATCACGGAGTGTACGTGGTTCGCGCATGCGGATGCAATCCGAAAGCTGACGTTTCAGAACACCCGCACGCTTCTGACCGAAGCGGCTGCGATCGTTGACCGGCTGAGTCCACTCAGCCCCGCTGGCGGCCGCTCGTAGCATGGCGGTCGTCCCCATCTTCCACCCCGACCCAAACATCCGCGCCAGCCTGCGACGCGGGCTCCGACACGCCCGCATGCGCGTCGTGAATTGTCGCACGATCGGCGGGATCAACCGCGTGATGCAGGAACACCTCGTGAACGCCGTCGTGGTGGACGTACGCCACGGTGCCATGGACGAGGTTTTCAAGCTGATCGACCTCTATCCCGGGGTCCCGTTGTTCGCGTACAGCGCTTTTCGGCCGGAAGATGGGCGACTGCTCGCCGCGTGTGCAACGGGGGGCTTGCGAGGTGTCCTGGTGGACGGCATCGACGACGCGGTGGCCGGAGCCTACGTGGCCTCCCGATCGGCCGCGACCCAGCGGGCCGCTTTGCTGGCCGACGCCCCGTTGCGCCTTCGCCTGACCGAGGAGGTACAGCTTCGGACGTGGGAGGAGGTGCTAGCGCGGGTTGGCTCGCCGACCAATGTCCAGGATATTGCGGGCGCCTTGGGAATGACCCGGGAGCACGTCTCGAGGGAGTTTGCCTCGGGAGGGGCCCCGAACCTCAAACGCGTGATCGACCTGACCCGAACCGCCTGTGCGGCGCACCTCCTGACGAACCCGGCCTACTCCGTGGCCGCGGTGGCGAGCATCTTGGGGTTCTCATCGTCGAGCCACCTCGCGACCTGCGCCCGTCGGGTAACCGGCGTGCGGCCGAGGGGCCTGGCCGAACTGGGGTGTAGGGGCGTGCTAAACCGGTTCCTCAGCGGCCGGACCCGGAGCCGACTTTGAGCGAATTGCCGCTTGCAGGTGGGCGAGTTTGTGATATTTTTCACAAGCATCCCAAACGCTAGATTGGCGAGTCGTCCCTCGTCCCTCGGCGTGCTTGAGGGAAGCAGATCGGGTCAACTGATCGATTCACCTACTTAAGGAAGCGAATACCGCGTCATGAGCAACGAAACCACTCTCCGTCCGGGGGAGCTCAAAGATGTGCTCCTCAAAGAGATTGAGGCGGCCGATCTCTCCGCACTCGACGTGCAGGAGGTTGGGACCGTGCTGGAGGTGAAGGACGGAGTGGCCCGGGTGTATGGGCTCATGTCGGCGATGGCCGGGGAGATGTTGGAGTTCACGTCGTCGGAAACCGGCGAAGCGGTGGTGGGGTTGGCGCTCAATTTGGAAGAGGACAATCTCGGCGCCGTGGTGTTGGGCGATTATCTGCAGCTCAAGGAAGGCGACGAGGTGCGGCGCACGGCTCGCGTGCTGGAGGTTCCGGTGGGGCCCGACATGATGGGTCGCGTGGTCAACGCACTTGGCCAGCCGATTGACGGTCTCGGTCCAATCAAGACCGAGGCCACCCGCAAGGTTGAATCGATCGCACCGGGCATCGTTGCCCGCCAACCCGTGAACGAACCGCTCCAGACGGGAATCAAAGCGATTGACTCGATGATCCCGATCGGACGCGGGCAACGCGAGTTGATTATTGGAGACCGCGGCACGGGCAAGACCGCCATTGCCATTGATACGATCATCAACCAGAAGGGCTCCGGGGTCGTCTGCGTCTACGTGGCCATCGGGCAGAAGAGCTCCACGGTGGCGGCTGTGGTCGAGCGGCTCAAGGAGCGCGGCGCGATGGAATACACGATCGTCGTCAACGCCTCGGCCGCCGATCCGGCTCCGTTGCTGTACATCGCCCCGTATTCGGGATGCTCCATGGCAGAATATTTCATGTACGAGGAGAACAGGGCGACGCTGTGCGTTTACGACGACCTATCCAAGCACGCGGTGGCGTACCGGCAGATGTCTCTCGTGCTCCGGCGCCCGCCCGGTCGCGAAGCGTATCCGGGCGATGTGTTCTATCTCCACTCACGGTTGTTGGAGCGGGCTGCGAAGCTGTCCGACGCGAACGGCGGCGGTTCGTTGACCGCGCTGCCCGTGGTCGAGACGCAAGCAGGCGACGTGTCGGCGTACATTCCCACGAACGTGATTTCGATTACCGATGGGCAGATCTTTCTCGAGTCGGATTTGTTCTACTCAAATGTGCGTCCCGCGATCAACCCGGGCATCTCGGTGTCGCGGGTGGGTGGCAACGCGCAGATAAAGGCGATGAAGCAAGTAGCGGGTAAGTTGCGGCTCGACTATTCCCAGTACCGGGAGTTGGAGGCCTTCGCACAGTTCGGCTCGGAGTTGGATCAAGCGACGCAACGGCAGTTGGCGCGCGGGGCGCGGGTGGTGGAGATTCTCAAGCAGCCCCAGTATCAACCGACGTCGGTCGAGAAACAGGTGGCGATCATTTTCGCCGTGAACGGCGGCTATCTGGACGACGTGGAGGTGAACGACGTGCGGAAGTGGGAGGAAGATTTCCACCTGTTCCTCGATGCGCGCCACGGGGAAATGTTGCAGCGCATTCGAGCGGAGAAGAAGCTGAGCGACGAGATCGAAGCCGAGATGAAGAAGGCTATCGAAGAGTTCAAGGCGCTTCAGTAGATGGCGCAACCTCGCGAGCTACGCCGACGCATCAAGTCAGTTGAGAACACGCGCCAGATCACGAAGACGATGGAGATGGTTGCCACGTCGAAGCTGAAGCGCGCGCAGGACAGAGTGATTGCCGCTCGTCCGTACGCCGCTGCGCTGGCGGAGATCATCGCCGACCTGCACGACCCAGCGTTGGTGGAACAGTTTCCGTTGTTGCGGCGACTCAAGGGCGCTGCCCGGCGCGCGGCGGTTGTCTGCATTACCAGCAACCGCGGGCTCTGCGGTGCGTTCAACAACAATCTCATCAAAGAGGCGCGCGCGCGGATCAAGGCGCTCGAAGAAGAAGGCGCTGAGGTGGAGCTTCACGTGGTCGGTCGCAAGGGCGTTGGATTCTTCAGGTACCTCGGGCGCCCCATGGGAGCCGAGTACCAGGATATCACCGACCGGCCCACGATGGACGACGCCACCCGGGTGATCGACCCCTTGATGGAGCGATTCGGGGCCGGTGAACTCGATGTGGTAGAGGTCGTTTTTGCGAAGTTCGTGAGCTCCATCTCGACACCGGCGACGGCGTTTCGCGTGTTGCCGGTTGATGTTGAGGCGGTCGAACGCCAAGAAGACGGCGGTGCGGCAAACTACATCCTGCGACCGTCGGCACGAGAGATCGTGGGCGCGGTGCTTCCGCTCTACGTTCGCAATGTGATGTACCGTGCCTTGGTCGAGACGGCGGCGTCGGAGCAGGGTGCACGGCGCACCGCGATGAAGAACGCCACGGACAACGCGGGCGACATGATCGACGACCTGCGTCGCAGCTACAACCGGGCGCGTCAGGGCCAGATTACACAGGAAATTTCCGAGATCGTCGGTGGCGCAGCGGCGCTGCAAGGATAAGGGGAACGAATGGCAACCAAGACAAATATTGGGAAGATCGTTCAGATTATCGGACCTGTGCTCGACGTGGAATTCGAGCCGCAGTGTCTGCCCGAGATTTACAACGCGCTTACCGTCGAAGCAGACGGCGGTGGGGGCACGGCTATCAAGCTCGTCGTCGAGGTGCAGCAGCACATCGGACGCAACCAGGTTCGGACCGTCGCGATGAGCAGCACCGACGGTGTGGTACGCGGCATGGAGGCGGTCGACACCGGTGGGCCGATCACGGTCCCGGTGGGCGAGCCGGCGCTGGGACGAATCCTCAATGTGATCGGCGAGCCCGTCGATGACGGCGAGCCGATTCCTGCCGACGTCGAACGGTGGCCGATTCACCGTAAGCCGCCCGCGTTCAAAGACCTGGAGCCCAAGACCGACGTGTTCGAGACCGGGATCAAGGTCGTCGATCTGCTCGCGCCGTTTGTGAAGGGTGGAAAGATCGGATTGTTCGGTGGAGCGGGCGTCGGCAAGACCGTCATCATCATGGAGTTGATCAACAACGTGGGGCTGGGGCACGGTGGTAAGTCGGTGTTCTGCGGGGTGGGTGAGCGCACGCGTGAAGGAAACGACCTGTACCTCGAGATGAAAGAAAGCGGGGTGCTCGCATCGACGGCGCTGATTTACGGACAGATGAACGAGCCGCCGGGTGCGCGACTTCGTGTTGGACTCTCGGGTCTGACGGTTGCGGAATACTTCCGCGACCGCGAAGGGCAGGACGTGTTGGTCTTCATCGACAACATCTTCCGCTTCACGCAGGCGGGATCCGAAGTGTCCGCTTTGCTTGGACGGATGCCGAGCGCGGTGGGTTACCAACCCACGCTGGCCACGGAGATGGGCGATCTGCAGGAACGCATTACGTCCACGACAAAGGGCTCGATTACTTCGGTGCAGGCTATCTACGTCCCGGCCGACGACCTTACCGATCCTGCGCCGGCGGCGGCCTTCAGCCACCTCGACGCGACGGTCGTCTTGAGTCGCGCGTTGACGTCGATCGGAATTTATCCGGCGGTGGACCCGTTGGATTCCTCGAGCCGGATCCTGGACGCGCAATACTTGGGTGACAAGCACTACGAGGTGGCGGTCGAGGTGCAAAGAATATTGCAACGGTATAAAGATCTCCAGGACATCATTGCTATCTTGGGGATGGACGAGTTGTCGGAAGAAGACAAAGCCCTGGTCGCGCGTGCGCGTCGCGTTCAGAAATTCCTCTCGCAGCCGTTCCACGTGGCCGAGGCTTTCACCGGGACGGCCGGATGTTACGTCAAGCTCGAGGACACGGTTGAGAGTTTCGCCAGGGTCGTGGCGGGCGAGTTCGACGACCTGCCCGAGCAGGCATTCTACATGGTCGGTGGCATCGACGACGTGGTGGAACGCGCCAAGCAACTGGAAGCGGGTTCGTGATGCACGTCACGGTCATTGCGCCCGAGAGTGCCGTATTTGAGGGGGCCGCAGATTCGGTGATTGCGCCGGCGTTCGACGGAGAGGTCGGCATCTTGCCGCGCCACG
>CAYLZR010000114.1:0-6729 GCA_964388145.1 uncultured Gemmatimonadaceae bacterium | reverse complement strand
AGAAGTGAAGGGAAATGGTTTGGCCGTATCCCCCCGTCCGCTCCGGGGTGAGCCCGCCCGCATAGCTGTGCAAGTCCAGATACAGAACACGGATCGGAGTGGTCCACAGATCGCGGTAGTCGCTCCCGAAGAACAATCGTTTGAGCCAGCCGGCGGAATAATCACCCGCGACGACCGTGACACTCTCTTGCCCCGACAAGGGGGTCGCCAAGACCAGCGCGAGAAGCAAGCCAGCGAGACCGATTTGTTGGCGCACATACATGACGTACCTCAATTCGTCTCGAGCCAAACGGAATACTCTTCCGTCTCCTCACCGCGCCCGTTCACCGCAAACACCCCGAGCCGCGCGCGACCCTGGATGGTAAAGTCGATCCGCATGAACCCGGTGCCGGCCCGCGCATACCGGGTTCTGTCCTCACGTCCGACGGGCCTAAAGTGACCTATCGTCGACGCGCCTGACACCAAGAAATAACGTGCCGTTTGACCTTCCAACACCTGTAGCGAATGGTCGTGCCCCGCCGCGTAGATCAATGGCTTATAAATATTCATCACCGAATCGATCGCCGCACGCATATGGCCATTCTCAGAGTTGGACATATCCTGGTCGGTCACGCCGAATCCGCGTATCAGCGGATAGAGCGATCCCACGATGGGTAGCGGCAACCATAACCAGCTTGCGATGTGACGCAACGGAAAAATGTGGTCTTTCCAAGTAAAATAGCCGGCGTGCACTCCCCTCGAAACGAGAGGATGGTGCGCGATCACGACGACACGCCGCCCACCCGCAGTCTCGAGGGCATCACCGAACGCGTCGAGCACTTCGGTTTCCGAGTCTGTTTCGCAATCTGAGTTGGGATCCGCGGGCTTCGCATGATCGTGAAGCCACCACTGGGTATCCAAGGCTATTAGCCGGACTTGCGACCCGGCATCCAGAACGCCGGGGCCCGGGCACCCACCGGCCGGCAAGAGCTCCGACCCGTTGGCTTCCAGAAACCGGCCCTCCGCGAGTATCTCGTCCCAACCCCTCACGCCCGAATCGTCCCAATCATGATTCCCGGGGACGAATATCGTTTTGGCTCCACCGCGGCCGACTTGAAGCTGGGCCAACAAGATGTCCTCCGCCCGCCCCCGGGACTCGGAGCCGACCGTGGGCATGCCGTCGGGATACACGTTGTCGCCGAGAAAAACCACGACGGTTCGGTCCGGACGTTGCGAGGCGTGCGCGGCGACGCGGGCCAGGACCGGGTCGTCCGACGCGGCCCAGCCGGCGTCTCCCACCAGCAACAACGTCGTTTCGACATCCTCCGCCGCGCCCGCGCCCGCTTGACTGCCGATCGGAGGCACCGTCGACGGCTCTGCTCCCTGAGAACCCGAAGCACAGCCCAGTGAGAAGGCGGTGAACCCCTTTATTAAGGATTGGCGGACACCCATACTATTCTTCCCCCATCCCTCGACACTCACGATCAGTTATCCCAACGCTCGCATCCGGTCGGGAAAGTTAGTAATAATGCCGGCGACCCCAAACGATCGCAGCCGTCGTGCCGTCTCGAGATCGTCGACGGTCCACACGTGCACCGGCCGGCCGATACGGGTTGCGACGCGCACGAACCGATTATCGACCACCCGGAGTCGGCCGCGATATTCCGGTACCGAAAACGCATCGTACCGGCCACCCGTTCCCGACCAGCCCAACCGACTCCCGATCCAGAAGCGCCGTACCTCGCGCCGACTTGCGGTGGTCGACATGCGGGCGGCGCGCACGCCTATGAGCGGCTCGGACTCAAACGATCCGACGAGCACACGGCGCTCCGCACCGCTCGCTCGGATGGTATCTGCGATCACCGGACCCGCCGGACGATCCTTGATCTCCACGACAAGCGGGGTTCCCTCCGTCGCTTCGAGCACTGTTTCCAAGGTCGACACGCTCTCGCCGTCACCGGCGTCGAACTCCGTCATTGCAGCCAGCGTCATCTCGGAGACGACACCCACACCGTCCGTGGTCCGGTCTACCGTGGAATCGTGGATGACCACCGGGATACCGTCCTCGGTCACCCGTACGTCGAACTCGAGGGCGTCCGCTCCTACCTCGATGGCTTTGCGAAAAGCAAGGAGTGTGTTTTCCGGAAAGAAACCGCTCGCCCCCCGATGGGCGATGACCGGGCGGGCGAGCGGATCAACCAGGATCATGAAGCGGGGTTAGGCCGCCTTGGTGCAGTGTTCGTCAAAAGCCTCGACGAGCTTGTCGGCGATCTCGTTGGCGTCGCGGCCCTCGATGTCATGCCGCTCCATCAAGTAGACCAGCCGCCCTCCTTTGAGGAGCCCGATTTGGGGGCTCGAGGGTGGGTATCCAGTAAAATAACTTCGCACCCGATCGGTCGCTTCCGTCTCCATGCCGGCGAAGACGGTGATGAGCTTGTTAGGAACCCGGTCGTGTTGCACCGCCAGCCTCACCCCGGGCCGCGCCTTGCCCGCGGCGCAACCACAAACCGAGTTCACGACGACCATGACCACACCGTCGGTTTTGACGGCCTCGTCCACCGCGTCCGGCGTCAAGACTTCTTCAAAACCGAGCGTTGTCAGCTCCTCCCGCATCGGCTGAACCATCCGAGGATCGTATCGCACTGTGCTGCCTCCTATGTTCGCTGCTCCCAACAGGAAAACCACATTCTCAGCAATCTAATCAGACGTCCGTGGCCCGGCGCCACACTCTTGACACCCGCCACTGGCCAGTTAAAGATACGGACTACCCTGCGCCACCGTAGAACGGGAGCTTGAATGACGTACATCATTGCGGAACCATGCATAGATACGAAAGACCGAGGCTGTGTGGACGTTTGCCCCGTCGACTGCATCTACGAGGGGGAGGACATACTGTACATACACCCCGACGAGTGCATCGATTGTGGCGCGTGTGAGCCTGAATGCCCCGTCACCGCGATCTTCGCCGAGGAGGATACCCCGGCGGAGTGGACGAGCTATATCGAAAAGAACAAGGTGTATTTCGAGACCGGAGAGGAACGCCAGGTAGCCCAGGGTCGGGGATAGCCCTTCGACCCGATGGGATGGGGTGGGCCTCGGTGATGATTGCCGGGGCCTTTTTAGTGGGCAGTCGGCAGTAGGCAGTGGGCAGCATGATTAGCTAGGAGGTGGAATAGCTGGCAGGTAGGAAACCAGTGATCGGTAGAAAAAACCACTGCCTACTGCCCACTGCCCACTTTTCTAGGAGCGACGGCTTGGCAGTTTCCCAGAAGTGGAGGGTCCTTCTCCTCCTCGCCCTGGCGCAGCTACTGGTCATGAGCCTGTGGTTCTCGGCCACGGCGGTGACGCCGGCGCTGGTCGAGGAGTGGCAGCTCAGCCCGAGCAGCGCCGCGTGGCTGACCATGACCGTCCAACTGGGGTTCGTCACCGGCGCGCTGCTCAGCGCGTTGCTCAACGTGTCCGACATCTGGGAACCCCGCAAGGTCTGCGCGAGTGGCGCCATACTCGGCGCATTCCTGAACGCCCTGATCCCACTCCTGGGAAGCGGATTCGTCGCGGCGCTGGCCCTCAGATTTGCCACAGGTATCACACTCGCGGCGGTGTATCCGGTGGGTATGAAAATCATGGCCACCTGGACCAAGGAAGATCGGGGCCTCGGCCTCGGACTCTTGGTGGGGGCCCTGACCGTCGGCAGCGCGTCGCCCCACCTCGTGCGAGGACTCGGGGGCGGGGGCGGGGGCGGGGGCGGGGGCATCGGCGACTGGCACCCCGTCATGTACATCGTCTCCGGCTTCGCGTTGGCCGGCGGGGTGCTGGTGTGGTTCTACGGCCGGCTCGGACCCTATCGCTCACCCGCGCCAAAGTTTCGCTGGAGTTACCTGGCGCACGCCCTCACGAAACGGGGGTTGCGACTCGCCAACTTTGGATACCTGGGCCACATGTGGGAGCTCTACGCCATGTGGACCTGGATTCCGGTGTTCCTCGCTGTCGCCTACACCAGCGCACCCGCCACCTCGATTTTTGCGACCTCGGGACCCGAGAGAAGCGCCGCCTTCGTTGCATTCCTCGCGATTGCCGCCGGCGGACCCGGTAGCTTGCTGGCGGGCCGCTTGGCCGACGTCTGGGGACGAAGCCGCACGACCATCGCGAGCATGGTGATCAGCGGCAGTTGTGCCGTGATCATCGGACTGTTCCTCGAGGGTCATCCGTACGTCGTGACAGCGGTAGCCCTCATCTGGGGATTCGCCGTCGTCGCCGACTCCGCGCAGTTCTCGTCGGCCGTGAGTGAGCTGGGCGAAGGCGAGTACATGGGGACGCTGCTCACCACACAGACGTCCATGGGGTTCCTGCTGACAGTGGTCTCCATTCAAATCATCCCCGGGATCGTGGATGTGGTCGGGTGGCGTTGGGCATTCTCCATTCTCGTGATTGGACCCATCTTTGGAAGCGTGAGTATGTGGATGTTGTTGCGGTCGCCCGAGGCGGCGAAGATGGCGGGGGGCCGCGGCTAGCCGGCGGCAGGATTCCGTGGCTAAGAAACGAATTCGGTGCTTGGACATGAGAAAGCTCACTTCAGTCACCCTGCTCGTTCTCGCCGGCTGCTCGGGCGAGGCGCAGGCACCCCCGGGGTTCGAACTCTCCGGCGTGATCGAGGGTTTCTACGGCCCGCCATGGTCGCACGGTGACCGACTGGACATGCTGCGGTTCATGGGTCGCTCTGGGTTGAAAGTCTACATCTACGCTCCGAAGAATGATCCCTATCACAGAACCCGGTGGCGCGAACCGTATCCGGAAGATGCAGAGCGCCAGCTTCGGGAGCTCGTCCAGGCGGCGGATGCTGCTGGTGTAGAGTTCTGGTACGCGATCAGTCCCGGACTCACCATCACATACTCGGACTCGCTGGATTATCAAGAGTTGCTCCGCAAGATCGAACAAGTGGCCACCTTGGGCGTTGAGCATTTTGGTCTTTTCGTCGACGACGTCCCGACCGAACTCGCTCACGCCGCCGACCGGGCGGCATACGGGACACTCGCGGGTGCCCACGTGGCCCTCACCAATCGCCTCTACACGTATCTCGCCGAACGAGGTCATACGCTGGCGCTGACGCCGACGACCTACACAAACGCCTGGGGTGATTTGGATTATCTGGCCGAGATCGGTGCCGGTGTGGCTCAGCAAGTCGTGATACTGTGGACGGGTCCTGATGTGGCGTCGCCGATCATTACCAAAGCTCAGGCGTCCGATTGGGGCGCCCTGTTACAACGCAAACCACTCTTGTGGGACAACTATCCCGTCAATGACTACGCTCGTTGGCGGATATTCCTCGGCCCGGTCACCGGACGAGCTGGCGACCTCGCTGAAACAACACTGGGGATCATCGCCAATCCGATGAACGAGGCACACGCCTCGATGATCCCCCTTGCCACGTTGGCCGAGTACGCGCGTGATCCGGCAGCATACGACCCCAATCGATCGCTGGGGGTGGCGTTAGAGACCCTCTACGGCGCCGACGCAGACGCCGTCCTTCCCTTTGTGGAAGTGTTCGGAGATTACGGCTGGGACAACAACGTCTTCGAACGACTCTACATCCTGGCCGATACGATTCCGGTCGCGGCAATGGAGGCTGTGCTTGCACGACTCCAGAGCGCGCTGTCGGAATTACAACGAAGGGCGGAGTCCAATACGACCCTCCTGTCGTTACACAATGAGATCGCACCCTTCATATCGCGAACCGGCGATCGCATTGCCGCCTTGCGTCGTACAGCGCTTTACGACGAGCGCGATGGCGCGTTGATATACCGCAGAGAACTGGATCGCATCTCAGCCCAACACACCTCCACACCTGTCAGTGTCGACGGCAACCTCACCGAATGGCGAAATGCCGATTGGCGCCAGCTGCATCGCAATGGCGGCGTCTCTGGAGACAACCGAGTCGCCTTTCGCCGTGATGACGAGTTTTTGTATGCAGCGGTGGAGGTCCGCAACCGGAACATTCGCGCGCAAGCCGGGCGTCGGGTGGGAGAGGCCGATCACATCGCCATCGTTATCGATACGGACCCGAGCGATGGCCCCATCGGGAGTGACGATCTGTTCGTTCTGCTCCCACCGCCGCACGCCACCGCCGATTCCGATCCAACAGTCGTCTCACTGCCCTTCCAGGGGTTCATGGCAAAGTGGCTGGCGGACAATCGCGCCCTCACCTTTACCGAGTTTCACCTCTCCACCTTCGCGACGGGACCGTCTCCGGCGGCCATGCCCTTCGCCGATGGACTGCAATACGCGTCGAACCGCACGCGCGCGGGTTACGTTGCGGAATTGGCGATCCCTCACCTCGGTCGTGACCGGCTTCATATGAGTCTCACCGTCACAACCACCGCGGGGGGCAAACGCGTCGCCGCGCTCTCTCGCAGGAACTATCCTGCAAATCCCACCACGTTTGCCGAGATCATTCTGGGAAACTGAACCCCACCCGTCACGGAACCAAAGAATGTGACGCATGGTCGGGCTGGGAGCTGACACCGATTTTTTCGGCAAACCGTACTAGATCGGTAACCGAGTTCGCGCGCATCTTTTGCATGACGCGACCACGATGAACCTTGACGGTCTTCTCGCTGGTCCCGAGTTCTTGACCGATCTGCTTGTTCAACATTCCCGTCACGTGGCAGCAAGAGGAGGCGGGGGAAGCTCACCAGAGTTCTCCCTGCTCCTCGTATCCCTCGCGTTCGATACACCCCGGCCCGTCGGGTTCCG
>CAYLZR010000113.1:5560-6822 GCA_964388145.1 uncultured Gemmatimonadaceae bacterium | reverse complement strand
GGAGAAAACGGATACAATCGTGTCGAAGGACTTCCCTTCGAGATTGGCGTGGCCGCTCGGTCGGAGGGCCCGGAGCCCTTTCAGGTTCGCGCGGTGACGATTGTCCGGTCGGACCGCGCCACCGGTTTGGACGCGGTGGGCTATTCGATCCGAGCGGAAAAGCTGTTTTTCGGATCGCGACGGCTCATCGTCGGGGCTGAAGGCTATTCGGAACTCCACGCCATCGAGACCCGTGGGGTTTCGAACATCGAAAATTCCTTCAGTACGGCGATCTTTCATGTCGACTATCGCGATTACTACAATCGACAGGGTTTCGTTGGGTACGCGACCTACGCGCCGCGCAACTCTCCAATTGCCGCAGGTGTAGAGATACGCACCGAACGACACGACCTCATTCCCAACGGCTTCCCGCAGTCGCTGTTCGACAACCGACGACCCTGGCGGATTCAGTCGTTGGTCGCCGACGGCAGAGTGCAATCGGCCACCGCGGCCATCCGATACGACAACCGGGTTCGGCGCCGACTCGACCGCGGCAGCGGATGGGTGATCGAGGCGGAAATCATGCGGGCCTTCGGCGGCGACCTCAACTTCACCGAGGTGAACGTCGCGCTGCCGGACGGCACCAGCGGGCCGGTCATCACGGGACTTCCGGCGCTCGAAGCGACGTTTACGAAAGGGTTCCTCGACGCGCGGCGATACACTGAGATCGGAAACGCCCGTCTCAACGTCCGGCTCGCGGCCGGCGGCGTGCTCAACAATGAGATCCTACCCCCGCAATTCCAACATGCACTCGGGGGCGTCGGAAGTCTGCCTGGGCTGCCCAACTTCGCCGAGAATCCGCCCGCGCTGACACCGGCCATGGACTGTGGCGCGCGCAGCTTCTTGATCGCCACGACAGGTCTGAGCCCCCTTCCCGCGAGGTTCTCCCCCTTCTACGGCTGCGATCGGTACGTCCTGTTTCAGGCACAACTGGAGGGCTATTTCGGATTCGAAATCGGTGACACCGACCTCGATTTTCGCGACGAGGGATTGGCGTTGAACCTCGAACTCGTTCCGCGCTGGATCTTGTTTTTCGACGCCGCGCAGGCGTGGGAACATGGCGACATCGGTCCGTTTCGGCGCAACGACGAAAGCCGACGCTACGACGCAGGCGGGGGAATCGCCTTTGGGGACCTGGGATTCTATTTGGGCGTGCCTCTCGAGGGCGACAACAAGGACGTGCAGTTTGTCGTGAGATTGGGAGGGAGATTCTAGACGGGCGG
>CAYLZR010000113.1:0-5460 GCA_964388145.1 uncultured Gemmatimonadaceae bacterium | reverse complement strand
AGAGCGGAAGGACGGAAAGGCGGAAATGACAAACACAACGTCGGTGGGTGAACCCAAGACGACTGATGCGAACGACCTCGATCGTCGGAGTTTCATGGCGTACCTCTCGGTGCTCGGCATCGGCGGTGCCGGGCTATGGCGACAGGCCCAACAGGAGGGGTCCATCACCACAGAGATGATCGCAGAAGCGGAAGGTGTGTTTGGGCTGGAGTTCACGGACGAGGAACGTGAATTGATGGTCCGCAACCTGAATCGCAACGCCACATCGTACCAAGCCCTGCGCAGCCACGACATCCCGAACTCCGTGGCACCGGCGATCAGGTTCGACCCCGTCCTGCCCAGCATGGAACTGCCGACCGAGGAACGGGAGTTTCGCTACACCAGGCCGGTCGGTGTTTCTCGTCCGAGCAACTTCGAAGCGTTGGCCTTTGAACCGGTGACCGTGCTGAGCGAACTGGTTCGCACCAAACGGGTCACTTCGACCGAACTGACCCAGATGTACCTCGACCGGCTCAAGCGGCACGGTCCCACGCTCGAGTGTGTCATCACGCTGACAGAGGAACGCGCGTTGCGACAGGCGCGCCAGGCCGATGCGGAACTCGCTCTGGGAAAATATCGCGGGCCGTTGCACGGCATTCCGTGGGGCGCCAAAGATCTCCTCACCGTCAGGGAATACCGAACCACGTGGGGAGCCAAGCCGTACGAGAACCAGCAACTGGACGACAACGCAACGGTCGTCGAGCGGCTCGACGACGCCGGGGCGGTGCTGGTTGCCAAACTGACACTCGGCGCCCTTGCACAGGGCGACGTCTGGTACGGGGGCCGGACACGCAATCCGTGGAATCTGGAACAGGGTTCGTCAGGGTCGTCCGCCGGATCAGCAGCGTCGACCGTGGCAGGGCTCGTGGGATTCAGCATCGGGAGTGAGACCTTGGGATCGATCGTGTCGCCGGCCACGCGATGCGGGGCAACCGGGTTGCGTCCCACGTTCGGACGGGTGAGTCGGCACGGGGCAATGGCGCTCTCGTGGACCATGGACAAGTTGGGCCCCATTTGCCGCAGCGTTGAAGACTGTGCTTTGGTCCTCCATGCGATCCACGGCGCGGACGGCAAGGACCCAACAGCCCGCGACGTTCCGTTCAACTGGGATCCGGACATTCGGCCGTCGCAGTTACGCATCGGGTATCTGAAGTCGGTGTTCGACCATGAACCGTCCGAACAGCAGCGTGAGAACCGCGCCGCTGATTTTCTCGCCCTCGATGTGTTGCGCAACCTCGGCGCAGAGCTGATTCCGTTCGAGTTGCCGGAAGACCTGCCGATCGGAGCCATGCGGATCATCCTGAGCGCCGAGGCAGGTGCCGCGTTCAACGAGCTGACGATGAGCGGCCGGGACGACGAGCTGGTCCGGCAAGGCCGAGGCGGCTGGCCCAATTCGTTCCGCAGTGCACGCATGATTCCGGCGGTCGAGTACATCCAAGCCAATCGTTTGCGCACGATCGCCATGGGCGCGCTGGAATCCCGATTCGCCGGCATCGACGTGTTCGTTGCGCCGACTCGGGGGGGGCAAACGCTCTTGCTCACCAACCTCACCGGCCACCCGACCGTCGTCGTGCCAAACGGTTTCCGTGACAACGGTACCCCAATGAGTATTTCATTCGTCGGCAAGCTCTTCGGTGATGCGGAAGCGTTGGCGCTGGCCAAAGCTTTCCAGGATGCGACGGAGTTTCATACGAGGAGGCCGGAGGGGTTTTGAATATTCAATATCCAATACTGAATATTGAATGTCGAAAATAACGAATACTCAATCTTGGATATTCAACATTGGATATTGGATATTGGATATTCAATCCCCTCCCCATTCTCTTATGAACGTCTCCGGCTCCACCCCCAACGCATCCGCCACGCGCGAGATGTAGTTGAAATACGCGATCACTTGCGTGGCGTCGTGGATCGCGGTGTCATTCAAACCGTGCTCGCGAAGCTGGTCGAGGTCATCTGCATTGGAAGCGTGTTGGTCGTGCGTGAGCTTGACCCCGAAACCGCAGAGCGCCCGATTGGTGTCCGACAGTGGGGCGGTGCGCCAATCCCGCACCACGGCGTGCACCAATTCGTCGGCTCCTTCCACCCCCAGCTGTTCTTCGTCGACCTCGGCCCGGAGGTCGTGCGCGTGTGCCTGTGTTCAGTAACGACAGTTCAGCTCGGCGGACACCACCGTGGCCAGCAGCTCGCGTTGGAACCTCGAGAGCGGTGACGACCCGAACATGACAGATGCGTAGAAGTCGATGCTGGTCTTCAAGACCAGCGGATTGACGCTCATCACCTGTATGATGTTCCACACACGCCCCGCTCGCTCGATGGCCTTGTCGAGCTCGCGCTTGAGGGCACCGGTGGCTCGATCCGGGGTGATCTCCTCAATCCACGCCATACGCGCTCCGTTGGAAGGCGCACCGTTCCATTGTGGGTGCGCGAGTAGTTTACGCCCTCCCGCCGTTTGGGCAAGGCCGCGCGTTCCCCACGCCGGGTTACCAACGGCGGAGGAGGCTGCTAGTGTAGCATGCGAAGCCCACGCCGCGTTTCGAAAGGGTTCGTTCATGCCGATTTTGATCGACTCGCCGACGACCATACCGGCCGCCGGGGAGCCACCCAAGGTGATCAACGAGTACATCGGGCGGGTGAATTCGGCCGTCGATACGGTGAGTGTCGCCCATATGAAAAGCCCGTCGGGCTGGACCGAATCCGGCCAGAGACCGATGTTCGACGAGTTCACGGTCGTGTTGCGAGGTACCCTCCATGTGGAGCACGAGGGCGGCGAGCTGGACGTCAACGCGGGACAGGCCATCATCGCACACAAGGGTGAGTGGGTGAGATATAGCAGCCCGTCACCGGAAGGCGCCGAATACATTGCCGTATGCTTACCGGCCTTTTCGATGGACCTCGTCCAACGCGACGATCCTTGAACGCTGCTGAGGTGTCCATGATACGGAAAATCACGTTCTGCACGCTGTGCGCTGTCGTCGCGGCCGGTTGCGCCACGGATTACGACGTCATCATTCGAGGCGGTACGGTATACGATGGCAGCGGAGGTGACGGTGTGGTCATCGACGTCGGCATCGTGGACGATACCATCGCGGCAATCGGCGACCTCGCACAGGCATCGGCTCGGATGGACATCGATGCCACGGGCCTCGCGGTTTCGCCTGGTTTCATCAACATGCTCAGCTGGGCGACCGAATCCCTCATCGAAGACGGGCGGTCGCTGAGTGACATTCGGCAGGGTGTCACCCTCGAGGTCTTCGGCGAGGGAGAATCGTCCGGACCGCTCAACGACGAGATGAAAGCCACCACCCTCGCCCGACAGGGCGACATCCAGTACGACATCGAGTGGACGACCCTGGGCGAGTATCTCGAATACCTCGTCGACCGCGGAATCTCGACCAACGTGGCATCGTTCGTGGGCGCGACGACCGTTCGAATCCATGAAGTCGGATACGACAACCGTCCTCCGACACCCGACGAGCTGGACCGCATGCTGGCGCTGATGCGGCAGGGCATGGAGGAAGGGGCGCTCGGTTTGGGATCGTCACTCATCTACGCCCCGGCGTTCTACGCGCAGACCGACGAGCTGATCGAGTTGGCGAAGATCGCAGCCGAGTACGGTGGCATGTACATCTCGCACATGCGCAGCGAAGGCAACCGATTGCTCCAGGCCGTCGACGAGTTGATCACCATCAGCCGTGAGGCGGGGCTGCCGGCCGAAATCTATCACCTCAAGGCCGCCGGACAGAGCAACTGGCACAAGATGGATCAGGTCATCGCGATGGTCGAAGCCGCGCGCGCCGAAGGTCTCCAGATCACCGCGGACATGTACACCTACCTGGCAGGCGCCACGGGCCTGGACGCTGCAATGCCCCCGGACGTACAGGAGGGCGGCCACGACGCCTGGGTAGAGCGTTTGCGCGACCCGGCCATCCGCGAACGAGTCATCCGCGAGATGAAAACATCTCCCGACAGCTGGGAGAATCTCTATTCCGCGGCCGGGACAGCCGACAATGTGCTCCTGGTGGGATTTCGCCAGGACTCGCTCAAATACCTGACCGGCAAGACCCTCGCCCAGGTCGCCGAGATGCGAGGCACATCGCCCGAGGAAACGGCGATGGATCTCGTCATCGCGGACGACAGCCGGGTCGGCGCCGTGTACTTCCTGATGTCCGAGGAAAACGTCGAGAAACAGATTGCCCTGCCATGGGTGAGTTTCGACTCCGACGCGGGCTCGATGGCTCCCGAAGGGGTCTTTCTCGAGTCGAACCCCCACCCGCGTGCGTACGGCAATTTTGCCCGGCTGCTGGGGCGCTACGTTCGCGACCGGCGGGTCATCTCGCTCGCGGAGGCGATCAGACGTCTGACGTCCTTGCCGGCGACAAATCTCAAGCTCAGGCGTCGGGGGAGCTTGACCCCGGGGTATTTCGCGGACGTCGTGGTGTTCGACCCGGCCACGATTCAGGATCACGCCACGTTCGAGGAGCCCCACCAGCTCTCCGAAGGGGTGCACCACGTGTTCGTGAACGGCACGCAGGTCTTACGCGATGGCAGGCATACGGGAGACACCCCGGGCCGCGTAGTGCGGGGACCGGGTTGGACGGGTTGGTGAGGCGTCCCTTGGCGATAGCCGTCGGCCCCGCTAAGTTTTTCCGCGGATATGGCTGAAGGCTCCCTTACACACAGCAAGTTGATGCTCCTCGCCGGGACGTCGAATCGTCCCCTCGCGCAGGAGATTTCGGCGTGTCTGGAACAGCCCCTGTGCGAGGTGACGATCGAGAGGTTCGCGGACGGGGAGATCTTTGTCCGGATCGACGAGAACGTACGCGGCCGGGACGTGTTTATCATCCAGTCGACCAACACTCCGGCCGAGAATATTCTGGAGCTGTTGATCCTGATCGACGCGTCCATGCGGGCCAGCGCGGCGCGGATCACCGCGGTAATTCCTTATTACGGGTACGCAAGGCAGGACCGGAAAGACCAGCCTCGGGTTGCCATCAGCGCCAAATTGATGGCCAACCTGATCACGAAAGCCGGGGCGGACCGGGTCGTGTCGATCGACTTCCACCAGCACCAGCTGCAGGGATACTTCGATATCCCGGTGGATCACCTGTACGCGGCGCCCGTGTTCGTCCAGCATTTCCGTCAAAAGACCCTGCAGGATCTGGTCGTGGTCGCCCCCGACGTTGGCAGCGCAAAGATGGCCCGCGGTTTTGCAAAGCGCCTCGGGGGGGGCTTCGCCATCATCGACAAGCGGCGCCCGGCAGCCAATGTGGCTGAGGTGCTGAACGTGGTCGGCGAGGTGAAGGGGCGCGACTGCTTGATTACGGACGACATGGTGGACACGGCCGGCACGCTCGCGGGCGCGGCAGGGGCATTGAAGGATCTGGGGGCCAACAAGGTATATTGCTGCGCGTCGCATCC
>CAYLZR010000112.1:0-6989 GCA_964388145.1 uncultured Gemmatimonadaceae bacterium | reverse complement strand
CGGGTCAAGCGAGAGCGGCTGATGCGCGATCGGGCACTCAGACGCGAGCAGGACGGTGACAAGCCTGTTCGCCCCATCCCAGATTAGCCACGGAATCCACGGATCCGAGCGGCCTTCCCCTGAAATGCCGGATGAACCTATTTTCTATCTCAACCTCCAGGTTGGAGAAAAGAACTCATGCGCGTTTTCCAGTTCGTCATCGCAGCGCAGGTGGCGCTCACGGCCACCGTTTCGGCGCAGAACCAACAATTTGAGACGACGCGAATTACCGAGGGCGTCTATCAATTTCGCTGGCAGGCCCACAACAGCTTGTTCGTGGTCCATGCGGGCCAGGTGTTGGTTATCGATCCCATCTCCTCTGACGCGGCTCGCCAACTAGCATCGGAGATCCGGCGTGTTGCCCCATCCGCCACCCTTCGCGCCATCGTGTATAGTCACGACCATGCCGATCACGGGACGGGGGCGCGAGTGCTGCGCGAGGAATTCGGTATGACAATCCCGATCGTGGCTCACGAGAACGCGCTCGCGAAAGTCGAAGCCGTGGGAGACGCCGATTTTCCCCCGCCCGACGTCACGTTCGTCGAGAGAGCGACGCTACACGTCGGTGGGAAAGAGGTGCAGCTGCACTACCTGGGACGGAGCCACAGTGACAACATGCTGGTGGCCTTCCTTCCGGACGAGCGCGTGGCGTTTGCGGTCGACTTTGTCTCGAACGATCGGGTCGGATTCCGCAGCCTCCCGGATTACCACTTTCCCGAGTTCTACGAGACGATCGGCAGGTTGCGGATGCTGGATTTCGAAACGATCGTGTTCGGCCACGGGCCACCGGGTGATCGTGCCACGATTGACCGGCAAATCGCTTACTACGAAGCTCTACGGCGGGCCGTGACGGACGCCATCGGTGCAGGTTTGTCAGAAGACGAAGCCGCCGCCAGCGTGCGTTTGCCCCGCTACGCGGACTGGTCGAGGTATGATGACTGGTTAGAGTTGAACGTGCGTGCCATCTATCAGTGGCTCGCTGCATCGGGCTGAACTTGTCTACGCGACATCTCTACGAGTGGGCAGCTAGGGGCGTTGGCGGAATGCTCGCGCTTCTGGTGTGTAGTGAAGGTCTGTGGGCGCAGACCTCTGTGGTTGATACAATGACTGCGCCCCAAGCAACGGGTATTCGGACCACTTCTCCCCCGGTAATTGATGGAGTGCCCGACGAAGCCGAGTGGCGTATGGCTCCCGTCATTTCGGGATTCGTGCAGAACGAACCGCTGGAGGGGCGACCTGTCAGCGAGCGCACAGAGGTGCGCATCTTGTACGACGACGAGGCGGTGTACCTTGCCGCCTGGATGTTTGACAGGGACCCCGCAGCGATCGTGTTTGGAGAGACGAGGCGCGACGCCAGTCTGGACGATACCGACGCGTTGGTGATCGTGTTGGATACCTATCTCGATCGGCAAAACGGTTTCGTATTCGGTACGACGCCGGCCGGTATCGAATACGACGGCCAGGTGATCAAAGAGGGAGAGGGAGGGTTCGGTGGGGGCTTCGGTTCCGGGGGGGCGGGGGCGCGCCAGCAACGCGGGTCGGGTGGCGGATTCAACATCAACTGGGACGGCAGTTGGGATGTGGCCGCCACGCGGGACGACAGTGGGTGGTACGCCGAGTTTCGAATTCCCTTCGCTACCCTACGATATGGACGCGGTGGCCCGCAGTTCTGGGGGCTCAACATCTCGCGTAACATCCGCCGTCGGAACGAACAGGCTTTTTGGGCGCCTGTTCCGCGGCAATTTGACCTGTACCGCTTGTCACAGGCCGGCACGCTCCAGGGGATCGACGCACCGGCTCGGCGTACCGTGAATGTGATACCCTATGTGTTGGGTTCCGCTCTTTGGGATTACACCACCGGGCTGAGCGGGGTGGAAAAGGAGCAGGCTGGCGACGTCGGCGGCGATATCAAAATCGGGATCACGCCCAGCCTCACGTTTGATGCCACGATCAATACGGACTTTGCACAGGTCGAGGTCGACGACGAGCAAATCAATCTCACGCGCTTTCCGCTATTCTTCCCCGAAAAGCGGCCATTCTTTTTGGAGAACGCGGGCACGTTCTCTGTGGGCACACCGAGGGCGGTGGAGCTGTTCTTCAGCCGCAGGATTGGCATCGCCGACGGCGCTGCCGTGCCGATCATCGCCGGCGGGCGCGTAACCGGAAAAGTCGGGGGCCTCACGGTAGGAGCGCTCAATATTCAAACGCGCAGGGTGGAGCGGTTCGACGCGACGACCCAACAATTTGCCGAGCTTGCTCCTCACAACAACTTTTCTGTTGCCCGGGTGTTGCGGGAGCTGCCCAACCGTTCGCGCATCGGCGCCATGTTCTTGAGCCGGTTCAATACGAACAACAGCGACGACTACAATCTCACCTACGCCATCGATGGGCGACTTGGGATTGGCGACGCCGTTTCGATCGATGGGTATGTGGCGCGAACGGAGACGCCCTCGGTGGCCTCCGGTGAGTACGCGTTCAATGTTAGTGGTAGTTACACGACGCGGGACTGGGAGTATGGGCTTGCCTACCGCGAGCTCGGAGCCGGGTTCAACCCCGAGCTGGGCTTTCTCACGCGAACAGCGTACCGCTTCATCAGCACGCGATTACTCCGCCACGTGCGGGTTCCGTCGCTACCGTGGTTCCGGGAGCTCAGGCCACATGCGCAGTATCAAGAGTTCTGGGACCTCGACGGGTTCAGCGAAACGAGACTCATTCACATCGACAACCATTTTGAGTTCTCCAATGGGGCGTATTTTTCGTTCCCGTCGTTGAACCTGGTCCGGGAGGGAATCAAGGAATCGTTCGAGATCGCAGACGGCGTGACGGTACCGCCGGGAACGTACGACATCATCGACCTCGGCTGGGGTTTCAATACCGACGAAAGCGCAAGGCTCTCGCTTTCGGGCAGGACGCGTTTCGGCGGTTTCTACTCCGGGCACCGCAAAGGCGGTAACATAAATCTCAACGGCCGCTTTGGGGAAACGCTCGTCGTCGGTTTGCGACTGTCGTATTTCGATGTCGATCTCGACGAGGGTAGCTTTGAAACATCCTTGATCGGTCTGCGTACCGCTTATTCGTTCTCACCGAGAGTTTATCTTCAGTCGCTCATTCAATACAGCAATCAGACCGATAGCTTTTCGACGAATATTCGTTTCGGGTGGCTAAACACCGCCGGTACGGGGTTGTTTGTGGTGTATAACGATATTGAATCGGTCGAGTCGCGGTCTAACTGGAACCCGGTAAGTCGTGGATTTGTCGTCAAGTTCACGCAGCAGTTCAACGTGGTGAGGTAGGTACCGTCTCTGAAGCTCTTTTACTGCGACCACTTCGTTCTCCCATTGCCCGATGGCCATCGCTTTCCGATGCGAAAGTACTCGCTGCTTCGAGAGCGAGTGATCGAGTTGGGGATCGTCGAGCCAGAAGACCTACTTGTTCCGGATCCGGTTTCGCGTGCCGACCTCGAGCGGACTCACGATCCGAACTATGTTCGGCGAGTGATAGACGGATCGCTGTCGGCGAAAGAGATACGCCGGATCGGGTTTCCATGGTCGCCGGAACTCGTCGAGCGGTCACGCCGCTCGGCTGGTGGCACGGTCGCGGCGAGCCGAGCGGCGTTGGCCGACGGCGCTTCCGTCAACCTGGCGGGGGGAACGCATCACGCTGCTGCGGCGAGCGGAGAAGGTTTTTGTGTGTTCAATGACAGCGCCATTGCTGCGCGAGCGGTCCAGGCGGACCGCGCCGCCGATCGCATTGCCGTGTTTGACTGCGACGTCCATCAAGGGAACGGCACCGCGTCGATTTTCGCCGATGACCCAACCGTGTTCACCTTTTCGGTACACGGTGCCAAGAATTTCCCGTTTCAGAAAACACAAAGCGACCTGGACGTCGAGTTGGAGGACGGATCGACCGACGATCAATACCTCGAGGCGGTCGAGAAGGGGCTGACTGCAGTCGTCGAGGTGGGCAAGCCGGATCTCGTCATTTACGTGTCGGGAGCCGATCCGCTCGACGGCGACAAGTTCGGCAGGTTGAGCGTATCGAAGTGCGGTCTCGCGGCTCGCGACCGGATGGTGTTCGAGACCTTGGTCGGCGCCGGCATACCGGTAGCCGTGGTCATGGCCGGCGGGTACGCGCCCGACGTGCAGGATACCGTGGACGTTCACGTTGAGACGGTGCGAGCCGCCGTGCGCGGTACCGCCGCTATGGACTCATTGGCTTCGCGCCAACAGGTGGTCACCGGATGACTCGGGCCGCAGGTCCCGAGCTGGTGTCCAGCGAGCGAGACCATGCGCGGTCGCTCGATGCCGCGGATCCGTTGGCGCGGTATCGGGACCGGTTCTCGTTCCCCAAGAACGACGACGGCACGCCCGTGGTGTACCTGTTGGGGAACTCGTTGGGGCTCATGCCCGACTCCGCGCAGGTGGCGATTGAGGCGGAGTTGCGGCGCTGGGGATCGCTCGCCGTCGACGGGCATTTTCAGGGACCGGGCGGTTGGTTGACGTATCAAGATGCGTTTCGTGACAAGGCGGCGCATCTCGTGGGGGCCCACCCCAACGAGATCGTTTTCATGAACTCGCTGACCATGAATCTGCATGTCATGCTGATCTCGTTCTATCAGCCGCAGGGAGCGCGGACCAAAATCTTGATCGAAGAGAATGCGTTTCCGTCCGATCGCTATGCGGTCGACTCTCACGCGCGCATCCACGGTCTCGATCCGTCGTCGACCGTCATCGTTGCGCGAGCGCGCAAGGACGAAGTCGTTCTTCGCACCGAAGACATCGAGGCGTTGCTCGACGAGCGGGGCGAAGAGATTGCACTCGTGATGCTCCCGGGAATCAATTATTGGTCTGGTCAACTGTTCGACATGCAACGCATTGCCGCGGCGGGCCGGAAACAGGGTTGTGCGGTCGGATTCGATCTGGCCCATTCGGTTGGCAACGTCGGTCACGCGCTGCACGACTGGGATGTGGATTTTGCCGTTTGGTGTACCTACAAATACCTGAACGGAGGACCGGGAGCCGTTGCAGGATCGTTCGTGCACGAGCGGCATGGCTCGAACTCGGCGATCCCCCGCCTCGCGGGATGGTGGGGCAACGATCCAAGTGTTCGATTTGAAATGCGCGAGTCGTTCGAACCCCATATTGGGGCGGACGGATGGCAGACGAGTAATCCCCCGATCCTGGCAATGGCTCCGGTGAAAGCGTCCATGGAGATGTTCGATGAGGTCGGACTGGAGGCGTTGCGCGAGAAATCGAAGCAGCTCACCGGTTACCTGGAGAGCTTGCTTGACCGGTTAGGGTCGGATCCGTTCGAGATCCTCACGCCGCGGGATCCGGACGCTCGAGGGTGCCAGCTTTCCCTACGGATCCCGAACGCGCGAAAGGTGTGCTCGGGTTTGTCCGAGCGCGGTGTCGTGGTGGATTTTCGCGAACCCGACGTCATCCGGGCGGCGCCGGTTCCACTCTACAACACGTTCGAGGATGCTTGGGTGTTTGTTGACGAGTTGAGCAAAGTGCTCGATCACAACGACTGACGTTACGCTCCAACACCCTTCTTGCGCCAATACCGTGCGAGCCCATACCATGAAAGGTCGGGCGGCGCACCCAAGGCGATCGCCTCCACCTCCTCGTCACTTACCGTCCCGCGCAACCCTTCCAATACTCTCGCCCCGAACCGCCGCGCACGCTCCGCATCGTCTCCGGGTTCGAGTAACGAAGTTTTCACCTGAGTACTCCAATCGTCCAACCGGTGCTCCAGTTGCCGGACATGCTGCTCGATGTCTGTGGCGGGTCCAAAGTGCGTGACCACGAGTTGCGCCGGAGACCACTCGAGGATTCGCTCGATACTCGCGAGCATGACGTCCGGATCGATGTCCGGCGGCGGTGTGGCCGGCAGAACGGCGGCGCCCCCGCGTATCCGGCTACCGACAGCATCACCGACAAACGCCGTTGCGGTCGCAGCGTCGAAATAGGCCACGTGGTGCGACGCGTGCCCGGGCGTGTACGCAATGTCGAGTGAACGGCCGCCCCCGCCCCCGCCCCCGCCCTCCGAAAACCGATTGCCATCACGCACGATGGTGAGGTTCTGTTCCGGAACCGGGAGCGTCTCACCCCACAGGCGGTCCATATCGTCTCCGAAGAGACGGGTGGCGCTCGCCACCAAGCGCGACGGATCCACGAGATGAGGCGCGCCACGTTCGTGCACGAGTACGTCGATCTTTGGATTGGCCTTCACGAGCGTGCCACACGCGCCGGCGTGGTCGAGGTGAATGTGGGTGACGAGAATGGCTCGAATGTCGGTCAATCCGATGCCTGCGCGATGCAATCCGACGCGCAACCCCGGCACGGTCGAGGCGGGCCCGGGGTCGATGATCGCCACTCCCGAATCCAGTTCGAGCACTCCTACACCAATCACCGACGAGCGCCCACAAAAGTCGAGGTCGAGGAAATGGGTTTTGTCGGCGATTTGATCCACAATCAAGCAGCGTTTCCGGATGAGGTCTCACGGGTGAGGACGTAATATGACGAACCCGCGTCTGCGCCTCGTTTGAAGTCCACCACCCGATATCCGGTGTCGAGATAGGACCGAAAGACCTTCCGGGTCGCCGCCCGCCACTCGGTGGCAACGTCCGGAGCGACCGCTTTCAACGACTGAATGTCGTGCGGGATCTCCACCCGGACGGTGTCGCCGTCGGTTGCCGGTGCTAACACTGGCGCCTGCCGGTGGCTTTGGTCGCACCGCAATACCGTGGGAGCGGCCACCTCCCATCCGCCCGCCTGCCCGTCTGCCCGTCTGCCCGTCTGCCCGTCTTTCCGTCCTTCCGTCCGCAGTGGCCATCGCACCACGAAACGATCGCTCCCAATGATCCGGTCGGTGGTGCTGCCGGGGTCGCGACCATACATGTCAGGCACATATTCGATCACATGGGCGCCGAGTTTGGACAGGTTGAG
>CAYLZR010000111.1:0-6993 GCA_964388145.1 uncultured Gemmatimonadaceae bacterium | reverse complement strand
CCCTCCACCGAGTTGATCATCTCGAAGATCGGTAGGTACATGGCAACGATCATACCACCTACCACGACACCGAGCACCACGATCATGATCGGTTCCATGAGCGAGAGAAGCGCGCCTACGGCGGCGTCAACTTCATCGTCATAAAAGTCTGCGATCTTGGTCAACATCTGATCCAAGCCACCCGTGGCTTCACCGACCGCGATCATCGATGTCACCATCGGGGGGAACACGCCCGACTTGGTGAGCGGATCCGCAATCGTTTCACCACCGGCGATCGAGCCGCGAGACTGCATGACCGCGTCGTGAATCACGCGGTTACCTGCCGTACGAGCCGTGATTTCCAACCCCTCGAGGATCGAAACACCGGACGAAATGAGCGTGCCGAGTGTGCGCGTAAAACGCGATACGGCCGACTTACGTAGCAAATCGCCGAGCACTGGCATGTTCAGCAACAGCCTGTCCAGGAACAAGTGCCCGTAATCCGTTTTGTACCACCGCTTGAGAAGAAATATGAAGGCCGCTATCCCCCCACCGATCGCCCACCAGAACCCTTGGAGGACGTCACTCATGCCGATGACGATTTTGGTGGGGAGCGGAAGCTCCATATTTACCGAAGCGAACATTACCTGGAATGTAGGAATCACGAAAATGAGCAGGATGACGATCGCAATCCCCGCGACCGAGAAAATCACGGCCGGGTAGATCATGGCACCTTTCACCTTGCGGATGATCGAATCGTTTTTCTCCAAGAAAACCGCGAGCCGCAACAAGATCGTGTCCAGGATACCTCCGGCCTCACCTGCGGCAACCATGTTGACGAAGAGATCGCTAAACGCGTTCTTGTGCTTCGACAGGGCATCTGCCAGCGTATTACCGGACTCCACATCATAGACCACCTGCTTGGTCACTTCCGCCAGCGTCTTGTTGTCGGACTGGCGCGCAAGAATATCCAGCGCTTGCACGAGCGGCAGACCGGCGTTGATCATCGTGGCGAACTGACGGGTAAAGATCACGATGTCTCGGGTCGGCACTTTGGGCATACGCTTCGCCCTCTTGGCCTCGCGCACCCGGACGACCCGCATCCGCTTTTGACGAAGATGCGCAATGACCTCGTCCTTGCTCGCAAGGTCGATGGTCGCTGTCCGTTCTTCACCAGTCGCGGTTTGGGCGGTGTACTCGAACACAGGCATATTACTCTCCTACCTCTCTATCGTCGGCTCGGTGCGGGATCTCCCGGTACCGGCTCTCCGATTGCGCGTAGAAATTCGTTCTGATCCGGCGCCACGCGCAGCGCCTCTTCCATGGTTATCTCGCGCTGCATGTATAGGGTGTACAGTGCATCTGTCAGTGTCAGCATGCCATATTTCTTGCCTGCCTGCATGTGAGACATGATTTGGTGGACCTTGTCGTCACGAATGAGGGCCCGGATTGCGGCCGTGCAAATCATGATCTCCGTCGCCATCACCCGTCCCATTCCTGCAGCTTTCTGAAGCAAGATCTGCGTGATCACTCCCTCCAACGTGAAGGCCAGCTGAGCACGAATCTGTGATTGCTGGTGAGCTGGGAAGACATCGATGATACGGTTGATGGTTTCCGCGGCCGAGTTCGTGTGCAACGTAGCGAACACCAAGTGTCCCGTTTCGGCAATGGTGACGGCGGCCTGGATCGTCTCGAGATCCCGCATCTCCCCGATGAGGACGACGTCCGGATCTTGTCGAAGCGCGTATTTCAGCGCCGTGGCGAACGACTTCGTGTCCGTGCCGATCTCGCGTTGGTTGATGATGCAATTTTGGTGCCGGTGCACGAACTCGATCGGATCTTCCACGGTGATGATATGCCCGCGTCGCTCGCGATTGATCCGATCGATCATCGCGGCAAGCGTAGTCGATTTACCCGAGCCCGTTGGTCCCGTCACCAACACCAAACCACGCGGCCGCTTGGCAAGCTCCGCCATCACCGGCGGAAGGCCGAGATCTTCGAACGTCTTGATGTGAATCGGAATCTGCCGGATGACGACCGCGGTACAGCCACGCTGCTTGAAGCAATTACCACGAAAGCGCGAGAGTTCCTGGATACCGAACGAAAAATCGAGTTCGTCTTCGAGCTCGAACCGCTTCTTTTGATCTTCGGTCAACACGGAGTACGCTATCTGCATCGTCTCCTTGGGCGAGAGCGGCTCTTGGTATTCCGAAGACGGTATGATGTCACCGTCGATGCGGAGTTTCGGACATTCGCCCGCCGTGATGTGCAGATCCGAAGCGTTCCGATGGATCATCTCCTCGAGAAGAGATCGGAGATTGAGTCGCTTCTCCTGCTGGGCCGGCGCTGCCGCTGCTTCCGTCATTCCGTTCCTCTCGTCAGGATGCTGTTTCTTTGACCACTTCTTCGAGCGTCGTGACACCCTTGCGGAGCTTCATTATGCCGTCCATGCGGAGCGTCAGCATGCCCTCTTCGACCGCGGTGTCCTGCAAATCCGCCGTCGAGGCGCCCTGCAGAATCATACGACGTAGCGCGGGGGAGAGCGACATTATCTCGTACAACCCGGCACGACCGCGGTAACCCGTATCCTCACAGCTGTCACACCCGGTGCCTTTGAAGAAGGTGATGTCCGCAACCTCTTTATCCGTCATCCCGAGAACCGCCAATTCATCCATCGCATACTCGGTTTCCGTCTTGCATTCCTTACATATGCGTCGAATCAGCCGCTGGGCCACGATCAAGTTGACCGCACTCGCTACGTTGAATGGTTCGATGCCCATGTCGATCATACGAGTAATCGTCGACGGCGCGTCGTTCGTATGCAGCGTGGACAACACCAAATGTCCCGTCAACGCGGCCTTGATGGCGATGCTGCCGGTCTCGAGATCACGAATCTCTCCGACCATGATGATGTTGGGATCCTGCCGCAGGAATGCTTTGAGAGCCGCGGCGAACGTCATCCCGATCTCGTTACGAACCAAGACCTGATTGATCCCATGAATATTGTACTCGACCGGATCTTCGGCCGTCATGATGTTCACATCGATGTTGTTTATCTGCGACAGCGCCGAATACAACGTCGTCGTTTTTCCCGAACCCGTAGGACCCGTCACCAGCACCATCCCGTACGGATTCGTAATCGCCGTCATAAGGTCCTTCTCGGCCTTGGGCTCAAAACCGAACGTCTGCAGATCCAGCGTCAGGTTGCTCTTGTCCAGAATCCGCATCACGATCTTTTCGCCGAAGATCACCGGCAGTGTAGACACACGAAAATCGATCACCCGCCTGCCGACTTTGATCTTGATACGACCGTCCTGGGGTACACGCCGCTCGGCGATGTTAAGGCTCGACATGATCTTGACACGGCTGGTCAACGCGGCCTTCAGCTTGATGGGCGGCTTCATGACCTCCTGGAGCGACCCGTCGATCCGGTAACGAATGCGGAGCTCGTGTTCGAACGGCTCGATGTGGATGTCGCTCGCTCCCCGCCTCACCGCATCCGCCAAGAGACCATTAATCAGCTTGACGACCGGCGCGTTATCGGCGAGCGTCGTAGGGTCCTCATCCTCGGCCTCTTCCTCCATGATCTCGAGGTCTTCCTCGTCCATGCCCTCGAGGAGCGTCTCGAGCTGCGAATCGGTCCCCTCGTAGTACTTCTCGATCGCGGTCCGTAGCGTGTACTCGCCGGCTATAACCGGGACGATATCGCACCGCGTGATGAATTTGAGATCATCCACGACTTGGACGTCGCCCGGCTCCGCCATGGCGACGGTCAGACTGCGGCCTTCACGCTTGAGCGGGAGGACCGTGTGCTTGAGGGCCACGTCGGCCGGCACAAGGTTCACGATCTTCTCTTCCACCTTGAACTTGCCCAGATCCACCGCCGGCACGTGATACTGACGGGCCAGCATCTTGGTGATCTCCAGCTCCTGGACGAACCCCATCTTTACCAGCACGTAGCCGAGCCGCATGCCCGAACTGCGCTGCTCGGTGAGCGCCTGACCGAGTTGTTCTCGGGTGATCAGACCCTCCTCAATGAGCAGATCGCCTATTCGCGTCACACTCGTCGCGGACGTCGCCATATGGGTCTAGTGGGCTGGAAAGTGAGGAGCAGGAAACACCTTAAATCCTTACGTAACAACGAGTAAAGTACGTGACCCCCCTACGCTGTCAAGAGAATCTCAGTGCACGGTGACCAGACTCTGGAGCCTCGAAATCGTGGCCGCGCCAATACCACGCACGCGAGCCAAGTCTTCAATCGTCCGGTAGCGGCCGTTGCGACGCCGGTCTTCGACGATCGCCATTGCCCTTACCGGACCGATCCCCGGAAGTTGTTCCAGTTGTTCCGCCGTCGCTGTGTTCAAGCTCACCTTTGCAGCCATTTTTACTGGGGATTGACGGAGTCGGACCGTCCCGGAAAAAGTGGCGTATGGACGAATCGTCTCCATCAGCCCGGGACCGACCCCGGACACGCGGGAAAGGCCCTCCAGCGACCCAAATGCGCCCCCGCTCTCCCGATCCGCGAGGATGCGCGCGGCCAGCGCCGGCCCGATGCGGGGCAATCTGACCAGCTCATTGGCATCGGCCCGATCCATGTCGATTTGCTCCCCGGCCCCGATGGGTCGGGCGAGACGCGAAGCCACCGCCGCTACCGAGTCGCGGCTGGGCCGGTCTTCTCCCCCTCCACGATAGCCGATCTCGCCGGGGCTCGCCCCACCCGGGCCGAGCAACCGGACGAAGGCGCCGGCAAGTGCAAGTGCGAGGAGCAACAGGGCCGCCCTGGTGTCGTCCTTGGTAGCCATGAGCCAAAAGTGGCCGGGAGGCCCCGGCCACCGACAATCATGCCATTGCGCGCTGTACCAGACTGTTGCGACCGATCAGCGAACCAGAGCTAATGCCACACTACCGACGATGGCGAGGGCGCGCGCGCTCACCTTGTCGAGGGTATCGTCGGTGGTGTGATGATGCTCGTACGGCCAGCCGATGACATCGATCGCGCGGATGCCGGCTCGCTGAAGCGGGATGTGATCGTCGGTCACCCAAGTCCCCGCCTCGGACCGAAAAACGTCGCCGAAGCCCGCGTCGCGGGCGGTTCGCCAGACGCGATCCACAACCTCTGGCGCCCCGTCCCTGGAGTATCCCTCTTGCGCCAGCCGCAGGTTGATACCGCCAACCATGTCGAACACAACGGCATAGAGTGGCTTATAGTCTTCCGGCAGGTTGTCTGCAAAATAGCGCGACCCAAGCAGCACGTCTCTGTCGGTCCCAAAATCTCCGTAATCTTCGCCGTCGACGAACAACAGGTCGACGCCGTAGGCCGGCGGCTCGCGTTGCAGGTCGTCGGCCACCCCCATGAGCACCGCGACGCCCGAGGCGCCGTCGTTGGCTCCCGGCGTGGGTAGTTTCCGCCGGCCCAAGTTCGTTTCCTTCTCCGCGATGGGCCTGGTATCCCAATGGGCGACGAGCAGAATGCGCTCGGCGACGTCGGGCCGGAACTTGCCGATGAAGTTTCGCAGATGGAGCGTATCACCGTCGCCCGTCACATGGTCGAATTCTTGGACCAGGACCGAGTCGGCGCGGGACCGCAGATGCGCGAGTATCCAGTCACCGGTGCGTTGATGTGCTTCGGTGTTGGGGATGCGATTCCCAAAGTTCATCTGCGCCTCTACGTACGAGAGCGCGGTAGCGCCATCGAACTGCAGCGCCGCTTCTCCCCCGCTACTGCAACCGAGGAGCAGACCGATGGTAACGGTGGTGGAGAGTATTTTCATCATCGCACCTGACTCGCCAAGAAGTTGATATCCAAGAATACCGTGAGCACCAACTGAGAGAACTTGCTGGACGTATGTAACTCTTCGGTCAATACGTAGGACAGGCTCACTCCACCTCGCATGCTCGGGGGAAACGCCGTGTCTAGGCGGAAGTCTACCTGCTGGCGGCGACTCTCTGACACCGCAACACATTCCGTGCTTTCTCTGCGCTGCAGACAAACTTCGTCATTTGTTGCGCTCGCCGTGAGTGTCGTCCGCATTTCACTGGGCAGCCGAACAAGCCATTGCGGCGCGCGGAACGAAAAATTGAGACTGGCTCCTATACGTTGGACGTCGTTCACGGTGAGGTTGCCGGACGTCGTGACGTCGCTCTGGAAGTGGGAGTATTCCACCCGACTCACTACACCGGCCGCCCAAGTCAACGTAACCGTGGGTGTGAAATTCGACGAAGTGGCCTCGGTGAACACACCGGTGGTACTGCTCGCACCATCCTGGGTTCCCTGTCCGGGCAGGCCCAAAGCTCCGGGCTGGAAGCTAGACGCGTCGGTACGTTGGTAGCGGGCCCGGCCCGTGACGCTGGACAACAAATTCCGCAATCCTGCGGGGGGCGTATACACCCAAGACACCGATCCCGACGGCCACTGCCGGAACCGCTGCTCGATCTGCGTCTGCGAATCGCCGCGTTTTGTCCAGGTGTTGGCTCGGGTTTCGCGATAGTCCAGACGGACATCGAATCCAAGCGGAAGCCTCGACCCTCCAGAAGCGGTCCACTCGTTGGATTCGACCGCGGACGTCGCCAGGACGCCATCCTGTTCGCGAAATTCGTTCGTCCCACCGAACCCGAGTTGGTACCGCAACGTAGGCTCAAACGGAATGCGATCGAACCTCGAGCTTCTCGCCGTGCGAAACGACACGTCGGCCGGAACCAACCCGCTCACCAGGCGCGCGGCACCGCTCGACGCGCCAATCACGGTTTCGACCAATCTTCGGAGATCGACGGTTGCTCCCATGAGCCGATCTCTCGAGTTCGCCAACGCCTCCGGAACACGGAACGTTGGGCCGGAGTCCGTCATCACTTGGACAGCCACGCGGCCGTTCGGGTCTCGATGAAAGACATAGTTACTGGAAAAGCTGAACCGCGGCCGCAGCCAACTGTTAATCACTGGTGTCGTCGTGAGCCGTGTCGCAACAGTTCTGTCGCGCTCGAACCCGACATCCCGGCCGGCAAAGGTTCCTCGCTTAT
>CAYLZR010000110.1:3255-7114 GCA_964388145.1 uncultured Gemmatimonadaceae bacterium | reverse complement strand
TCTCCCTGCTCCTCGTATCCCTCGCGTTCGATACACCCCGGCCCGTCGGGTTCCGCGCTGCTGACCATATGGCTCACGGGATAGGACTCCATCTGTCCCGCCGCATACGGACGGCAGAGCGGCACGAGGTCCCTCTCGGGATCGGAATCGGGTGCTAACCACGCATCGTAGCCGGCAGGTTCGAGGATGAGGGGCATCCGGTCGTGGACGGGCAGCACCAGAGCGTTCGGCTCGGTTGTGAGGATGGTACAGCTCTCCACCGGATGGCCGTCGGACGCCACCCACCGTTCCCACAGGCCCGCAAAAGCAAACGGGTGATGATCGCGTAAAGTGAAGTAAATCGGCTGTTTACGCCCGTTCACCCGCTTCCACTCGAAGAACCCGTCGGCCGGAACGAGACAGCGGCGTTGAAGAAACGCCTGACGAAACGACGGCTTATCCGCGACGGTCTCCGAGCGCGCGTTGATCAAGGGGGCGCCCCCGCCCCTGGGCGTATCGGGCATCGACGCCGGCAGCAAGCCCCACCGAAGGAGGTCGAGGTGCTTCCCTCCAGCGCGTCGTTGACGCACCACGGCCACGTCCTGCGTCGGCGCGATGTTGTACCGCGGCTTCAGGTCGGGTATCTCCTCCAACCCAAAGTGCTCGGCCACCCAATCGGGGGCGGTACTCAACGAGAAACGACCACACATCGCTCACCCCAGTCAACCATCGGCGACTTGGAACCATCTAATCTCTTCAGATAGCCACAAGCACACGAGTAACACACTGAAACATCAAGGGTTAGCGACCGTATGGGAAGTACGAGTCGCGTTATCTCATTTGATAGGAGCCGGACATGTCGATGCGTCTTCGTCTACGAGCAACGGCTAGCGCGTTAGCCACGGTTACCATCACGGGTGTGGCGCTCTCGACGCCGCTCCTCGCCCAAGCCTCCGGCACCTTCAGCATCCAGGGTGACCGGATCGAAATTTACAACATCGCAGGGTCCGTGCGCGTTCAGGCCGGCAGCGGATCGGCCGTCGTCGTCGAGATCGAGGCGGGCGGAGCCGACGCCGATCAGCTCGACGTTCAGACCGGCCGCATTGGCGCCGCAGAGACGCTGCGGGTGATCTATCCCGACGATCGCATCGTCTACCCCGAACTTCGGGGAAGGTCTCGCACCCAGTTCTCCGTACGTGCGGACGGCACGTTTTTCGGCCGTGCGCGGCGCGGTGACCGAGTGACCGTTACCGGATCGGGTCGAGGTCTCGAAGCATACGCGGACATGACCATCTCCATACCGGCCGGGAAAACCGTAGGCGTGTTCCTCGGTGTCGGCGAAGTGGATGTGAGCAACGTAAACGGGGATCTCATGGTCGACGTGGCATCCGCGCCGGTGACTGCGAGAGGCACACGTGGCAAGCTATCCATTGACACCGGTTCCGGAGCCGTGGAGGTGACCAACGCCGAGGGAGACGTTTCCGTGGACACCGGTTCCGGCTCAGTGGACGTTTCGGGAATCACCGGCGGGAGGCTCCTTGTCGACACAGGCTCGGGTCCCGTCACCGGCGAAGACATCGAGGTCGACGAGCTGAACATTGATACCGGTTCGGGCAGGATCGAATTGGACAACGTCACTTCGTCCAATATTCGGTTAGACACTGGAAGCGGATCGGTACGATTGGACCTCACGACCGACGTGGAAGTGCTCGATATCGACACGGGTTCTGGCCGGGTCACGGTGGCCATTCCAGACAACCTGGGCGCCGAGCTGAATATCGAAACCGGAAGCGGCGGTATCGACTTCGACATGCCGGTTACGGTACGACGGTTCAGCCGTTCCGAATTGTACGGCACCATCGGAGACGGCCGGGGACGTATCAGAATCGATACCGGATCGGGCGGGGTGCAGTTTATACGACGGTGAGGCCCCCCGCCACCCGGCCACCCTGGGTTTTAGGTTCTAGGTTTTGGGTTTTAGGGTCAAAACAAACCCCGGTTTCTGCGCCGGGGTTTCGTTGTTTCTGGTGGGTCATCAAAAACCTACAACCTAAAACCTAAAACCTAGAACCTCCCCTAAGCCTCCACCATCTCCGCCCCACGACGACGCCGTAATTCACCAATACCCCCACCGTCCCGAAGTGCAGACCCCACAGGTTCTCCCATTCGAAGAAGTACCGGCTCAGATACAGCGACAGCGTCACCGCCAATCCGGCCACCAATCCGGGAATGATGTCTCGCACGGTGAACGCGGCCGGATGATCTCGGTCGTGTAACGTCCCGAAGATGAATGCGGGAGACAATTGGATGAGGGTCTCAAACTTGATGATGAGTAAACCCCATAGCGTCACCCGTGGCCGGATCGCGATAACCACGACGAACGCCATGATGACCACGCTGATGATGGGGGTCCACTTGCGTAGTTGCTCTACCTGCTCGTCTTTGAAGCGCTTGAAGCGCGCGCCAAAGTCCTTCGTGATGATGGATGATAGGGTGAGCAAACAGGAATCGGCTGTGGACATGATCGCGGCGACCACGGCCATCATGACCATGATAGCAGGATAGTACGCCAGCGTATTGCTCTCGACCAGGTACGACACCACCCGGAACGTGACCTGTTCGGTTTCAATACGATCGAGTTGGGGAAAGAGTGCGAGCCCCGCCGCGCCGATGAAGATCACGATACTCACGGCGAACAACGGAATGACCGCCATCGTGGCGAGCGAGTTTCGCAAATGCCGCAGTCGCTGCGCCGCATAGATGCGCTGGAGTGCCTGGGGATACAACGGCGCGCCCAACGCCAGCAGCAAGAAGTTGCTGAGCCACACCATACACTCGGTGAGTGTCGGATTGGCAACCATCTGTGGATTGAGCAACTGCACTGTTCGAGCCACCGAGGTGGGAGATCCGACCTCCATCCAGATGAGGATGCCGATGAAGACCAATCCCACCACCAGTAGGACACCCTGAATGGCGTCCGTCCACGCAACCGCCCGCATCCCGCCCACGATCACGTAGATCAAGACCACCAACGCACCGACGACCACGGCCGCCCAATAGGGAATCTCGCCCTTGGTGAAGCTGGCAAAGGCGTTGCCGAGCGCGATAAACTGTGCGATCAAAAAATTCACCAATACCCACGCAAAGATTGCCGCGGAGAGGTCGTTCAACCATCGACTTTGAAAACGATCGTTGAGAAAATCCGTCGGCGTGAGGAAGTTTTTCTGCCGCGAGCGTGCGTAGAGGCGAGGAACAAAGAGCGTGTAACCCGCCACGATACCTATCATGAAGGTCACGCTCATGAAGTAGGAAAGGCCTTCGCGATACGTCTGGCCCGGAAAGCCAGATAGCGAGTTGCCGCTGTATTGGGTGGCAAAAAAAGTCAGCAACAACACCATCGGGCCCATCGACCGCCCGGCCAGAAAGTAGTCACGGAGCGAATCGGACTGTCGGGCCTGACGACCCATCGAACCGATCACCAACAGCAGCACGACGTAAATCGTGCACCAAAACACGAGATCGAGCCCGAGATCAATCAAGCTCGTCGTCCTTCCACAGCTTTAGGATTCCCCACACGGAAACCGCCGAGAGCCCAACCGCAAACGCCAAGCTCGACCAGAGCCACACGGGAAGACCGAGCACGAACACGGTGTCACGACCGACAAACCAAAACGGCACCGCACCCACCGACGCGATGGCCAGCAAGATGAGGAAAAGCGGGTGATTGCGCGGCTCGTCCTTCAATTGCCCTCCTGATTACCGAGCGGCTGGAAATTAGCGTTTGAGTGGGCCAGGGGGCAGTGGAGGCAGAGGGCGCAGCGGAGGCAGCGATTGAGCTACGCTCATCTGCCTCTCCTGCCTCTTCTGCCTCCACTGCCTC
>CAYLZR010000110.1:0-3155 GCA_964388145.1 uncultured Gemmatimonadaceae bacterium | reverse complement strand
CTGCCTCCACTGCCTCTTCTGCCCCTCCCCGCATCGTGCTAATCTCCAGCAAGCACCACCCAGAGGGGACCACATGGCCATACGCTCGTTCGCGACTACCCTTCTTCTCCCGGCGTTCTTCGCTTGCACTATCGTCACGGCCGATCCGGAGGCCGGTCGCGATGCGGTGGGAGCTACAGCGGCTGTGACTGCCGGACACCCACTCGCTGCCGAAGCGGGTCTCGCGGTGCTTCGCAACGGCGGCAATGCCATGGATGCAGCCATCACGATGGCCGCGGTGCTCGCGGTGGCCCGTCCACACATGAACGGCGTTGGCGGGGACATGTTCCTCATCTACTACGATCACGCCACACGCCGGCCGTACGCCCTCAACGCGTCGGGCCGGGCCGGCACCGCCGCAACGCTTGCCGAGTTGCGAGCCCGGGGCTTGGACGACATGCCAGGAACGGGACCCACGAGCGTTTCGGTGCCCGGGGCCGTGGGCGGGTGGGCCGAAGCCCTCGAGCGCTTCGGAACCATCAGTTGGAGTGAGGCTTTGGAACCCGCCGTGCAACTGGCTCGCGCGGGACTACCGGTTTCTGAGCGGTTGTCACTGGATATCGAGGGGCAGATCAGCAAAGTGCGTCGCGACCCCGAGGCGAGCCGTATCTTCTTGCCGAACGACACGGCTCCCGCGGCGGGCGACAGACTGCAGATGCCGGAGCTGGCAGCCACCCTCGAACGAATTCAGCAGAACGGCCCCCAAGAGTTGTACACAGGAGAGACGGGTCGGCGCGTGGTCGAGTATTTGACCGAACGCGGTGGTCTCCTGCGTGCCGAAGATCTCGCCGCCAACGAACCGGTCTGGACCGAGCCACTCCGGGGCAACTACAGCGACTTCGAGGTGCTGGCATTCCCGCCCAACACGCAGGGCGTAGCGCTGCTCGAAGAGTTCGGGATCCTAAACTGGATCGACTTGAAGGCGTTGGGTCACAACACGGCCGATTACCTCCACACGATTACCGAGGCGATCCGCTATGCGGTCGCCGATCGTGACACCAGCGTGGCCGATCCCGACTACATGCGCGTTACCGTCGACCAGTTGCTCGACACGGATCGACTACACCGTCTGGCAATGCAGATCGACCCACAGGGAATGGCCCCCGGAATGGAAACCGCACCGGAGGAAGATCATCCCAACACCGTGTACCTGTCGGTCGCGGACGAAGACGGTAACGTCGTTTCGTTGATCCAGAGCCTGTTTGCAGCTTTCGGTTCCGGTCTCGTCGTTCCCGAGACGGGGATCGTGCTGCACAACCGGGGTTCGTTGTTCCGATTCGACGAGCGCCATCCCAACGTATTCGGCCCGGGGCGACGACCTTACCACACACTGTCGCCGGCGATGGTCTTGCAGGAAGGAACACCGGTGCTCACCTTCGGCACGCCCGGCGGTGACGGTCAGACACACACGTTGACCCAAGTCATGAACAACATCTTCCTGTTCGGCATGACGCCCCAGCAAGCCATCGACGCGCCTCGTCTGCGGCGGCTGCCGGACGGATCGTTGGCGATCGAAGACCGCGTTCCATCGGATGTCCTCGATGAGCTGACCGCCCGGGGATACGCCGTGCTGCCCAGGAGTGGCTGGACCGCCGAGTTCGGAGGCGCCCAAGCGATCCTGATCGATCGCGTATCCGGTGTGAAACGGGCGGGCGCAGACCGCCGGCGAGAGGGTTGGAGTCTGGCGTATTGAGGGTGGGACGTGAGACGTGAGCTGCTAGCTGTTAGCTATTAGCTATTAGCTATTAGCTATTAGCTGTTAGCTGTTAGCTGTGAAAAACATTCGCTCATGTGCCGGGGTTGGCAACTCTCGGCTTACGGCTCACGGCTTACGAAACAAACCTGCCGCTCGGCGGTACCTTGTAGCGGCCTCTCAAACACCGACAAGGAAAACGGATGCCAACTAACCGACGCGACTTCTTGCGACTCTCCACCGGACTCGGGACAAGCTTCGGCCCGATCGCGCCGTTACTCGACGTTCCGAGGGCGGCCGCGCAGCTTCGCATCCTCGTGCTCGGGGGCACGAGCTTCCTCGGGGTGCACCAGGTCAACTACGCACTGGCGCGCGGTCATCGCGTCACCCTCTTCAACCGTGGTCGAACCAACACGGATCTCTTCCCCGAGGTCGAAAAACTCCGCGGAGATCGCAACGACGACCTCACCGCACTCGGAGGACGTGACTGGGACGTTGTGATAGACAACTCGGCCTCGGTCCCACGATGGGTGCGTCAATCGGCCGAGTTGCTCAAGCATTCGGCAAATCAGTACATATACGTGTCTTCGCTTTCGGTGATCGCCGACAACAGCATCGTGGGAGCCGACGAGTCCGTCGCTGTCGAACAGCTCGAAGATCCCACCCTCGAACAGATTACCGGACAGACCTATGGGGGCAGGAAAGCGCTCTGCGAAAAGATGGCGCAGGACGCGTTCGGCGATCGGGCCACGGTGATACGACCTGGGCTCATCGTCGGCCCGATGGACGTGTCCGATCGGTTCACGTACTGGCCGGTGCGGATCGATCGCGGCGGCGAGGTGATCGCCCCCGGCGACCCGACCAATCCGGTACAGATCGTCGACGTTCGCGATCTGGGCGAATGGATGATCCGCGTGGCGGAGGAAAACCATACAGGTGTCTACAACGCTACCGGACCGGCGTGGACCATGTCGATTGCGGAGATGCTCTACGGCATTCGGGCCGTCACCAATGCCAACGTGACCTTTACGTGGATAGACGCCGACTTCTTACAGGAACACGAAGTCCGGCCGTGGCGACACATGCCGACCTGGATTCCGCCTCGTGACGGAATGGAAGGATTCAGCCGGGTGAATTGCTCCAAAGCGATCGGTCGCGGTCTGACGTTTCGACCGCTCGCCGAAACCGCGGAGGATACGCTCAGGTGGTGGAAGACGGTGCCGGACGAACGCCGACAGAACCCACGAGCGGGACTGTCGGCCGAACGGGAGCAGGAAGTACTAGCGGCGTGGCATGATCGGTGAGACATGAGTCGTGAGTCGTGAGTCGGCCCCCTTCCCCGCTGTCTCGGTGGATCGGGGTGGCCGTCTCACGGCTCACGGCTCACGGCTCACGGCTCACGGCTCACGGCTCACGGCTCACG
>CAYLZR010000109.1:0-7150 GCA_964388145.1 uncultured Gemmatimonadaceae bacterium | reverse complement strand
AACCCCCGGCTATCGTCTACGCTGAATCGGGCTACGTCATGCACCGGAACGGCGAGGCCCTCGCCGGCACGACGATGGAACATGCGGGATTCGACGCCGTGAATACGGTGGAAGGCATCGAGCGAGTTCAGAAAATCATGCGCACCATCTATCCATCGCTCGACGGTGCGGAGACCAAGCGCCGGTGGGTGGGCCTCAGACCCTGCAGCCCCGACGGGCACCCAATCGTCGGCCAAGACGCCGACGTGGAAGCCCTGTGGTACGCGACGGGCCACGGCCGAAACGGCGTCCTGCTTGCGGCGGTCACCGGCGAGATCATCGCCCAGCTGTTCACGGATGCCCCTATCGAGTACGACATCACGCCGCTCGACCCCGGCCGGTTCTGGCAGACCACCGGCCGGTAGCCGCGCAATCCGGCTCCCGCGCGGTCCATCTCGGGACATATCCCCAACACATTCTCGTCGTGGCCTGAATCCTGAGGGGTGACTATGTTTCGCAGGCTATGGAATTGGTGCAAATCGCTAAGGGAAACGCCTTTACGGCCCCCTCACCCGGTTCGGATCGCAAGCCGCCCTGGTTGAAAGTACGGGCGCCCGGCGGGAGTAACTACGCCGAAATCCGCCAACTGATGCGTGGCCTCGATCTCCACACGGTATGTGAGGAGGCGCGGTGCCCGAACATCGGTGAGTGTTGGGAACACCGAGCGGCCACGTTCATGGTGCTGGGCGACGTGTGCACGCGCAATTGCGCCTACTGTGCGGTGGCCCACGGGACTCCCACAGAATACGACCCCGACGAGCCCATTCGGCTCGCCGAGGCGGTTCAGCTCATCGGACTCCGGCACGTCGTCATCACCAGCGTCGATCGCGACGACTTGCCGAACGGTGGCTCGGAGATCTTTGCCGAGTGCACGACCGAGATTCACGCGCGTTTGCCGCACACAACCGTCGAACTGCTGATCCCGGATTTCAAGGGCAGCTCGCGAGCGCTGCGCATCGTCGTGGACGCCGAGCCCGACATTCTGAATCACAATCTCGAGACGGTTCGGCGACTCTACCGGATGGCGCGGCCCGGTGGAGACTACCAACGCGCATTGAATCTCCTCAGCAGCGCCAAGAACATGAACTCCGAACTCGTCACGAAGTCCGGACTCATGTGTGGTTTGGGTGAAGAGTGGGATGAGCTCTTGGGCGCCATGTGGGACCTGCGACGACAGGACGTTGACCTGTTGACCATCGGACAATATCTACGACCGTCGCAAGGCCACCTACCGGTCGCACGCTATTACACTCCCGAGGAGTTCGACGAGCTACGAGAGGCGGGGCTCAACATGGGATTCCGCCATGTCGAGGCCGGCCCGCTGGTGCGATCCTCGTACCATGCCTGGGAGCAAGCGCAGCGGGCGACACCCGTGTAACTCAGCTCGGAACACAGCATGACGCAGTTGCAAACCGACGCAGGACTCGATCCGGCGCGCACGGATTTTTACCGACAATTGTTGCAGCGAATGCTGTTGATTCGGCGCTTCGAAGAGAAAGCCGGTGAGGCCTACGCGTTGGGCCAGATCGGTGGGTTCTGTCATCTCTATATCGGACAGGAAGCCGTCGCGGTGGGCGCCATCACGGCGTTGCGTGACGACGACTACGTCACGGCGTCGTACCGCGAACACGGTCACGCGCTCGCGCGCGGGATATCGGCGCGGGCAGTCATGGCAGAGTTGTTCGGGAAAACGACAGGGTGCTGCAAAGGCAAGGGCGGTTCGATGCACCTGTTCGACGCCGAGCGCAACTTCCTTGGCGGGCATGGGATCGTCGGCGGCCAAATTCCGATTGCCGCGGGAGCCGCGTTTGCGATCAAATACCGCGGCGGCGACCAGGTGTCGCTGTGCTTCTTCGGAGAGGCCGCCGTGAACATCGGTTCGTTCCACGAAACCCTCAACATGGCCTCTCTGTGGGAACTGCCGGCCATCTTCCTCGTCGAAAACAATCGCTACGGCATGGGCACCGCGCTGGAGCGAGCTTCGGCCATCGACGACATCCCCGCCCGGGGGGCGTCGTACGGCATGGCCGCAGAGGTGGTGGACGGCATGGATGTCTTGGCAGCATACGACGCCATGACTCGGGCTATCGCACGCGGTCGATCTGAGCAACTCCCCACGCTGTTGGACGTCAACACGTATCGCTTCGTTGGACATTCCATGTCGGACGCGAGTCACGGAACGTACCGGACGTTGGAAGAAGTGGAGGAGAACAAGAAAAACGATCCCATCGGAAAACTCTGCGGTCGTTTGTTGGACGAAGAGCTCTTGAGCCACGAAGATATCGAGGCCATCGACACCGAGGCCATTGCCGAAGTGGAAGACGCCGTCGCGTTTGCAGAATCGAGTCCGGATCCCGATCCGGAAGACCTGTACACCGACGTCTACCAAGACTGACATGCCTGTCCTGACCTACCGTGACGCGCTGAATGAGGCGCTCCGAGAAGAGATGGAGCGCGATCCGGATGTCTTCCTGATGGGTGAGGAAGTCGCGGAGTACGACGGAGCCTACAGGGTCAGCCGTGGTTTGCTGGACACGTTCGGCGACAAACGCGTGGTGGACACTCCGATCACAGAGCTAGGATTCGCGGGCATCGGCGTCGGCGCCGCCATGGCGGGCCTGCGACCCGTCATCGAATTCATGACGTTCAACTTCGCGCTGTTGGCCATCGACCAGATCGTCAACAACGCGGCCAAGATGTCCTACATGTCCGGCGGCCAGTTCCGCGTTCCGATCGTCTTCCGTGGCCCCAGCGGTGCCGCGTTGCAGCTCGCCAGCCAACATTCGCAATCGTTTGATTCGTGGTACGCCAATATCCCCGGACTCAAAGTAGTCGCGCCGGCGACACCGGCCGACGCCAAGGGTCTGTTGAAGACGTCGATCCGCGACAACAATCCGGTCATCTTCCTCGAAGGCGAGATGCTGTACAACGCCAAGGGGGAGGTCCCCGACGGAGAGCACCTGATTCCCTTGGGTCAGGCCGACGTCAAGCGTGAGGGGTCGGACGTGACAATCGTGTGCTACGCGAAATCGGTACCGACGGCTCTCAAGGCGGCAGACACACTGCAGAGCGAAGCGGGACTTTCATGTGAGGTTATCGACCTTCGGACGATCCGACCGCTCGACGCCGACACGGTGATCGAGAGCGTGCGCAAGACGAACCGTGGAGTCATCGTGGAGGAGGGATGGCCATTCGCCGGCGTCGGAGCGCAACTCGTGGACACCATTCAGCGAGAGGCCTTCGACCATCTCGACGCGCCTTTGCTTCGCGTGACTGGCGCGGACGTCCCCATGCCCTACAATAAGAAACTGGAGCGGGCGGCAAAGCCCAACGCGCAAAAGGTGATCGACGCAGTCAAACAAGTGACCTACACGGCATAAGAGTAGATCGGGCTATCATGGCAACGAAAGTCGTAATGGAGGCTCTCTCCCCCACGATGGAAGAGGGGCAAGTCACCAAATGGCTCAAGGGCGAGGGAGACGAGGTGGCTTCCGGAGACACCCTCGCCGAAGTCGAAACCGACAAGGCGATCATGGAGTTGGTCGCGCGCGGCAACGGCGTCCTGCGAAAGATCGTGGTCCCGGAAGGCCAGACAGTAGACGTCGGCAGTCTGGTCGCCGTGATCGGCGCCGCCGACGAGGACATTGCTTCACTAGTCGCGGCGACCACATCTCCACCCGATGCCGCACCGTCGAACGGCGACACCGCCGCCGACGCGACCGCATCCTCGAGTGTCGCGGCGTCATCACCGTCCTCCGGCGACGGCGATCAAGTCAAAGCCTCTCCGGTTGCCAAACGGATCGCTTCGGATCGGGGAATAGATCTGAGTTCGGTACGAGGCTCGGGACCGGGAGGCCGGGTCATCAAACGCGATGTCGAAGGTGCAACCGCGGCGCCCGTCGTGGCGCCGGCAGCGTCCGGCGGGTTCGAAGACGTACCCCTCACACAGATTCGGAAAACCATCGCGCGTCGTTTGGGAGAGTCGATCGGCCCGGTACCCCATTTCTTTCTGACCACCGAAATCGACATGGAGCGCGCCGCCGAGGCTCGCACCGATCTCAATGCACTCGACGACGGTCCCCGGATTTCGTACAACGACATCGTCCTCAAGGTGGTGGCAGCTGCGCTCACGCAACATCGGGCTTGCAACGCATGGTGGCAGGACGACCATATTCGTTACTTCAACGAGGTGCACCTCAGTGTAGCCGTGGCGGTGAAGGATGGGCTCATCACGCCAATCGTGCGGAACGCTCATCTCAAGACGCTACGCCAAATTGCAGCCGAGGTTCGGGATCTCGCCGGCCGCGCGCGCGAAAAGCGACTGCGACCCGAGGAGTACACCGGTGGCACCTTTACCGTGTCCAACCTGGGAATGTTTGATATCGATCAGTTCACGGGCGTCATCAACCCACCCGAGGCAGGCCTGCTGGCCGTGGGTTCGATGGTCGAAAAACCGGTGGCAGAGGACGGACAGGTGGTCGTCCGGAAGCGAATGCGCGTCACCATGAGCTGTGACCACCGTGTGATCGACGGGGCAACAGGAGCCGCGTTCTTGCAAACCGTGCGCCGCATGCTGGAAAACCCGTTGGCCATCGTCTGGTGAGTCCACACCGCCGTCACCAACTATCCGCAATCAAGGAATGATCCGTGGCTAAGACTTTCGACGTCATCGTGCTCGGCGGGGGACCGGCCGGGTACGTTTGCGCCATCCGCTGCTCCCAACTCGGGCTGAATACCGCCGTCGTCGAACGAGATAAGCTCGGTGGAGTCTGTGTCAACATCGGCTGTATTCCGAGCAAAGCTCTCTTGCAAAGCGCGTACCTGGCCAACACGATACAGCACAACGCCAAACGCCTTGGTATTCACGTAGGCGACGTCAAGCTCGACTTTTCCGCGGCAATCAAACATTCACGCCAAGTAAGCGATCAGAATTCCAAGGGTGTGGGGTTCTTGATGAAGAAACACAAGGTCACCGTCATCATGGGGACCGGCACGTTGCAACCAGGCAAGAAGGTCCAGGTCGACAGCGACACCTATACGGCGAGGAAAGCCATCGTCATCGCGGTGGGAACCCGGGTGAAAGGGATCCCCCAAATCGGCTTGGAGATCAACAAGACCACCGTGATTTCCTCCGACGAAGCGCTCTTTCTGACGGAGGCGCCAAAAACCCTTGCCATCGTCGGTGCCGGCGCTGTTGGAATGGAGTTCGCCGACATCTTCGGCGCATTCGGTTCGAAGGTTACGGTCGTTGAGATGCTCCCACGCGCGTTGCCACTCGAAGACGCCGAATCCTCCGAAACCATTACGAAGGTGTTCAAGAAACGCAAGATCGACATCCTCGCGGGGGCCACCGTCAAGAGCGCCAAGGTCGGCGACAACAGCGTGACGCTCGAGGTAGAGACGGCTGGCTCGGCTCAGACCATCGAGGCGGAGAAAGTACTCATGGCGGCGGGCCGCGCGCTCAACACGGAGAACGTCGGCCTCGAAGCGGTTGGCATCAAACTGACCGACGCGGGGTTCATTGAAACGGATGCGGACCTACGCACGTCCGTGGACGGATACTATTGCATCGGTGACATCGCTCGACCGCCGATGCTCGCCCACAAAGGCAGCCGTGAAGGCACGCACGTGGCCGAAGTGTTGGCTGGACACCAGCCGTCGCCGATCAAGTATGACAACATTCCGAACGTGACCTACTGCCACCCGGAAGTCGCGAGCATCGGGCTCACCGAAGACCAGTGCAAGGAACGTTCGCTGGACTACCAGGTTGGCCGCTTCCCACTCACGGCGAACGGGAGAGCACGGGCCGCGCTCGAAACCGATGGATTCGTAAAGATCATTCGTGACAAGAAGTACGGTGAAATTCTCGGCGCACACATCGTTGCCTCGCACGCGAGTGAGATGATCCACGAACTAGTCGTTGCGCGCGAGCATGAGTACACCGTCGAAGAAGTCGACATGGCGGTCCACGCACATCCCACACTTTCGGAGGCCGTCGCCGAAGCAGTGCTCGACTCGCTCGGCCGCGTCATACATACGTAGTCGTGGATGGAAACGACCCCGTTGGGGTGGCAATCGGCAGCATCGGTGCCGGCGCGACCGCCGGCGCTTCCGTCATCACGGCAGGCTTGATCGCTTTTCGGTTTCTCGCGGGTGACGGCGCGGAACTCAATCAAAACGCACAATTCTCCATCATCACCATCGGCCTCGTCGGCGGTCTGATCACGGCGATTACGACCACGTTTACATTGACCAGCAGCATCACCGATCTGTGGCGACGTGCCGCCATCTCCGCCACCACCGTGTTCGCCACAGTGTTCTTGGCCGCTCTCTCCGCTCCCATCGACATGGCCACAGGTACGGCAGGGCTCACCGTGTACCTGGTGCTTCTCGTAGCCGTCGTACTCTACGCAGGCACCAAAGCCAGAGCGTCAACAACCCAATGAGCGCGGATCTTCTGGTGGTGGGCTTGGGGCGAATGGCCTACGGCGAGGGGTTGGAACTTCAGCGTGCCTTTGCCGAGGCACGTATCGACCGCACCGTCGACCGCGACATGCTGTTGCTGGTAGAGCATCCACCCGTCATCACGGTAGGACGCTCGTTTCAACATGCCAACCTCCCCACGTCCGCCGAAGACCTCGAGCAACGCGGCATCGAGGTCTTCGACATCGAGCGCGGTGGTGACGTCACCTTTCACGGCCCCGGTCAACTCGTGGGTTACCCGATCTTTGATCTCACCGAACACAAGCAAGACCTGCATCTGTTCCTGCGGCAAATCGAAGAAAGTCTGATCCGTACCGTGGCAGATGTTGGCATCGCGGCGCAACGGCGCGAGGGGAAGACGGGTGTGTGGGTGGAGGATCGAAAACTCGCGAGCATCGGGATCCACGTGAAAAAATGGGTAACGTGGCACGGCTTCGCGCTCAACGTGCTCACCGACCTCTCATTCTTCGATCTCATCGTTCCGTGCGGTATCGAAGAGGTCGTGATGACCAGCATGCAGAAGGAACTCGAGGAACGAGCCCCGCGCGATCTGTGGGCGCGAGCGTTGGACGGAGTTGTCTTAGGGTTCTGCGAAGTGTTTGGACAAACGCCGCAAGCGGTGACGGCG
>CAYLZR010000108.1:1495-7346 GCA_964388145.1 uncultured Gemmatimonadaceae bacterium | reverse complement strand
CGGCACCCGCGCCATTTCGAAAATCGGTGTGGAGCGCCTTGATCTCGCGACGCCCCTCCGGTTGCATCGCTTTTGCCGGCAAATCCTTCGCGAACGTCTGGAGGGCGGTGACGGCAGCGTCTCGGATTCCGTCGAACCGGTCATCCCCTTCGGGACGAAGGTGTTCTCCGATCTGGTGAATGAGCCCGAGGCCGCCGTTGATGACGCCCAACCCCGTGTCCACGAACACCGAGGGGCAGTCGTGAAGAGTCTGCTTCGCTTCCTCGAGGAACGACGGCACCGCTTCCAGCCGTCGTGCGGCGGCGGCGGCGCGGTGCGCAACCGGTCGATCGTCGCGCACAAGCAGGAAGTACAGTCCTTGGAGGAGATGTGACAGCCAGAACTCCGGATTTCGGACATGCGGCCGCTCGTGTGTGTACCGATTGACGGTAACGCGTATCTGGTTGAGCAGCGCCGTTCGGTCCAATTCGTCGTCGACCGTATCGAAGGATAACTCCTCTATCGCCTTCGCTATCGACCGCAGAGCGGCGAGGTTCTCCTCGACTGCTTGCAATCCAAAACTCCCCAGACGCTGGTCGAATTCGGACCGTCCCGCCGCCGTCGCTTGGACGGGATCGAACTGCCATCGCAAATCCAGGTAGGAGTTGGTGAGGTCTTCGAACGCCCGGTTCGCGGTCAAGCCCTACTTCCCGGGTTCGCGTCAGAGGTATCCGACGCAATGCGGTGACATTCCTCATCACTCAGTACTCGATCTGATCCCTTGGCCACCTCCAAAAGGCGCTTTGACAGTGCTTCGTTGTCGGGATCGTAGCCATTCTCGGCGAGCCACCATTTCACGTTGGAGAGTCCGGACACCGGTGAGATGTCAATGCGTTGCTGCGCACCAAACGAGGCAGCCGGAACGCTCGAGTATACCCGATCAGCCAGCCAGGTATCGCCCTTGCGCCGCGCCTTGATGATCGCGGCGGCGTGCACGCCCGTCCCGGTGCGAAACGCGTCCTTACCCATGACCGGGTAGTTGGCGGGCAACGGAGCACCGATAGTGGCCGCCGCGAACTCGCAATACTCTCTCAACGCCGACACGTCGTGCTTGTGTGCACCCAACAGGTAGAGATTGACTATCAAGAGATCCATCTCCGCGTTTCCCACCCGTTCACCTACACCGAGCGCCGTGGCGTGCACCCGATTCACGCCTGCTTCGATCGCCGCCAGGCAGTTGATGACGCCCATGCCACGATCGCGATGGCCGTGCCAATCGAGCTGAATATCCTCACCCGAGGGCGCGACTACTTCGTCGCGGATGAACTGCACCAATCGACGCACGCCCGACGGCGTTGCGTGTCCAACCGTGTCAGTCAAGCACAACCGCCGCGCGCCCCAACGAATCGCATTGCCGTATAGTTCCTTCAGCGTTTCCGGTCTCGCACGCGTCGTGTCTTCGGTCACGTACATGACTGGAAGCCCCTCGCCAACGGCGAATGTCACGGCCTCCTCGCTGACCCGCAGCATGCGATCGAGCGTCCAATCCTCTGCATACTGACGAATGGGGGAGGAACCGATGAACGTGGCGGCTTCGATTGGGATGCCGACCTCTTGCGAGATCTCGACGATCGGTTTGACGTCGGCCACAACCGTCCGGGCAGCGCAATTGGGTGCAATCGGGAGGTTGTGATCGGCGATCTCCTTGGCCAACGCACGCACCGCATCAACCGCGCGGGGGCCGGCGCCCGGAAGACCGATGTCGGCCGCCACAATGCCTACATCCGCCATGAGATGTAGCAGACGCCGTTTTGCTTCGGGATCGGGATCGATGGCTGACGGCGATTGAAGGCCGTCGCGCAACGTCTCGTCGTTGAGGTCAACCTTCACGTTTGACCAGTCGACGTCTCCGCCCGCATTCCAGTCGTAAATGAGATCGGATTCTTCCATCGCCCGAAGGATGATCGGAGGGTCAGGGAGCGTCAAGAATTACGTTTAACACTACCGTGCGTTGGCGATTTCGCGGCCCGCCGCTACCAACCGCGTCCCCTTGCGACCGACCACTTCCGTGCGGTCTCCGACCAAGACCTGCTCGAGCTCACAGTTTTGGACGCGAGCCCCACGACCGACAATCGCCTCCCGGATCAGGCTGTCACGCACCACTGCCCCTTCCTCTATAGTGACGTTTGGTCCGATAGTGCACTCGTCCAAGTCGACATCCGGGGCAATCCGAACGGGATCCACGATAACCACGTCGTCGCCAACCGTTGGGCGCAACGCCCGACCGTTCTCCAACAGATGTCGATTGGTCTCCAGAAGCGTCTCCACTTTGCCGCAATCATACCACCCACCCACTTCCGCTGTTTTGATTGTGCTTCCCTGATCGATCATGTATTGAAACGCGTCGGTGAGATACCACTCGCCCTTGTTTTGCGGCCGCGCCAGCGTGTCCTCAATGCCGTCGAACAGCAATTTCCAGTCCCGCACATAGTACAGACCGATATTGGCCAGTTTCGATATCGGCTCGGACGGCTTCTCCACGATGCGGATCATGTTTCCCTGGTCGTCGGTGACGACCACGCCGTACCGCTGATAGTCTTCGACTTCCTTCACCCAGATGATACCGTCGGCATCCATGCGGTTTATCAGTGTGAGATCGGCATCGAACAGTGTATCGACGAAAACGATCAATACGGGCCCGTCTACGTACGGCTTCGCGAGATTGATCGCTCCGGCTGTGCCATCTTGGACCACTTGTTCGACGAAGCGCGAGGGCATCTCGTAGTGCTCCGTCACGTGGGCTTCGATTTGATCCTTCAGATGACCAGTGATGAAGATGACCTCTTCGACATCGAGACCGTCCAACTTGTCGATCACATAGTCCATGACGGGCCGGCCGGCAACACGCAGTAATGGCTTTGGCACGTGATTGGTGAGCGGCAGCAGACGGGTACCCTTACCGGCCACAGGAATGACGACCTTCATCTACACTCTCCCGTAACGATCCTCGAGTCGAACGACGTCGTCCAGCTCGGGAGTGGAGACTTCGAGAAGGTCGCTCGACACAATCGCCTCCATCTGATGAATGGTGCCTGGCGTAATGTGGTACCGGTCTCCCTCTCGCATCCGCTGTTCCGTCAATTCGCCGTCGATCTGTACTCGAAACACGATTTCGCCGCTGAGTAGGTAGATCGTTTCGTCTTTTTCTTCGTGGTACTGCAGGCTCAAGAGATGGCCCGGTTCGATATGGAGGATTTTGCCAACGTAGCGATCGGTCTTTGCCCAGATCAACTCGTGGCCCCACGGCTTTTCAACGCGATGCGGTAGTTCCATTGTTGGCTTTATCTGCCGGCTCAGTAATGTAGGGCGAGCGAGGACGGCGTCGTCACACATGCGCGGACGCACAACCCGCAACCGACACATCCTTCCGGTCGAATGACCGGTCGGCCTCCGTCGTCGAGAGCCAACGCCTCGGTGCCCACGGGACATGCGTCCGCACACACTCCGCATTCGGTGCCGTCAAAGGCGATGCAACGCTCCGAAATCAACTCGAGGCTCGCCATGTGGTATCCGGACCAGCCGGCTTCGGGAACGATCAACGCCGCGGTCGGACACGCCTGCGCACAGGGCATGTCGTCGCACACGATGCACGGTTGGAGTTTCGCGTCGATCATCGGCGTGCCTGCGGCAAGGCCGCCTACGGTGGGCACCTTCACGATCGCCTGTACAGGGCACACGGGGAAACAATCACCGCACCGAGTACACGCCGCAAGGAACGCGATCTCATCCAGCGCACCCGGCGGGCGCATATACCGTTTCTGAACCACGCGCTTCTCCGCATGACGGCCGATCTCACTCATCACGCGTCCGACGGTCGTTCGAAAGAACTCCCGCCGGTCTCCGCTATCGCGGTTCAAAAAATCGGTTGGAAACTGATCAGCCAACGAAAACCCACTCTCTCGCCGCCAGGAATGCGCTCGCGTGCAGCGTCCGGCTCGGAGACAAACAAAGGAAACTCCACTCGAATGGGAAAGGCGATGTCGCCGATACGCAATCCAAAACGGGCTCCGACACCAGCATCCGACACCGGCGTTGCGCCCTTTCCGAAGTTCGATGAGACAGCCATTGAATCGACGAGCGCAGCGTCACCGAACCCGACGATCGACGCGCTGCGAAACACCCCGCTCGTCCTTCTGATCACTACTTTTTCCAACTCGAGTGTACCGCCGAGCATCCACCGACCACCAATGCCGGGCCGGAAACCCCGCAGGTTGCCGTTGCCCGGCGAGTGGTACACAACATCGTTACCCGCAAGAGGCGCACCCTGTGTGCGAACGAGCGGATTCCCCAGCGTTTCGTAAGGATCCGCTCCGTCGACTGGAATCCGACGCTGTAACACGGGCGGATCGTCAGCCAGGTAAGCTCCTGCGAAGGCCCGAATACCCACCACGAACGGACCGATCGGTTTGCGGAGACTTCCACTCGCCGTGACGCGCACGAACGGCTTTGGATCCGTCGTCCGACTACCCGGTTTCGAATACGTCAGCCCTGCTCGATAGTCCAACCGCACCCGCCACTCGCCGTTCCACACGTCAAACCGCAAGTCGTCGAGTCGTCCCACTTCAACCGTCCCTGCATTCTCCCACAACGTGCGTTCCAGAAAGTTGGTCTCTCTCGTGGCCACCCATTGCGCCGACCAAGCGCTGTACCGCGAGGGGAAAGAGGATGCCGCACCGCTGTAGGTTTCCACGAAAACGACGCGCGCTCCGGTTGTACCGTCCTGAGACCACAGTTCCAACGACCGCGTTGCATCGCTGCTATTCAGAAGCGAGGGATTCTCCCACTTGATATACCCGTCCACACCGTCGCCGACGGTAGCGTGCTCGAGTCCCGAAAACCCACGACTCAGCCACGCTGTGATTCGGTCATTGCGCCCATGATTACTGCGAATGCGAAACGCTAGGGTGACATCGGTCGCGTCGTTCCACCATACCGCCGGCGCGATGGCATATACGCGGTGATCAGGGGCGGCCGACTCGCTAAAAAACGAATCGAATCGAAACGCCGAAGTGCTTTGACCCGAAATCGACCCCGGCGCGACCCCGAGGCCGACCAATAGGATTCCCACAGAAAGGCGCAAAATGCATCCTCACGGTTTCCGAACGTCGCGCGAAAGGTACGCAGCCCCGCCCCACCGCACCACCAGGTTTCAGGTTACAGGTTACAGGTTACAGGTTTCCGTCAATTTGAGCGCTGGATGCCTGATTGTCGCCGCCGATAGAGCCAAATCGACCGGTAAGGGTCACCATTTCCCCGTTTGGTCAGAGCCCGAGCCTCCCCACCCCAACGCCCGGTTACTATATAGGCATGACCTGGCTGATTATGTTGGCGGCGCTCCAACTGCAGATCCCGGAACCCGTCGGTTTTGTGAACGACTTTGCCAACGTGATCCACGACCGCGACGAGCGGGTGATGGGTATCATCATCGACGAGGTGCGCCGGAACTCACGTGGCGAGATCGTCGTCGTCACGATCAGCGATCTCGATGGTCGTGCGCCGATGGAAGTGGCTCGAGACATCGGGCGGGAGTGGGGCGTGGGCGGCATGGGTGGCGCAGGCGATCCCGCTCGAAATGCCGGCGTGGTTCTCCTCCTGAAACCCGGCCGGAGGCCTGGAGACGGCAACGCGGATCTCTTCATCTCCACCGGGATCGGCGCAGAGGGGTTCATCACCGATTTGCGTGCTGGACGCATCCGCGACGCTATCGGGCGGGCATCGGTGCAGGCTTCGGATTATTCAGCCGGGTTGCTCGTTGGTGTACAGCTGCTGGCCGAGGCCTACGCCACCGAGTTCCAATTCGCGCTGACTGGGC
>CAYLZR010000108.1:0-1395 GCA_964388145.1 uncultured Gemmatimonadaceae bacterium | reverse complement strand
CATGGGTGGAGGCATGGGCCAGTTGTTCCTGTTGTCGATGCTCATGAGCGGTGGGCGACATCGACACGGTGGGTGGGGCGGCGGCGGCTTCGGCGGCGGTGGGTTCGGGGGTTTCGGCGGCGGCGGCGGCTTTGGCGGCTTTGGCGGGGGTGGCGGATTCGGCGGCGGCGGAGCAGGAGGGAGCTTCTAGATGGCGAAAAAAAAGCGTGAGCAGGCCCAAGAGTTTGCAGACCAAATTGCCGGCGTCCTCGGCGACAACTTGCGGTCGCTGATCATGTTCGGGTCCGCCGTGCGGGGCGGCTTCGGTCCCGAACACAGCGAGGCGAACTTGTTGCTTATCGTCCAGGACGCTTCGACTACAGCACTGCGTCCCATCGAGCGATCGATTGCCAATTGGGTGAAGCGCCGTTTTCCCGCCCCGCTCATCTTCACCGAGCGGGAGTGGCGCGGGTCGACGGACGTATTTCCGATCGAGATCGAAGACATGCGCGAAGCGTACGAGCTGATGTGCGGGGTGGATCCGTTTGACGGTCTCACGACCACCCGAGCTCACTTGCGCCACGAGTTAGAGCGTGAGATCCGCGGCAAGCTCCTACAGTTGCGCGCCGAGTACGCTGCGGTGGCGCCGGACGGAAAAGCGCTCACCAGGCTGCTGATCGACTCCGCACGCACCTTCTTCGTCTTGATGCGGGGAACCGTTCGCTTGACTGGAGGAACTCCTTCCGAGAACCCGACGTCTCTCGTGAAGATGGCATCGGAAGCCGCAGGGCTCGACGCAACCGCGTTCGATTGGGTCGTGGACAAGATCGCCGGTCGCACGGTGAAGGCCCTCAAGCCATACGACGATATTGGAGCGCGTTACGTTGACGAATTGGAAAAACTCGCCGATTTCGTCGATCGTTTTGACGAATTGGCTGCAGCGCCATCGCCCCAACCGGCAACGGGTGACGATTCGCCGGCGCAGGAATAGGAGCACACATATGAAGAAAATGCTGATTGGACTCGTGGTCGTATCGTTAACAGGGTGCGGCTACAATCGGATCCAGGCACTCGACGAGCAAGTGCAGGCGTTCAAGAGCCAGATCGAAGTACAGCTTCAGCGCCGACTCGACCTCATTCCGAATCTGGTCCAGACGGTTCGCGGATTCGCGGAGCAAGAACAAGAGGTCTTCACCGCCATCGCCGAAGCTCGGTCGCGCTTGGGAGGGGCGATTCAGAGCGGCGACATCGAAGAGATGGGCCGCGCCAATCAGGGAATGCAATCAGCCCTCAGCCGGCTGCTCGTCATCTCAGAGGCCTATCCCGAGCTGAGGTCGAATGAAAATTTCCGGGCGCTCCAGGATCAACTGGAGGGCACCGAAAACCGCATCGCCACGGCGAGACAGGATTACAACA
>CAYLZR010000107.1:6121-7426 GCA_964388145.1 uncultured Gemmatimonadaceae bacterium | reverse complement strand
TGATTTCCTCGGGCTTTGAAAATTCGTTCGGAGAGTGGCTGATGCCTCCCGCACTCGGAATGAAAATCATGCCGACCGGCGCAAGTTGCGCGATACTCTGGGCATCGTGGCCGGCACCACTTGGCATCCGGCGAGCAGTGAGTCCCAACTCATTCGCGGCGTCGGCAACGAGATCGCGGATGCGCTCGTCGGTCGGCGCCGCGTGACTCACATAGAACCCGTCGAACGTGAAGGTCGTTCCACTCGCCTCCCCGATGCGATGGGCTTCGGCCTGTATTTGCTCGAACACCGTGTCGATCTTGGCCATATCCAGATCGCGTATCTCCAAAGTCAGCGTGACACGTCCGGGTATGACGTTCGGCGCTCCTGGTTCGACCTCCAGGCGCCCGACGGTTCCCACCTGCCGACCGAGAATGCTGGTTACGATTCGGTTCACCGCCTCCACGAAACGTGCGGCACCCAGCAGGGCGTCGCGACGGTCGCCCATCGGAGTCGTTCCAGCGTGGTTTGCAAACCCTTCGACGACGACTGTCCACCGCTTGATCCCAACGATCCCCTCTACGATGCCTATCGCGATCCCCTCGCGTTCGAGAAACGCTCCCTGTTCGATGTGCAGCTCCAGATAGGCAGCGATGGACCCAGGCTCGCGCCGTACCCCCGCCAATCGGCTTGGGTCTCCTCCGATGATTCCGATGCCGTCGCCAATCGTGTGACCACTACGAGTGACCAACGCAAACTCCCTCGGCGTCACTTCCCCGCTCATCGCGCGGCTGCCGGTCTTGCCCCCCTCTTCGTTCTGGAAAATTACCACCTCGAGCGGGTGGCTGATCGTGTGATTCCTTTCCGCCAATGTGCGGGCAACCTCAATCGCCGCCATCGAGCCGACCTGGCCGTCGTAGTTACCGCCTTCGGGCACGGAGTCGATGTGGGAACCCATCATGAGCGGGGGCAGACTCGAAACGCCGCCGGCCCGCCGCCCGACGATATTGCCGGCAGCGTCCACGGTCGTCTCGAGTTGCGCCATGCGCATCAGTCCAATGACGTACTCGCGGCCCGCGAGGTCGGCTTCGCTGTAGGCGACGCGACTGATCCCGCCTTCCGGCGTGCGGCCGAATTGCGAGAGCGCGCGCAGGTGCGTGTTCAACCTGGTGCCGTTAACCCGCATGCCATCCTGCGGAGGAACGGACCATGCAGGCGCCAGCATCGCCCCCGCGGCGACCGTGCCCTGAAAGAATTCACGTCGGTTCATTTTGGCCTTGCAGAGTGGACGTTCAGGAAAGTGAGTTCGGGGTTGCCTGGCAGTAG
>CAYLZR010000107.1:4636-6021 GCA_964388145.1 uncultured Gemmatimonadaceae bacterium | reverse complement strand
GCAGTGGGCAGTGGAGCATCACCCCGGGTCCGGTTTCTGACGCCTAGGGGAACACTGCCTACTCCCTCCTCTCCAACACCCTCTCCAAGGCCAGCCCAAACCACGCCGTATACCGATCCGGGTTCGCCTCCAGATCCGTCAGCACCTCGTCAACGCCGACCCACCGCCAGTCGGCAACCTCAGCCGGAGCCGGTGACGGTGCATCATCGTGATGTCCCACGAAGACATGGTCATATTCATGTTCGATCAGGCCGCCGTTCAGTTGGCGCTTGTAGACAAAATCGAAACCCCGTCGCAACGGGCAATCAAACCCCATCTCGTCTTGCAGCCGGCGGTGCGCGGCGTGGTCGCTCTTTTCCTCCGGCCGGGGGTGGCCGCAACAGGTGTTGGACCACAACCCCGCGGAGTGGTACTTCGATGCGGCACGCTGCTGCAGCAACAGTTTGCCGTCAGTGTTGAACACGAAGACTGATACCGCGCGGTGCAGCTTCCCCGCGATGTGCGCGGCCATCTTGCCTTCGGTTCCAATTACGTGGTCGTCCTCGTCTACGAGCACGACCAGTTCCTCATTATCGACTGGCTCAGTCACCGGGGTTCGACTCATCGAGTGCAAACGTAAGCTCCGGACTCCCCACCCCCAAGCTACTCGATCGCCAGCAGCTCCACCTCGAAGATCAGCGTGGCGTTAGGACCAATGTCCGGGCCGGAGCCCCGCTCTCCATATGCCAGGTGGGCCGGAATGAAAAACCGGAACTTGCTTCCCACCGCCATGAGTTGAACGCCCTCGGTCCAACCGGCTATGACGCCATTCAACGGAAACATCGCCGGCTCGCCGCGTTCGTACGAGCTGTCGAACACGGTCCCGTCCAGGAGCTTTCCTTCATAATGCACCGTCACCTGGTCGGTGGCCGACGGTGACGGGCCGTCCCCCTCGGTGAGAATCATGTATTGCAACCCGCTCGGCGTCTCGACGACGCCGTCCACGGTCTTATTTTCCGCGAGGAACGCTTGTCCCTCTTCGAGGTTTGTACCCATCTGTTCCCTCCGGCGCTCGGCATTCGATTCCCGCGCCCTCGACTGCACGCTCTGCACTTCTTCACGTACTTCGGCCGGTGTCATGCGCGGCTCGCGATCGTTCAAGACGTCGCGCAGTCCATCCACCAGCGCGTCGAAATCGATGTGATCCTGCATCGGCTTGAGGTTGTTGCCGACGTCTACGCCCAAGGCGTAGCCTGCCCGTTCCTCTACTGGCCGTTCCTCTTCCGGCCCCGAACATCCCATGATCGTCAAGGCGGCCCCCGCCGGTAGCACCACTCCCCATACCCGCTTCATTCCGATAACCCTTTCTGACGAAGGCAACTTCGTCCCCGTGACATGCGTCAAGG
>CAYLZR010000107.1:3472-4536 GCA_964388145.1 uncultured Gemmatimonadaceae bacterium | reverse complement strand
ACCACCATATCCCCCATGTCCGACGTCGAGATCCCGCTGCGTGCGTCGGCTGACGGCACCTCACCGCTACGAAGCAAGTCGGCCACGGCATCCTCCACCCGGGTCGCCGCTTTCGTCTCACCGAGAAAGTCCATCATCATCGCGACCGCCGAGATGGCGCCCAACGGGCAGGCAACGTTCTTGCCCGCGTGTTTTGGCGCGGAACCGTGGATCGGCTCGAACATCGACGTCGCGCCCGGATGAATGTTGCCCGACGCAGCAATACCCATTCCACCCTGAAGCATCGCACCGAGGTCGGTGATGATGTCTCCAAACAAGTTGGTCGTGACGATGACGTCGAACCATTCCGGGTTCTTGATCATCCACATGCAGCATGCGTCTACGTAGGCGTGGTCCGTTTCCACCTTGGGGAAATCTTGCGCCACATGAGCAAACGCCCGCGTCCACAGATCGTGCGGCCTTATGGCGTTGGCCTTGTCGACTAGAGTCAGCTTCGCACTGGATTCGTCGCCACGTTCCTTACCGCGTTTCTGCGCAAGCTCAAACGCGTACCGCGACGCGCGCTCGCACCCCTTCCACGTGTAGACCCCGTTGACGATTGATACTTCGTCGGGCGTGTTCTTCTTGAGGTGCCCACCGATTTGTGAGTACATCCCTTCGGTGTTTTCACGCACGACTACGAAGTCGATATCCTCCGGCCCTTTGTCTTTCAGCGGGCAGAGGTGCTCCGAGTACAGCTTGATGGGTCTCACATTAACGTACAGATCGAGACCGAAACGCAGGCCGAGGATCACCGAACGTTCTACCAGTCCCGGTTCGACATCCGGATGCCCAATGGCGCCCAACAATACCGCATCGAGCGTCCGCCACTCGTCGATGACCGAATCCGGCACGAGTTCTTTGGTTTTGAGGTAGTACTCGCCGCTATACGGGTAATCGACGAGATTGAACTGCAATCCCTCCAACTCAGCAACGGCTTTGAGAACCTTCAAACCTTCGCGTGTCACTTCGGGGCCGATGCCGTCGCCCGGGAGAAGACCCACGTTGTATGAGGTCATTTTTCA
>CAYLZR010000107.1:0-3372 GCA_964388145.1 uncultured Gemmatimonadaceae bacterium | reverse complement strand
CCTAAAACCAGTAACCTGACACCTAACCTGTCACCTGGTTCCACCACGCCGTGGCGAGGGCCACCACCATCGCCACCACGAGTACCGGCGGCCCAATCGACACCGGCGCCGACCCTGCGGATCCAAGGGCAATGGCAAAGAATGCGGTCATCCCCGCAAGCAGCCCGTTGAACGCTCCGACGAACGACCAGCGGCGGTGCGAACGCGGGGTGGGGTCCGGTGCTCGCAGATCGCCGAGCACCCGTTCGGTGAAACCCGGCATCGGTTGCAGTTGGTCGTTGAGGACGCGGTGCAGTTTCGCCAACCGACGCAACTCTTCGTGGCACTCCTGGCATGTTGCGATGTGACGGAGTGTGTCCTCGGTTTCCCAACCGATCGCCGCGCCAACACCTACCAAGGTATCCGTATCCAAACAATTGCTCATTGTACCCACACCTCCATCGAGACCTGTAATTTCTTGAGTGCGTGGTGTAGAGTGGATTTGACGGTGCCTTCTGCACATCCAAGCGCTTCTGCGGTTTCCCGGGTGCTTCGCTCGGAAAGCATCCTCAGCACCACCACGTCGCGTTCCCGCTCCGGAAGCTCCATCACGGCTCGGTTGATCGATTCGCGCAAGGCAGACCGTTCCACATCGACATGCGGGTCCGATGGTCCCTGCGCGCTCGTGTGTGCTGATGCTAACGGAAACCGATCGCGGGAAGCGCGCTTGTGAACGGACGTGAGGCACACGGTTCGACAAACCGCATACAACCAACCCAACAGTGTTCCCGAACCGGCAAACGACTGTCGCTTGTCGTACGCTCGCCGCCACATGTCTTGCAGGAGATCGTGCGCGTCGTCGGTATCGGTAGCAAACGGGCGCACAAAGGCCAGGAGCCGTGGTGAGTACTCCTCCACCAGACGTCTAAAAATTTCTTCGTTGCCAGAACGAAACCGCGACAACTCCAACTCGGTTAAAGGCTTCAAGCAGGCCTGGACTCCTGCCACCGCTTCCAGAACATCAGAACCGCCGGCCAGCCGAGTCCCATCAGCAGGAGCGTAGGTACGATCAACACGAAATCTCCCGTAAAAGCCACGGGGCCGGCCGCCCGCAGCACGATCAACTCGTAACTGTTCTCGCCGGCGAGGTATGTAGACATGATCAAGAAGAGCCCAATCGCCCAGTGCTGCAACTGGCGCACGTCTGGTCGCGGTGTGAGGCGCGACCAGAATCCGGTCAGGATTCCCAACCACCCAAACAGCAGCGGAAGCACCGATCCGTGGGTGCGCCGGAGGTAATCCCACGACAACCGGTTGACATCCAACCACACTGCAATGGTGTTCCCATCCGGGTGCGTCTGGGCTCGTTCCCCGCTCTCCCGTATCGCGTCTCGCAACTCGCCCAGCGAAAGTGTGCCCGATTCCATAACGCCGGCGGTCGCGTTATCCGCGAGCGACCGCAGCACGACGGGTCCGATGTAACCGGCCATGATCAATGTCAGCACACAGACCGCAGCCGCCGCCAACGTGACCTCCACCACCGGCCTCCACACCAGCGGACCGTCGGGCAGCACCTCGCGTGAGACGGCGAGCCCGGCGGGATACGCGGCGAGAACCAACGCTAACCCTGCCCATACTGGGAGATGCCCCACGACCCCGCGAAAACCTTGGTCGGGGGATACCATCCCGAGAACAAAGAAGATCGTCAGAAGTATCGCGATCCAGATGCCCAACTTCAGCCAAAAACGCCCCGCCAGTTTCATTTCGGCTCCCGGTCAAACTCGATGATTCAAGATGCCCTTGATTGAATGACAGGCCGAAGCCCAAATCGGTTCAGTGGTGCGGCCGCTACTCTTTTCGACGCACGCTCGATCTCGACCTCGCCGAGGTCCGTTTGCATGATGACCCGCGGAAGATCCTGACCCGCGCCGCACCTTGGCGCCAACGCGAGCGCGACGCCGAGCATCCCCACGAGGCTCACGCTTTGGATAGATTGCGTACCTCGCATGGGCCGCTGTCCGCTTTCTGTATTGGATCGGTTGTCTTCCCGAAGTTGAATGGCGCGGTGGGAGAGAGCAAGATGACGATGGAGACTCGCACAATACACCGGTCTTGAGCAGCCACAGGATACGCGAGGCCTTGGGAGCAACGATCGCTCTGGCGCTCGTCGCGCACACCATTCAAGCGCAAGACCCGATGCCGCTCACCCGTCTGACGGGTCCAATCGTCTTGGACGGCCTGAGCAACGAGGCCGCCTGGCAAGCCGTCACTCCTTTTCCGCTGACGGTCTATCAACCCACGTTCGGAGCCGAGCCTACCGAGCGCACCGAGATACGGGTGGCATACGACGATGGGTACATCTATATCGCCGGCCGCATGTACGATTCCGATCCCAACGGCATCCGCACCTATTCACTTTCACGGGATGGAGCTTTTACGGACGACTTGCTCTCGATGGTGCTCGACACGTACAACGATCACGAGAGCGCGTCCTGGTTCACCACCAACCCGGCGGGTGTGCGAAGCGATCGCGCCATCGCCAACGATGGGGAGTTCAGCGGCGGTGGTGATCGCCGTCGACTCTTGAACAGCGATTGGAACACGTTTTGGGATGCCGTGGCGGTACAGAACGGCGACGGATGGTTCGCTGAAATGCGCATACCGTTTTCGAGTCTGGGTTTTCAGGACGACGATGGTCGCGTCGTCATGGGCTTGACAGTGTACCGTTGGATCTCGCGAAAAGGCGAGCGGCACCTGTTTCCACCGATCAGACCAGATTTTGATTTTGGATTCGCAAAGCCCTCGCTCGCACAACGTATTTCGCTCGACGGGGTGTACAGCACGAGACCGGTGTACATCACGCCGTACGCGCTCGGCGGCCTGACCCAGGCCTCCGAATTGAACGTCGCACAGACCGCATACGATACCCGAAGCGATGGAACCAACGAAGTCGGGATCGATCTCAAGTACAACGTCACGAGCAACCTCACGCTCGACCTCACCGCCAACACGGATTTCGCCCAAGTTGAGGCCGACGACCAACAAATCAACCTCACTCGGTTTTCGTTGTTTTTTCCCGAGAAGCGCCAGTTCTTTCAAGAACGTGCTTCGATCTTCGAGTTCGCCACCGGGGGACAGAGCCGCGTGTTCCACAGCCGTCGCATCGGGTTGAATGACGGCGGACCCGTGCGCATACTCGGGGGTGCTCGTTTGGTAGGACGTGTCGGCAAGACGGACATCGGCATACTCAACATGCAAACCGCGAGTGAGGACGGCTTGCCATCGGATAACTTCGGCGTCATTCGCCTTCGCCGGCAGGTGTTCAACTCGTTCTCCAACGTGGGCGGGATGGCTACCACCCGTTTTGCGGATGACGGAACCTATAACATCGCG
>CAYLZR010000106.1:0-7469 GCA_964388145.1 uncultured Gemmatimonadaceae bacterium | reverse complement strand
TTCCTTCTTCAATGCTTGCGTCGGCCGGGTAACCAAAATACGCCCGCGCTCCATCGGCTTCCTCGAACGTCTCGACCCCGGCACGGATCGCGTCCGACAGCGAGGATGGGTTGGGCGGCAGCTCTTTTCGAATGTCTTCTCGTACGAGCGCCGGTCGTTCCGCCAAAACGATCGATGTCTCGTACTGTCCCGCGTGACACGCCCCGCTCTTGAACTCATCGGTCAGACGCATGGCCCACGGTTTTTTCGAGATATCGGGGAAGACGATCTTCAAGAGGTTCTCTTCACGCGCCGATGCAACAGCCGCGTCGATGGCCGAGATGTTCGCGGGATCCAGATGAGAATTAGCCACAGCGAGGATGTGGACTCCATGTCGCGTCAGGTTGCGTGCGATGCTCACCAGGACTGCCGTCACTGTGTCGGCATCCAACGAGCAGGTGCCGGGAAACGACGCCGCGAAAGGCGCGGCCGTGTAGCTGATCGACGGAAGGATCAACACCGAGTACCCCTGCGCATCCAACTTTTCGGCGGCTGATCGAGCCATGGCCTCGGATATGATGACGTCCGTGGTCAGCGGCAGATGGGGGCCGTGTGCCTCTACGGCTCCCACCGGTAGTATCGCGACGGCGTTTCCGAGATCGACGTCTTGGACTTCCTCCCATGTCATGTCTGCAAGGTACGATACCGGCATGGTCCTCGTGTCCGTTCAGTTTACGAGCTGTGGTTGACGCAGGTTCGAGTCGACGCGTATCATCTCAGACCATGACCTTTCAGCCGCCCGAACAGTTCAACATTGCCGGCCACTTCCTCGACGCCCGCGTTGCGGAAGGACGGGGAGACCGGACGGCTCTGCTGACCGACGAACGGAATCTGACATATCGAGAAGTTCAGACGTCGGCGAACCGCTTTGGTAACGTATTGCGCAGCGCCGGCGTCGAGGCGGAGCAGCGGGTCATCATCGCGCTTCCCGACGGAGCGGAGTTTGTCGCCGCACTGTTCGGCACCCTGAAGATTGGTGCAGTGGTGGTGATGGTCAACCCGCATCTGAAGGCCGATGCCATCGAGTATTTCTTCGCCTATACACGAGCCACGGTTGCGGTTGTCCATCGGGATTCGCAAGCGGCATTTCAAAAAGCAGCCAAGAACGGTCCCCACTTCAAGAGAATGCTCGTCGTGGGAGATCCAGCCATCGATCACGAGCTGTTGCAAGCCTCTGAGGAACTGGAGAACTTCCCCTCCCACCGGGACGACCCAGCGATTTGGCTCTTTTCGGGTGGCACTACAGGGAGCCCGAAGGCCGTCGTGCAGACCCACTGTTCGTTTGCGAATACAACCGAGTGTTACGGGCAAGGGGTCATTGGTTACACGGAGCGTGACATTACGCTGTCGGTGCCGAAGCTGTATTTCGGTTATGCCACGGGATCAAACCTGTTCTTTCCGTTTTCGGTCGGTGCAGCGGCGGCTTTGTTCCCCGAACAGTGCACCGCAGACGTTCTCTTCGAGAAGATTGCGAAGTTCAAGCCAACGATTTTGATCAACGTGCCAACGATGGTCAACCATATGGTAGGCCATCCGTCGGCCGATCGGGCAGCGGTGTCGAGTCTGCGGCTGGCAACGTCGGCGGGCGAGGCGTTGCCGGTGGAGTTGTATGCCCGGTGGAAGGAGACGTTTGGCGTCGAGCTGCTGGACGGGCTCGGGACAGCCGAGATGTGGCACATCTTCATATCGAATCGTCCGGGTCAGGTCAGGCCTGGTACCATGGGCACCGCCGTTCCCGGGTTCGACGTGCGTGTGTGCGATGATGACGGAAAAGAGCTGCCAAACGGCGAAGTCGGATGGTTGTGGGTACGAGGCAATTCGCGCGCGATTGGCTACTGGCAGCAGATGGAAAAGACCAAGCAGGCATTTCGCGGGGATTGGTACGTGTCCGGCGACATGATCTGTTGCGACGACGACGGTTACTTCACGTATTGCGGACGCGCCGATGACATGTTGAAAGTGTCGGGCAAGTGGTTGTCGCCGCAGGAAGTGGAGAACTGTTTGTTGCAGCATCCGGCGGTTACGGAAGTTGCAGTAGTAGGAGTCGTCGACGAGAACGGATTGACCAAGCCGCACGCCTTCGTGATCGCGCGCGAGCAGACCCCCGAGTTGGCGCAAGAGCTGCAAGACTATGTAAAGGAACACTTGGAACCCTACAAATATCCGCGGCGCGTCGTGTTCATGGAGGACTTACCACGAACCCACCTCGGCAAGATCGATCGCGGCCGGCTCCGCAGGTCGTGAGTTAAGCCGGAAAACGAGTGGGTGACGACACTGTCTGCAGAACTTCTCGCAGCACCTCCATCGCGTCAGATAGTTGGCGATCCGAGAGATAAGGTGCCGGCCCGAGACGGAGAACGTCTGCGCGGTAGTCGGTAGCTACCCCTCGTTCCCGTAAGAGACGACTCATTTCCTCGGCGTTTTCCGAGTGCAGGGCCAGAAATCCACCGATTGCATCGAGGTCCACCGATCTGTCGCGGGTGATGATCTGCGGGTCGGCGTCGAGCGCATCGAACGACCGAGCGAGCAGTTCGATCTGATGTTGGCTCACCTCGCGTAAGAGGGCGGGGGTGAGATTCAACTCTTCGAAGAAGTCAAACACGGCCGCGGCGCGGTAGTGGCTTGTGGGATCATACGTCGCACCGGCGAACCGCGCATGACCGGTTCCGTATTTTACCTTGCTGTCGGCCGCATCGCTCAGTGTTGCGAATTCTGCGAACCAACCCGTTACAACCGGCCGCATCTTCGTGTCTGGCGGCACTCTCAGGAAAGAGTTGCCTTCGCCAAGCTGGCAGTACTTGTATCCGCCGCCGACGATGAATGCGCCGTCCAGTCCTTCTTGCTCGACGGAGAACGGCACGACGTTTAGGGCGTGATACGCATCGACCAATAACTCGGCGCCCGCCCGTCGGCAGGCCGTCGATACCGCGCCGAGGTTGGGTACTATCTGCGCATTGTGAAATAACACCGAGGATACCAAGACGGCTGCGGTACGGTCGTTCACCGATTGAATCACACGTTCCGCCAACGTACCAGCCGGTAGGCTCGCTACTTTGACAATCTCCACACCTTCTTCGACAAGCCGGTCGAGCTGTCTGCGGATAGTGTGGAACTCACCATCGGTCGTCACCACGCGCGGACGGTCTTGCAGTCGCAAGCCGGAGAGGAAACGCACCACCAACTCGTGCGTGTTTTGGCCCAACGCCAGTTCACCGTGGTTGTCGCCGAGCAGTCTGCGGTAGCCACTGCGCACTCTTTCGGCGGTTTCGAAGGCACGGTCCCATTTCTCGTCGACGTACTCCGCGGCGTCGCGCCAAGCCTGTTGTTGTCCCTCGAACCCGCGGTCGGGCCAGGCTTGGTGGGAGTGGCCGGTGAGCAACAGCCGGTCGGCAACGCGAAACTTGCTGTAATGTGGAGCTAGCCGATTCGGCGTGCCGTACAGTTCGTCGGGCTTGATCACGTTACTACAGATCGGCGCGGATGGCCCAGAGGTCAGGGAAAGCAGGCTTGAACAATGTCGAGATTAGGTACGTCACCCCGGTAGTGCCGCCAGTCCCTAATTTCATTCCAATCGTGCGTTCCGTCATTTTCACGTGACGGTAGCGCCACTCCTGAAACCCCTCGTCGAGGTCCACGAGCCTCTCGTTGAGCTGGGCAATCGCCGGATTGTTGCGGTAGACATCGATCAGGATCTTCTGGACGTCGGTCGAAGTGGGGTTGGGCTGCGTGTAGTCCCGGTCCAACAGTTCTTGCGGAATGTCGTACCCTTCACGGGCCAGGTAACTCAAGAAAACATCCCACAATCCAGGCGCGCGATATCGCGCTTCCAGTTGCTCTCGTGCCGGCGAGCCCTCCTTGAATGTATCCAGATGGGTTGCACGCTTGATCCCGAGTGCGAATTCCAATTCGCGAAACTGATACGACTCGAGCCCACTGGCAGATTCGAGCCTCTTGCGAAAGCTCAAGAATTCCAACGGCGTCATCGTTTCGAGAATGTCGAGCTGCGCGACTTGGATTTTCAGGATGGTGAGAAGGCGCTTGAACTTGTGCAGCGCCGGTGGGGTATCGTTTTGCTCCAAGAGGACGCTTATGTGGTCGATCTCGTGGAGCATTTGTTTGAACCACAGCTCGTACACCTGATGCACGATGATGAACAACATCTCGTCGTGTTCGGGTTTCTCAGTAACGGGCGCCTGGAGCGACAAGAGTTGGTCCAGCTTCAGGTAACCCGAGTAATTCATTGACATGGCGATCCGGACTCCGATGTTGCGGCTTTATCATGGCCGGGAGGAACCGCATCAAAGATAGTGGACCGCGTAGGTTGATGTTACGAGGCTGGCTCGGCTCACTCAACCCGTAGAGCAGACGTTGGGTCGAGCCTAGAGGCACGGAAGGCCGGAACATAGCACGCGGCCGCGGCGACACCGAGTAGCACGATCGGCACGAGGATGTAAGTGATCGGATCCAGTGCAGTCACTTCGAAAAGCGCTCGCTCGAGAACTCTCGTCACCGCCAGCGACAGAACAACTCCCAAGCCGGCTGCAATGACCGCGAGCCGCATCCCCTGACGGATAACGAGTGCCAGGATTTCTCGACGACACGCCCCCAATGTCATTCGAATACCGATTTCATGTGTGCGACGCGAAACGGAATGTGCCATGACTCCGTACACGCCAATGGCGGCCAGGAACAAGGCAATTGCTGCAAAAATGGTAAGAAGAAGAGTCGACGATCTATCCTGAACGATCGAACCAAAAACCACTTGTTCAACCGTCTGCATGTCGTACACAGGAATCTCTGGATCCAGACCGGCAACCTCTGCGCGAATCACGGCTCCGACACCGGCCAGGTCACCCTCGCCTCGCACAACGATCCATTGGGTGAGTGGCGCATCCTGAGCGCTGGGCAGGTAAACGGTCGGCTCAGGTGGCGTACGGAACCCCGTTTCGCGCACATCGCTAACGATGCCGATGACCTCTACCCAGGGCAGAGTAGTTGGATCAGGTCCGAACTTGAGCCGAGCACCAATGGGGTCGTCGTCGGGCCAGAACCGATTTGCCAACGTTTCGTTGATCAGGACTACTCTTGGACGGCTGTGCGTATGTTGCTCGGCGATTGGCCTTCCGCGCACCAATGGGATGCCCATCATTGCGAGATAGTTCGGCGAAACGTTGCGGTAAATCACGCCGGGTTGTACACCGCCTCGTGAGACATCTCTGCCCTCGATGGTCAAGCCGCTGCCAAACCCGCCGGACATCGGAAGTGACCGGGCCTGCGATACAGCTCGGACGCCGGGTCGGCCCTCCAGTCGCGTCTCGAGGCCGTCCCAGAACGACAGTACCTCATCGGCGTTTTGGTAAGCCGAGCCCGGTAGCGAAACACGAGCTGTGAAGAGCTGAGCAGGGTCGAAACCCGGATCGACATTTCGGAGATACTGGTAGCTCCTCAACATGAGACCAGCGCCTATGAGTAGCGTAACCGCGAGCGCCATCTGTGCTATTGAAAAGCCTTGTTGAACACGTCGTTGGGCAACTCCTCCAGACGAACCCCGGCCTCCCTCGTTCAACGCGCTTGCCGGATCGAGTCGCGACGCCGACCACGCGGGCACCGACCCGGATAGAACTCCCACGAACGCTGATGCTACCACGGCGAACACTAGAACGGTGCCGTTGACGCTCACCTCACCCACGTTCGGAAGCGCGAGCGGGCTGAGCGAGACGAGCACGTCGACGCCTTGAAATGCGATCGCGAGCCCTAGTCCGCCGCCGACTAATGCAAGTAACACGCTCTCGGTGAGTGCCTGGCGTATCAGGCGCACACGTCCCGCGCCTAGCGCCGTCCGGACTGCGAATTCGCGCATCCGACCAATCGATCGTGAGAGAGTCATGTTGGCGACGTTGGCGCACACGATGAGCAGGACGAAGCCCACCGCTGCCATGAGAGTGATCAAAGGAACACGGACATCGCCGACCACTGCTTGACGTAATGGCGTCATAGTTACCAGATGTCCGGTGTTCGTGCTCGGGTAATCGCGTTCCAGAACTCGTGCGATTCTCAACAGGTCCGCACGGGCTTGGTCGACTGAAATGTCGGTCTTCAACCTTCCGATGAGATGCCAGACGTGAAATCCGCGTGCGAACCTCTGGTTTTCCACCGGATACACCAACTGAAACCATAATTCGGCCGGTGGCGTGGGCAACTTGAACTCAGGTGGCATGACTCCGACTACGATGGCGCTAACGCCATCGAGTGAGATGGCGCGGCCCACGACCGCGGAGTCGCCACCGAACTCTCTCTGCCAGAAACCATGGCTGAGCACCACACTGAATTCTTCGAGCGCAGCGTCCTCCGCCGTGAGTGTCCTACCTAATCGAGCCGGCACACCGAGCACGCCGAACAGACTCGGTGTGACCGCGGCGACCTGCAATCGCTCTGCTTCTCCATCACCAACGTAAGTCAGGCTCCACGGCACGTAGCCGCCGAGTCCCTCCAGCGCATCGTTTTGCTCCGCGTAATCGGCAAAGTCGCCCGGAGAAACCTGGTAATGCTCTATGCCTTCACTGACGTTGTTTTCCCAAACATGCACCAATTCATCGGGGTTGGCGTACGGAAGATCGCTGAGGAGCACACCTTGTACGACGCTGAAGATGGCGGTGTTCGCCCCGATCCCGAGTGCGAGACTCGCAAGCGCAACCATGGTGAATACAGGTTGCTTCGAGAGTCCTCGGACGGCGTACCGAAGATCTGCCCATAGTGATTGCATCGCGGTTGTGATCCCTACTTCTTGTCTTGTTCGTACATGGACTCGCACGGGTCGTCGTGTGGGCCGAACCCGAACCAGTAACCCCCTCCACGCGTACTGCACGCTCAGCAGGGAGGCCTGCCGCCAATACCAAGCACGTGAGCGGCGAACGGACGTGATGCGAAGCATTTCGGCATAGTCTCCACGCAAATCTCCCAATATCGATCGTCCGACAAAATCTGCGGGAAGACAGCGGCGGAGCATCCGTTCGGCCTGCCACGGAGGATCGTTCTTTGAACTGGAGTGCCGGCTCATGGCCCGCTCAACACTTCGTTGAGGCCGCGGGACAGCGTGACGAGCACGGAACGCGATGACCGCAGTGCGTCAATGCCTGCCCGCGTCACGGTGAAGCGACGGCGAGGATGGCCGCCGCGGTCGGGAACGGTCTCTTCCGGAGTCCACTCGAGATAACCCTTTGCGCCAAGCCGGTCGAACGTACGGTAGAGAGCCCCGCGCGACACCTCGCGTCCCCGCGCCTTGTCGAGCTCCTTCCGGACCGCCGTGGCGTAGGCCTCGTCCTCCAACTGCAAAGTGGCGAGCAGCACCATTTGCTCGAATTCACCAAGAAATCCCGTCGCGCCCATGAGGAAACTCCTTTCGATGTCGATAACGTATACATCGATGCCGA
>CAYLZR010000105.1:0-7514 GCA_964388145.1 uncultured Gemmatimonadaceae bacterium | reverse complement strand
GAACGAGGCCTACAAATTGGGTGTGAACTATCTCATGTATGCGATGCTGCATTGAGGGGAGCTGTTAGCTGTTAGCTGTTAGCTGTTAGCTGTTAGCTGTTAGCTGTTAGCTGTGCAACGTGAGATGTGAGAAGTGTGAAGGAAGAAGTGAGAGGGGAGAGGGGAGAGGGGAAGAGGTGGGGGGTGAGCGTGAACCGGATGATTGAGGAGTGACGGTGGAAACGACGACGAACGAAGCGACGGCGCTGGAGTCTCCCGACGATATCGCGTTGGCCGAGCGTCTCAAGGCCGGCCACGCACAGGTCAAGACCGAGCTGCACAAATTGATCGTCGGTCAGGACGACGTGATCGACCTGGTGTTGCTCTCGGTGCTTGTGGGCGGAAACAGTTTGATCGTCGGCGTCCCTGGTCTGGCGAAGACGCTCTTGATCCACACGATCGCCCAGGTGCTGGATCTCAAGTTTTCCCGGATTCAGTTCACGCCCGATCTGATGCCGTCCGACATCACCGGTACCGATCTGGTCCAGGAGGACCCCGACACCGGACGCCGCAAGATGGTGTTCATGCCGGGGCCGATTTTCGCGAACATCGTCTTGGCGGACGAGATCAACCGCACGCCGCCGAAGACGCAGGCAGCGCTTCTCGAGGCCATGCAGGAGCACCAGGTGACGGTGCAGGGGGAGACCTACGTTCTCGAGGAACCGTTCTTCGTGTTTGCCACGCAGAACCCGATCGAGCTCGAGGGAACCTATCCACTGCCCGAGGCGCAGCTCGACCGCTTCATGTTCCACATTATCATGGATCACCTCCCGCGAGATCAAGAACTCGAGGTCGTCCGTTCGACAACAGGGATACAGGACTACGAATTCCAGCACGCGGTGACGGGTAAGGACATCGTGGCGTTCCAGGAACTCGTGCGTAAGGTACCGGTGTCCAAACCGGTGATGGAGTATGCATTGAGTCTCGTGCGGACAACCCGCCCGAGCCCGAATGGCTCGCCCGACTTCATCAAGGAGTGGGTGGCCTACGGCGCGAGTGTACGTGCCGCGCAGTACATGGTGTTGGGTGGCAAGGCCCGCGCGCTCGTACAGGGACGATACAACGTGAGTTTCGAAGACATCCGATCGCTCGCGTACCCGGTGTTGCGCCACCGCATTCTGACGAACTTTCATGCGGAGTCGGAACGCATTACCACCGAACAACTGATCGATCAGCTCTTGGAAGCGGTGCCGATGCCGTCGTCGGGGATGTAGGCGGCGGTCTAAGTGTTCGGAACGAAGGCACGGGCGCACGCGACCGGCGCACGATTCATCGATCCCAAGGTTCTGGCGCGGATTGATAATCTCGAACTGGTAGCGCGCACCGTGGTGGACGGTTTCATCAGCGGATTGCACCGCTCTCCGTATCTGGGCCTTTCCATCGACTTTGCGGAGCACCGGGCATACATGCCTGGTGACGATATCCGGCGCATCGACTGGCGGGTTTTTGGGCGCACCGACCGGTTTTACGTCAAGCAGTTCGAAGCCGATACGAATGCCAACTTCACCGTCGTGCTCGATATCTCTCGTTCAATGGAATTTGGAACGGCGGGTCTCACGAAGCTGGAGTATGCCAAGTTCCTAACTGCGAGTCTCACCTATCTGTCTAGTAAGCACAGGGATCGTGTCGGCCTGATCACGTTCGACACGGACATAGTGGACATCGTACCGCCTTCCGCCAAGCATCTGGAGGTGGTACTCCACACCCTGGAACGGACAAAAGCAACGCGTGAGGGCGCACTTACGGGCACTTTGGCCAAGATCGCGGAAACGTTCAAGCGGCGCAGCGTGGTCCTGTTGATTTCCGACCTGTATGAAGATCCGTCGGTGGTGATGTCCGCCGTGAACTTGCTGCGAGGGAAGGGAAACGATCTGATCGTGTTTCACGTCCTCGACCCGGCCGAGGTCGAATTTGCGTACGACCAACCGCTCAACTTCGAAGATCTCGAAACCGGTCAGCAGGTAGCGGTCGTGCCGGAAACGTTGCGCGACCAATACCGTACCCTTCTGACGGAGCACCGCGAGACCCTCGCGCGGCTGATGGGAGACAACCGCGTCGAATACGCCTTCTTTGATACGTCGGTCCCGCTGGATCTCGCGTTGCTCAAGTACCTCGTGAACAGGCAACGGATGAGCCGGGTGCGCTGATGAATTTACTCGTGCTCGCTCCGCTGTTTTTGCTCGGCCTCGGCACGCTTCTCGTGCCGGTGATCGTGCACTTGATTCACAAACACAAGCGCGAGGCGGTTCCGTTTCCATCGCTCATGTTCATTGAGCGTATTCCTTTTAAGGATATTCGGCGGCAACAGTTGCGGCACAAGTTTCTCTTCGCCCTGCGCTGCCTGGCTCTCGCGCTGCTGGCCTTCGCTTTTGCCCGTCCCTTCTTCGGGAATACGGCGCAAGCGGCTGTGGCTACGGTTGGTGGAAGCGAAGTGGTGATCCTGATCGATAGGTCACACAGCATGGCGTATGGCGATCGGTGGCAGCGGGCGGTGGCGCAAGCGCACGCCCGGATCGACGCGCTTGGACCGTTGGATCTGGCGTCGCTGATTTTCTTCGATGAGGGTGCGGAGGCTGCTGGGCAATCCACCGCCGAGATACTGAGTCTGAAGACCGCTGTGGATGCCGCGTCGCCAACGGCCCGCGCAACCCGGTACGGTCCGGCCTTGCAGCTCGCCGGACGGATTCTTTCGGAGTCGGAGCAACCGGTGCGCGAGATCGTGCTGATTTCCGACTTCCAGCGCGCCGGGTGGGATCGAGTCAGCGACGTACGCCTCCCGAGCGGCACGACCGTCACGCCTGTGGACCTGTCCGATGGTGAGACCGCGAACGTCTCCCTGCCGTTTGTCTCCGTACGGCAGCAGGTGTCGGGCGGGCGCGAACGGGTCACCGTCACGACCCGAGTCGTGAACGGCGGCGACGAGGACGTGCGCGGGCTTCGCGTCGCCCTGACACTCAACGGCCAAGAATTACAGTCGCAGGTTGTAGACGTCGATCCGCAAGCGAGCACGGCGGTGACGTTCTCGCCGGTGCTCCTCCCGCAGGGATTGTCTCGCGGTATGGTCACGGCTGGTACCGACGCCCTGCCGGAAGACAACACGGCCGCGTTCGTGATCAGTCCGAGTAATTCGCTGTCGGCCCTCATACTCCAAAGCTCATCACCGCGGAGGTATCAGAGCCTCTACCTGAATCGTGCGTTGAGTATCGGAGAGCGGCCCTCGTTTCGTGTCACGGTTCGCCCGCTCGGCCAGTTCCGGTTGTCCGACTTGGACGGTCAATCCATCGTCGTGCTCAACGACGCGCCGTTTCCGAGCGGCCAGGCCGGACAACGGATCCGCGAGTTCGTAGAAGACGGGGGCGGATTGCTCGTGGTCTTGGGCGATCGCAATGGTGCCGGAACGTGGCCGATCGATGCTCGAGATCTTCTTCCAGGTGTCGTGGGGGCCTTAGTGGACCCCATGCGCGGTCCAACCGCATTGACGACGTTGGAGTATGGAAGTCCGGTGTTCGATGTGTTCAGCGCACCGCGCAGCGGAGATTTTTCCACCGCGAAGTTCTTCCGGTATCGCGAACTGACTGTGGACGATCCGCAAAGTGTGCTCGCGCGCTACAGTGACGGCCAAGTGGCATTGGCGGAGAAAAAAGTTGGTGATGGCCTCGTGCTCGTGTGGACGTCCACCACGGATACCCATTGGAACGACCTCGCCTTACAGCCGGTTTTCCTACCGTTCGTGCACCGAATGGTTCGGTATCTCTCGCAATACGAAGACGTGCGACCCTCGTTCACGGTCGGTGACGTGTTGCAGCTGACCCGGGATTCTCCCGATCAGTTCATCGAAGCCCTGGTCGAGGCAGGCGGAGATCTCGTGGTGGAGGCGCCGTCTGGCGAGCGAACGATCGTGCGAGCGGACGCCAGCGATCGACTGGTGGAGCTGCGCGAGCAGGGGATCTTTGAGATCCGCCATGTCGAGGCCGGCGACGTTCCTCCGGCCTTTGTCGCGGTAAATCTGGATCCGTCTGAATCCGATCTGTCACGGCTGGACGTCGATCAATTTCTCGGAGCGATGACGCCGGTTGAGAATCAAGGCGGTCTCGCCGCCCGCGCCCGCACCCTGACGATCGAGCAACGGGAACGTCGGCAGCAGCTTTGGTGGTATCTCTTATTGGCCGCAATGCTCATATTGGTGCTCGAAACGACCATCTCGAACAGGATGTCGCGTGTTGCGCGATGAAACCATTTGGTGAACAGCATCACTATTTGGTGAGCGGTATATTGCTATAATTGTGAGGCAGGAACTGGTAACAGGCCACCGTGGACAGGGGGATTTGCATGCTGAGGTTGTACGACACACTAGGTGGACGACCAGAGCCGGACGAGGAACTGTATCGGGCGATCAGCTCGGTGCGCTTCCGGTGGCGCATGAAAGTGGCGATGCGCGGATTGGCGATCGTTCTAGCCCTCGGCATGGTGGTGTTCCTGATCTCCACGTTCGGAATGGACAAACTGCGCTTTACACCGGCGTCGGTGTTGGTCTTCCGCGTGATTACTTATGTGTTGGTGTTGGGCGTGATTGTCCGATTTTTCGTGCTCCCCCTCGCGAAAAGCGTATCGGACAGGCGAGTGGCGCTCTACATCGAAGAGCGTGAACCGTCGCTGCAGGCGTCGCTCATCAGCGCCGTCGATTCCAAAGAGGAACGCAAGGCCGGCGAGGTCGTGTTCTCTCCCGCCCTCGCGGAGAAGCTCATCCAGTCAGCTGCGGATCGTTGTCGCGACATCCAATTCGGCCACGACATCGACCACCGTTCTCTGCGGCGCTCGTCGGGCGCGCTCGCCGGCGTGGCTGCCGCGGGTGTGATCATCCTCATGAGCAACCCGGCGTTCATGAGAAACGGTGCACCGTTCTTGCTTTTCCCCTGGAGCGGGACGGCGGTGGAAAACCCGTATGCGATACGCCTGCTTCCGGGCGACACACTGCTGCCTCGGGGAGCGGATCTGCGGGTGAACGCGCAGTTGCTCGGGTTCGATACGGAAGAAGTAACCATCGCCATCAAGCGCGGTGAGTCAGGTGAATGGGAGCGTTGGACGATGGCGGTCGGCGCCGAACCCGGTGCCTACGAGATCTTCATCTTCGATTTGAACGAGCCAACGGATTATTCCGTGGAAGCCAGCGGGGTCCGCACGCCGGTTTATCACATCGACGTGGCCGATCTTCCATATGTCTCTCAACTCGACCTGACATATCGGTTTCCGGCGTACACCGGACTCAAACCCCAGGTTCAAGAAGACGGTGGAGACATCGCGGCGTTGCGAGGTACGAACGTGACGCTGTCCCTGTCGACGACCTTGCCGGTCACGAACGGCATGATCGTGGTGGACGACAGAGATTCGATCACGTTGGACGTGCGCGACGACGGCACGCTGTCCGGCACGCTGACGGTAGAGCGCGAGGGCTTGTACCGAATCATGCTAGAGAGTTTCGACGGGCGCATGGTGGTCGGCTCGCCGGACTACTTCATCGATGCGCTCGACGACCAGCCACCCGCGATCCGGTTCAAGAAGCCTGGTCGAGACATCAAAGTGAGCCCCATCGAAGAAGCCTTGGTGGAGGTCTGGGCCGAGGACGACTACGGCTTGCAGGCTCTGCGGCTGATCTATTCGGTCAATGGCGGTCCCGAAGACACGCTGCGGCTCTTCGAAGGTGCGCGGGGCACGAAAGAGATGTCGGCCACCCACACTTTCTATCTCGAAGAGTTCAACCTGGAGCCGGGTGATCTGGTTTCATACTACGGCCAGGTGACCGACAACAACCGCGTCGGCGGTCGGCAGACCGTGACGACCGACATCTACTTCCTCGATGTGAGACCGTTCGGTCGCGATTATCGCCAAGCCGAACAGGGCGGCGGCGGTGGTGGTGGTGGTGGCGATGGGTTGGATGGCCAATTCTCACAACAACAACGGCAGATCGTCGCGGCGACCTTCAAGATGGCACGCGATCGCGACGACTACGCGGACAAGGAATTCCGAGAGAACATGGCGACGCTGGCGCTCTCACAGGGCCGGTTGCGCGAGCGCGTCGAAGCCGTCGTCCGTCGGATTCAGGATCGGGGCGTGATGGGGGCAGACACCGGCTTCGCGAAGATTATGGAGGAGCTACCCGCGGCCGCGGCGGAGATGCTCGAGTCAGAGGAAGAACTTGGCGAGCGGAATGCACGTGACGCCATGCCCCCGGCCCAGCGAGCGCTGCAGCACCTGCAACGCGCGGAAGCCGCCTTCCGAGAAGTTCAGGTGAGCATGGGTGGTGGCGGTGGTGGCGGCGGTGGTCAAACGCCCAACGCCGAGGACCTCGCCGATCTGTTCGAGCTCGAGCTGGACAAGATGCAAAACCAGTACGAAAGCGTGCAGCGAGGTCAGCAGGAGCAGGTCGATCAGGAACTAGACGCGGTGATGCAAAAGCTCCAAGAACTGGCTCGGCGGCAACAGCAGGAGAACGAACGGATGCGCCGTCGCGCGGCAAATCTCCAGAATCAAGTCGGTGGCGGCGGTCAGGGACAGCGTCAACTCGCGGAGGAAGCACAAGAGTTGGCTCGACGACTCGAGCGGCTCGCGCGGGAACAGTCCCTCGACGGGTTGAGGGATTCTGCGCGCAGGCTGCAGGAAGCAGTGGACGCCATGCGGCGGGCAGCGGCCAACCGCAATGGTGGAATGTCCGAAGCCCAATCGGCCCTGGACCGTCTCCAAGAGGCGAGGCGTATGCTCGATCGCGGGCGCTCGGAGCGTCTCGAGCGTGACGTGCAGGATGCTCTGCGCCGCGCCGAACGACTCATCGAGCAGCAAGACCGCATGACCGACGCCGTGGAGCGCATGGGGCGAAGCCAGCAGCGTTCGTCAGAAGCCCTGCAGGACATCACGGAGCAGAAGGACGAGTTGGCCGAACAGGTAGACGAACTCGAAGCAGATCTCGACGAGATGTCTCGGGATTGGCGGCGGGAACAGGCCGACGCGGCGCGCGCTTTGGGTGCAGCCGCCGGTTCCATCCGCGACAACCGACTCGCCGACAAGATCCGTTATTCGAAAGGCGTGGTGCGACAACGCACTCCGGAGTACGCCCGCAACTTCGAAGAACAGATCGGGGCGGACTTCGAAGAGTTGCGTGACCGTATCGAGGCCGCTGCCGGTGCCATTGCCGAAGACAACGGACGACGGGTTGGTGACTTGCTCGAAGACACGCGCGGGTTGGTCAGAGATCTCGAATCGCTGGACGAGCGGATTCAGGAGCGCGCCGACGGCCAGCAGGGACAGCAGGGACAGCAAGGCCAGCAAGGGCAGCAGGGCGACCAGCAACAGCAAGGTGGCCAACAGCAGGGCGGCCAACAAGGCGGCCAGCAACAGGGTGGTGGCCAACAGGACCAGCAAGGAGGCAGCGGCGGCGACCGTGGATTCAACCGAAGCCCAACGGCCGGAGGCTGGGGCGGATT
>CAYLZR010000104.1:0-7569 GCA_964388145.1 uncultured Gemmatimonadaceae bacterium | reverse complement strand
GTGGTCGGAAGCTCGACCACGAATGATGCACCACCCAACTCGGCATCCTCTACCCAGATTTTCCCCCTCAGTGCGGAGACAATTCGCTTCGACACGGCTAGACCAAGGCCAGAAGCACTGTCTCGATCTTTAGTAGTGAAGAATGGATCGAAGATTCGGGTTCGCAGATCGGGATCGACGCCGGGACCCGAATCCGAAACTTGGGCGTGAACGTGTCCGTTCACGAGGGTCGTTTCGATCAGGATTCGCCCATCGGTCCGTCCACTTATTGCTTGTTCCGCGTTCCTAATGAGGTTTACAAACACTTGTTGCAAATCTTCGGCTAGCGCCAGGACCAGCGACTTGCGCGAACCGAGATGCGCACGGATTTCCGCCGGCTCGGTGTGAAGAACGCGGGACCGGATTTCAACAATATTCCGAACCATATCGTCGATGTCCACTCGCTCCATCAAGTCCGTCACGGGTGGCGAAAGTGCGAGTACCTCCTTTGCGACCTTTGCCGCGCGATCGACTTCTTCCATCACGTCACCGACGGTCCTGTCGGATTCCTCGTCTTGTGTCGCGTGGCCCAGAAACTCTTCGGTCTTGTCGCGAATGGCGAGAAGCAACTCCTCCGGATCTGCTTCGATTAGTCTCGTTGCCACGCCCACACACCGCCGGAGGTCGTCTCCTCGCAGGAGGTGTATCCTCCCTTGCCAGGGAAGACCCGAACGCGCCTGATCGAGAACGATGCTCAACTTGCTGTCCTTGATCACCATTGGTAAAGAGTTGGCGTCGCGCCCGACCACGTCGTGCTCGTCCTCGAATCCAAGTAGACTGGAGAACGCTTTGTTCGCTCGGGTCAGCGTAGTTCTCGGGGCTATGCGAGCCAAGGGAAGGTCGCACTCCTCCAGCGTCAAACTCGCGCGTTGGGCCGCGCGGCCAGCGGCCTCCACCGCTTCGACCAGCTCAACGCAGGCGAAGATTCGTGGAGCCACGGTCTTGAGATTACCAACATCGTCTTGCGTAAACGGCTTGTCCGGATACAACTCGTCCGCCGCCCTCAGAACACAAACCACACCGGGCGCCCGCCCATTGTCTCCCGTTGGAACAAGCATCGCTGCGGCGAATCGCGCTCGAAGGTCGTCGGGGACCTCTTGACAACGATCCTCGATCCGAGGAATGAGAACCGGGGATTGCTGCGAGACAGCCTGGCCAATCGCGGCTTCCACAAGTTGCAAAGCCGTCGTCTGCTGTTCCTCTATCTCCCCCACAGCCGACAATACCTGCAGGCCACCATCATCCGTGGTCACCGCAACAAGTGCGGCGTGCCCGCCAACGAGGTCCATGGCGCTCTGCAGCGTGTATTTGACCAGCGATCGTGGATCAGCCGAAGCCTCCAGCATCCAGCTCGAAAGCTCGACCAGAAACGCGCCTCGCCGACGCTCGAGATCGAGTAGAGCGCGTCGCGTCACGAGGTCCGCGAGGGACATCGCGGCCGTGAGAATCGCCTCGACTTTTTCGCCCGGCACGGGCACCGTTCCCGGAACAAGCGTCAGATTGACTCGATCGTCATGACCTTCGCCAAATTCAAGGACGAGGGGCGTACCGCTGTCGCTACAAGAATCACCTGCCGTTACCGAGCCGACGGTCATACGATCGACGAAATCGATCCGGACAATGCCTCCGTACATAACGCTCAAGACGTCAGCCACCTCTTGCCAAAGCGCTTGTGGCGTGCGCGCTCCGGCTGCCGCAAGTGTTAGATGAAGCAGTGGATCATCCGGATCCTCGAGTGTCCGCCCGTAGAGAGCGTTTTGTAACAATGTCATGGTCCTCCAACGGATAACGAGGTGGAGCGCAGGGCCCCCGCCGGAGCCACCGCTTCGACGATCGCACGGAGCTGTTGCGTGGGCGCAAGGTGATACGCACGGACGAGATTCTCGATACTTTGCTCGCGATTCCCGACGGTGTCGTGTGCCTGCGCTAGTGACAGGAAGACACGCGCGTAGTAAAATGCAATCTGGCGATTGGTGGGGTCCAATTGCAGCGTGTCGGTCTCGAGGAGATCGCCGTATCGATAGACTTCCGTGGCCAACCATTGGGTGCGCGCGAGATCTACGGGAACCCCGACACCGCTATCGACCACACTCGCGGCGTCGCGTTGTTTGTCCGAGTACAACCTGAGCGCCAACCCCTCTTGGACTAAAGAATCCCCTAACCGCACCCAAGTGTCCTCACCGGCCGTACTAGAAAAATAGATCGGACGCCTACCGACATTCTCCTGAATGAGGCGGAGCGTCAGCATATCGTCGACGCGCAACACCGTTCCCGCGGGGTACGTGTGTTCGACCCGGCCCGCGCGGAACAGGTAATCGTTCGGCAGCACCACAGGTCGCAGCCCCGCGATGTCGGCGTCCGACATGGTGTGCAGTGGCGGTGGGGGTACTTCAGGAGCGAATTCGGCAAACCACGGAGCCTGGTTCGGATCAAACGCTTCAACGGGCCGGTCACGCAGTTGTCGAATGAACCAGTCCGTGTTCGCCAGGGTTCGCACGATCACGGTGACGTCGGGCCGAAGCCCTTCGACTGCTTGAGCGTACCACAGCGGATACGTGTCGTTGTCACCGTACGTAATGAGGATTCCGTACGGTTCTATCGTCTGCAGCATGTTGTAGGCAAAATCGCGCGCCAACTGCGCTTCGGGCCCGTGGCGGCGGGTCGCAGCGTTGAAGTTCAAGACAAACGGTATCACCGCGGTCGCCAACACCGGGGCCGCCAGCAGCGTGGGCCATCGCATGCGGCGCGTGCGCGTGGCGAGCGTGTCACGCAACGAACGAAAGAGACCGGCTATACCGACACCGGCAAACAACCCCCAAACCTGGAACGACACGAGAAAGAAGTAGTCACGTTCCCGAACTTCGTGCATCTCGAAGCTTGGGTATTGACCGAAACCGATCGACGCACCGGGTTTGAAGTTCATATAGCCCACCAGCGCCGGTCCGGTGATGACAAATATCATCACCAACAACCAGAACGCCGACCTGTCACGCCGCTTGAGTACCGATGCTCCGTAAATGCCCAGTGAGGTAAACGCAAGCGTGAAGGGGAGCCGGCTCGGTGCAAAGACGGATGAGCGGGCGTCGAGCCCCATTGCCCACTGCCAATCGAAGTATTGCAAGTAGTTCAGGATCTGGAGCCAAAGAATGCTGAACGTGCGACCCGGATTCCCGTCACCCGACAGGTACAGAGGATTGTCGATGGGAAGTCGCGGTGGATATTGTTCGCGTCGAATCACCGACAGCAGCGCGTCCCACGTCGACGGATCCGACATGTTGAGGAAAGGGACGTGTGCGGCCCGAATATAAAGGAAGAGGTACGTCGACACCCCGACCACCGAAACCGCCAGTATCGCAAGAGCGAAGCGCAGCGATCCCTCGCGAGCCGCCAACAGGCTGGCGATCAGGAACACCGACCCTGCAAAGATCAGTAACGCGGTGCTTCCCAAGCCCGTCCCGATCAACAGCACCCACACCGCAGCGAACACGGACCAGTGCGCCCACTCCGCCCTGGCGGCGTGCGCATCGCGAAGCGGATCGGTTCGCAGCACGTGCCACATGAACCCAACGACCGCCGGACCCACGAGCAGCGCCAGCAAGTGGTTGCCGATCGAAAACGCGCCGATGTAGGTCATCAGGAACAGCATGCGCGTCGCCTTGGGCGTTCCGCGGTGCTCACGCCATACCATCGCCAACCAGGTCGTAGCGGCAATGCTGAATCCGGCAATCGCGTACACCTCCGTCTCGTTCGAGTTCTGCCACACGGTGAACGTGAACGCGGCAACGAGCGCCGCCGCGGCAGCGCCCAAATTTGCCCATGTGTCGTTCGGTTCCTCGTCTGACCGAGCCAGAGCTGTGCGGATGACCATGAACAAGAACGCGGCCGCCGCCGCGCTGAACACCGCCGTCATGAGATTAACGCGGAACGCGTACTCGCCGAATGGAAACAATGTGGCCCATGCGTGCGACAGAAAGACCCACGCGGGCGAGCCCGGAGGGTGCGGCACGCCGAGGACTTTCGAAGCCGCAAGATACTCCCCGGCGTCCCAGAACGTGACGGTCGGCGCGAGCGTGACGACGTACCCGGTGAGTACGGTAACGAACACGGCCAACGCCCATGCAAAGCTCGGTTGCCACATCGAGTGCATGGTCGCGCGTACGCTCCTGCACCGCTCCCGGAAAGCGGTGTGCGCCATGCCCGCGGCTTCTCGCGCCCAGAGCCCGATTCCACCCACGACGCCCGACTCGCGCACCTTCTCAGTGTTGAGTTCGCGGAATACGCCAAGCATCTCGTCGCCGAACCGAGCGCGATACGCCGCTGGGTACACAAGCAGGGCGGTGCGATACAACTTTTCCGAGAGCCACAATGCCTTGAGGTGCAGCGGAGACATCAGCGCCCCCTCGCGAGCGCCACGTTGCGCACCAACCGTTTTTCTTCTGCAACGTTCACCAATTCGATCATCCGGTTCACCTCGGCCCGCGCCACTTTCCGGCCCAACGCCGTCAGGCGGTAATACCGCCGGCGCTCGTCGACGTTCACCACCGCCTTGCCCGAATCGGTTTCCTCGATCAGTCCATCGCCGAGCAGACGCTTGATGGCGGCGTAGAGCGTGCCGGTGCTGAGCACCAAGTCACCCTGACTCCGCACGTCCACCTCTTTGATGATGGCATATCCGTGACGGGCGCCGTCCGAGATGGCCAGCAAAATATGGAACACCGGAGGTGTCAGCGGGATGAAATCGTGCGGGCTGGTTGGCGTTTTCGGCATCCTGACCCCGGTCAACTATGGCGGCGGCAACTATGTCGTACACCGCCATAGTAGGCATCGGATGACCATTGGTCAACTGCCTCCCGGTGATCGGGTAGATAAATAGCCACGGAAGGCACGGACCTCCGCCACCCATCCCGAGTTGGTGTTTCCCCGGCCCACCGACCGGATCCGAGATCACCTCAAAAAAAGTTGGGGTGAGAGGGGACCATCAGTCCGGGGGGAGGCTGGGTTTCCGTGCTTTCCGTGGTTTCCGTGGCTACTTACCGTCCTACCGCCTTACCGCCTTTCGTTACCGCCTATCCAACGTCCGATACTGCACCGCTTCGCTCACGTGTTGCGTTTCGACGTTCGGCGAGCCCTCGAGGTCCGCGATCGTCCGCGAAATCTTGAGCACGCGGTGGTAGGCGCGCGCCGAAAGATTCAACCGCGCGATGGCTGACTTGAGCAACGCATCCGCGCCCTGAGATATCCGGCAGCTCGACGCCAAATCCCGGGGGGCCATGTGCGCGTTCGCAAAGACGCCGCGCCGTTCGGCAAAGCGCTCGAGCTGTCGTTGGCGCGCGGCGGCGACGCGTTCTCGTATCGCTTCGGACGGATCGCCGGACCGCTCGCACGACAGCTCGCGGTGCGGTACGGCGGGCACGTCGATATGAATGTCGATGCGATCCAGCAACGGCCCCGACACGCGCGACAGGTATCGGTTGACCACCAACGGGCCACACGAACAGCTGCGCCGCGGATCGCCGAAGTATCCGCACGGACATGGATTCATCGCCGCGGCGAGCATCATGCGCGACGGGTAACACACCGACATCGCGGCGCGTGCGATGGTCACGCTTCCGTCTTCGAGCGGTTGCCGCAACACTTCCAACACGTTCCTGCGAAACTCGGGAAGTTCGTCGAGGAACAACACGCCAGCATGTGCGAGGCTCACCTCCCCCGGGCGCGGGTGCGATCCACCGCCGATCAGGCCGGCGTCGCTGATCGTGTGATGCGGCGCGCGGAACGGACGCGTCGTCATCAAACCCGCGCCCAGCGGCAACAAGCCCGCGACGCTGTGCAGCTTGGTGGTCTCGAGCGCCTCCTCCAACGTCATCGGCGGAAGGATGGTCGGGAGACGCCTCGCCAACATCGTCTTTCCCGATCCTGGCGGACCGACCATGAGCAGGTTGTGCGCTCCCGCCGCCGCCACTTCTAGTGCGCGCTTGGCATGTTCTTGGCCTCGCACCTCTGCGAAGTCCACTCCGTCGGACGGTTGCGACGCACTTGTCGCGGTGAGTCCGTCGCTGGCCAGCGGGAGGGCGGTGCCCATTCGGAAAAAGTGCACGACGCTCGCCAATGAGTCCGCGCCGAGCACGTCGACACCCTGCACCACACCGGCTTCTGCCATGTTGGCCTTGGGAACGATGACGCCCTTTACCTTGGCGTTGCGCGCACCGGCGGCGATGCACAGCGCGCCGCGAATCGGCCGCACGTCGCCTTTGAGTCCCAGTTCACCCACCACCATGTAATCGTCGAGTCGTGGCAGCCCGTCCGCACCGGCGCCGTTCTCTACTGCCTCCAACTGGTCGGTCGCCGCCAAGATTCCCAACGCGATGGGGAGATCGAACCCCGAGCCCTCCTTACGCACATCGGCCGGCGCGAGATTGACGGTTATCCTCTTGAGAGGAAACTCGAGGCCGGTGTTGGTGATGGCCGCGTTGACACGCTCGCGTCCCTCTTTCACCGCACCATGCGGCAGACCCACCGTCGCAAAGGACGGCAGTCCTCGTACTATGTCTGTCTCGACGTCCACCACATACGCGTCGATGCCGAGTACTGCAGCTGAACGAACCCGCGCAAGCACAGCGCAACCTCCGTTTTCGGTCGTCGCTCAATGCTAGCGCGGGCGATGTGTCCGCTTGGCATCAGTTCATGGCGGGGAGTGGCATTCTATTGCGGGGAGATGTGGTCGAGTTTATCGACCCGGAATATCCGTGCTTCTCGTTGTTACCACGGGTAAACCCGCGGCTCGGCCGAACCGACTGTCGCTAAAGCGACCCACCCACACCCGTCGGTTTACCGACAGATCGCCGAGCCGCGGCTTCAGCCGTGATCAACACCCGATCGATCGGCAACCTGCCCACCTGAACCATAAACCCCGGGCGAGCGCCCGGGGCAGGACTCGTCAGGTCGGGGGGCTCCTGCGCCGGGAATCACAACAATTCCAACTCCATTGTCTTCAGCACCCGCGTGAGATCGATGGCGTAGGTCAGATCCTCCATGCCGACACCGCGCCCGATGTCTTCCGGCCACCCACCCCACAAGAGCCCGATGGGCCGATTCCGATCGTCGTCGATGAGGATCGCAGACCCGGAGTCACCCCCGGCACTGAACACCTTGCCTTTCTCACGAGGCGCGATCAGCAAATCGGTGTAGAAGTTCGCGGGCTCGCGACCCACCGCCCGGTCGATGTGTTCCGACTCGCTGGTAATGCCGTACCCGAATGCTACGATGTTGCCCTTCTGGAGTCCGGTGGTCCGCCCGACCTTCTTTACCGGCATCCCGATGACGTCCATCGAATCGAGATCGACCGTTACGGGCTTGCCAAACACACCGTCGGGAATGGGCCACGCGTTGCGCAGAAGGCCGTGCAGTGACGTCTCGACTTCGATAAACGCCGCGTCGGTTCGCACGAAGGCGTATTCTTCGTCGATACCCTCGAACCATTGGTCGTCGGGAATGTGCTCCATGACGCGGCGTGTGAGACCGACGCGCAGC
>CAYLZR010000103.1:0-7580 GCA_964388145.1 uncultured Gemmatimonadaceae bacterium | reverse complement strand
TCCTCCCGATACGTGACATGATCCTCCTACCAGATCTGGGCGACGTATTCGCCGCCGATGCGCTGCCGACGAGCCTCGCGGTCACTCATGATGCCGCGGGGAGTCGACAGGATGGCCATCCCCAAACCGTTCTTCACTCGAGGGATTTCACGGGCTTTGACGTATCGCCGCAACCCGGGCGTCGACACCCGACGGATTTCCCGAATGACGGGCGCGTTCCCGTGATATTTCAAGTACAGGCGCAGCCTTCCGTGCAAGCCATCATCCAGCACTTTGTAATCCTGGATGTAATGGTTGTCTCGCAGGAGGCGCGCTATTTCCGTCTTGAACTTCGAAACCGGAATATCGATCCGCCGATGTCCAGCACGACCGGCGTTTCGAATTCGTGTCAACATGTCCGATACGGGATCATTCATATGGCGTTACCAACTCGCTTTGCGGACGCCGGGGATTTCCCCGCGCAACGCCGCTTCCCTGAAACAAATCCTACAGAGACCAAATTTCCGAAGGTATCCGCGGACCCGGCCACACCGATTACAGCGGCTGTAACCCCTGACACCGTACTTCGGCGTTCGGCCCGCCTTCGCAATCAAGCTTTTCTTTGCCATACCACCTCTTCGTCAGATAACCACGGGAGTTTCATCACGGAAGGGCATGCCCAACTCGCGGAGCAGCGCCTTCGCCATGTCGTCCCGTGCGGTCGAGGTCACGAACGTTATGTCCATCCCGTGAATCTTCTCGATCTTATCGTAGTCGACTTCGGGAAAGACCATTTGTTCTTTGATCCCGACGGAGTAGTTGCCTCGTCCGTCAAAGGACCGCGTCGGCAGCCCTCGGAAGTCGCGGATACGCGGAATCGAGAGCGAGATGAAACGGTCGAGGAACTCCCACATCCGGGTTCGGCGCAGGGTGACCGACGTGCCGATCGCCATGCCGGCTCGCAATGAAAAGTTCGAGATCGCCTTTCGCGCGCGCGTGACCACCGGCCGCTGTCCGGTGATCGCCGCCAGTTCGGCCACCGCCGCATCCAGCAGTTTGGCGTTCTTCGGCGCTTCTCCCATTCCGACGTTTAGCACGATCTTCGTCAGCGCCGGCGCCTCATGTATGTTCCGCAGTTGGAAATCCTTGAGCAGCTTCGGACGCACGATGTCGATATACCGTTCGTACAGACGCGGCACCGGCACCGGCTCGGCCGATTTCCCGTTGCCGCCGTCGGGCTGCTTTTTCTTCTTCTGTTCTTTGTCTGCCATACTATGGTCTCGGTATCGCTTGGCCCGACTTCACGCTAATGCGCTCCAGCGCGCCGTCTTTGTCTCGTTTCCGACGAATGCGCGTCGGCTCGCCCGACTTCGGATCGATCAACATCACGTTCGAGGCATCGATCGGGGCCGGAAATTCGATGATCCCGCTCTCTTCACCTTCGCGTTGCGCCCGTTTATGGCGCTTGACGATGTTCACGCCTTCAATGGTGACGCGGTATTTTTTGCGGTCGACACTCAACACGCTGCCTTCCTTGCCCTTGTCATCGCCCGACACGACGCGCACCGTATCGCCCCGCGTGATGTGCATCCGGTAACGCACCACGCGTTGGCTCCTCTTCCGCTTGGCTTTTCTGTAAACGATTCGTCTCATGTTTACAACACCTCCGGTGCGAGCGAGACGATCTTCATGAACCTCTTCTCCCGAAGCTCGCGCCCAACCGGACCAAAGATTCGTGTGCCACGCGGTTCGCGGGTATCGGTGATCAACACCGCGGCGTTCTCGTCGAATCGGATGTAACTCCCGTCCCGCCGGCGCGTCTCCTTGCGGGTCCGAACGATCACGGCCTTCACCACGTCACCCTTCTTCACCTGGCCGGTCGGCAAGGCGTCCTTGATGGTGACGACGACGATGTCACCCAATCCCGCGTACCGCCGCCGGCTGCCACCAAGCACGCGAATGACGAGTGCCTTTCGTGCGCCGGTGTTGTCGGCGATCTTGAGAATCGATTCCTGTTGAACCACCTGTCCCCCCGCCTACTGCGCGCGCCTGAGGATTTCAACCACACGCCAATGCTTGGTCTTCGACAGCGGCCGCGTCTCCATGATGCGGACCGTATCGCCGACGTTTGCTCCTTGGGTATCGTGCGCCTTGACTCGCTTTGTTAACGTGACCTGCTTTCCGTACAACGGGTGAGCGAGACGTCGTGTCAACGTCACCGTCACCGTTCCCGTCATCTTGTCGCTCACGACCACGCCGGTACGCGTCTTCCGTGTCGCCCGGGTCTTGGTAGTCTGCTCACTCATGCGGACTTCCTCTCGCGCAACACCGTCTTCATCCGCGCGATGTTGCGACGCAAAATACGAAACTGCAGGGGATTCCCTCCCGTGGCGTCCTCGGTTGCCGAACGAAACTTCAACCGGAACTGGGCCTCCTCGAGCCGGTCTAGCTCGACCTGTAGCTCTTCATCCTTCAGCTCTCGGATAAAGCCTACGTCGAGTGGCTTCTTCTCTGCGTCTTTCAATGACATGGTTATTCGCCCTCACGCGTCACCAAACGGGTCCGGACCGGCAGCTTGGCAGCCGCCAATTGGAATGACCGCTTCGCGACCTCCTCGCTGATGCCTTCCGCCTCGAACAACACCCGTCCCGGCTTCACGACGGCCACCCAGTGATCGGGATTGCCCTTCCCCTTACCCATGCGGGTTTCCGCCGGCTTCTTCGTAATCGGCTTATCCGGGAAAATCCGGATCCACACCTTGCCGCCACGCTTCATGTGCCGGGTCATCGCGACACGAGCCGCTTCGATCTGCCGGCTCGTGATCCAACCCGGGTCGAGCGACATCATCCCAAAGTGGCCGAACGCCACGGTGTTGCCGCGCTGGGCATGTCCGCGCGTGCGCCCCTTCATGCGCTTACGGTATTTGACTCGCTTCGGCGCTAGCATTATGCCCCCGTGCTGTACGTGCGGCCGCGGCGATCTTCGACGACCTCACCCTTGAATATCCAGACCTTCACACCGATCGCGCCGTACGTCGTCCTCGCCGTGGCTGTGGCATAATCTATATCGGCGCGCAACGTGTGCAGCGGCACCCGGCCCTCGTGGTAACCCTCCACCCGCGCGATCTCCGCACCGCCCAACCGGCCAGCAGCCCTGATCTTGATTCCCTGCGCCCCGATACGCATCGAGTTTTGCACCGCCCGCTTCATGGCGCGGCGGAACGACACGCGTTGCGTCAACTGATGCGCCACGTTGTTCGCCACCAACTGGGCGCTCAACTCCGGACGCTTGATCTCCTCGACATTGATACCGATTTCCTTGCCGGTGAGCTGTGCGAGCTCGTCGCGGAGCTTGTCTACTTCCGCACCGCGCTTCCCGATGACCACCCCCGGACGCCCGGTGAACACCGTCACCGTTGCCTTGCCCGGCTTCCGCTCCACGTGCACGTCCGCAACGGCGGCGTGCGCGAGACGCGTTCTCAGATACTTCCTGATGAGGTCATCCTCTTGCAACAGCTCGGCAAAGTCGCTGCGGGCAAACCAACGCGACCGCCACGGCTTGATGATTCCAAGTCGGAAACCGTATGGATGGGTCTTCTGGCCCACTACTTTGCCTCCTTTGGCGCAACGCGAATCTCCACAATGCTCACGCGCTTGCGAATCGGGGTAGCCCGACCGTAAGCCGCCGGCCGCCAGCGCCAGAGCGTCTCTCCCTCATTGGCGATAGCATACGATACATAGAGGTCATCGACATCGAACGCATGGTCCTCCCGGTCGGCATCCTGCTCCGCATTCGCGACAGCCGAGCGAAGGACCTTCTCGATCTGGCGTGCCGCGCGCTTCTTGGAAAAGCGCAGTACGGCGTATGCCTCGTTGACATCCTTGCCGCGAATCGTATCAACAACCAATCGCACCTTTCGAGCCGACTGGCGTATGCCTCTCTGGATAGCGCGTGGGGCCATGGTTACTTGCCCCCGGTCGTCTTCTTATCGGCCTTGGTGCCCGAGTGACCACGGAACAGCCGCGTCGGCGCGAACTCGCCTAGTTTGTGCCCCACCATGTTTTCGCTGACGTACACCGGGATGAACTTGTTCCCGTTGTGCACGGCGATCGTGTGGCCGACAAAGTCGGGCGTGATCGTCGAGCCCCGTGACCACGTCTTGAACACCCGCTTTTCGTTCTGATCGTTGAGCTGCTGAATCTTCTTCATCAACGACGGCTCGACGTACGGTCCTTTCTTGACACTTCTGGGCATCCGGTTCCGTTCCTCGCTTCTTTACTTCGTCGCTTTGCCGCGCTTGCGGCCACGGACGATGAGTTTCGAGCTGGCCTTCTTCTTGTGCCGCGTCTTGGCCCCCTCCGCCTGCCCCCACGGGGACACGGGGTGCCGTCCACCAGAACTGCGGCCCTCACCGCCACCCAGCGGGTGATCGACAGGGTTCATCGCCACGCCGCGTACTTTTGGACGCCGGCCCAACCATCGGGTCTTGCCCGCCTTCCCGACGCGCAGCAACTCGTGATCGGAGTTTCCAACCTGACCAATCGTGGCGAAGCACTCGCCCCGTATCATGCGAACCTCGCCGCTCCGCAGCTTCAGGGTCACGTGCTTGCCTTCCTTAGCCACCACCTGCGCCGAAGTGCCCGCCGAGCGGCACAACTGTGCACCCTTGCCGGCTTTCATCTCGATACAGTGCACGGCATTACCGAGCGGAACTTCTGCCAGCGGCAGGGCGTTGCCGGTTCGGATATCGCTGCCCGGTCCCGACACGACCGTGTCACCAACCCCCAGCCCGTTGGGCTGAACGATGTAGCGCTTCTCGCCGTCCGCGTACACAAGCAACGCGATACGCGCGGTGCGGTTCGGATCGTATTCGATCTCGGCCACCCGCGCGGGAATGCCGAGCTTGTTCCGCTTGAAGTCGATCCGACGGTAGCGCCGTTTGTGACCGCCACCACGATGACGCATCGTCAGGTGTCCGTGATTGTTGCGCCCCCCCGTCTTGCTCAGGGGTTCGATCAAGGACTTCTCGGGTGTACCCCGGGTCACTTCCGCAAAGTCGGACACCGAGCGGCGTCTGCTCGCGGGGGTTACCGGACGAAACTTGCGAATTCCCATGTTGGCTACCCTTCGAAGATCCCGTCAATCACGTCGCCTTGGCGCAGCGTCACGTACGCTTTCTTCCAGCGCGGCCGCCGGCCGACGTGCCTACCCAGCGTCTTTCTCTTCGACCGCTGAACGGCGGTCCGAACGCTCATGACCTGCACCGGAAACATTGTTTCAATCGCGTCCTTGATCTGGAATTTGTTCGCGTCGATGTCGCAGACGAACACATATTCCTGCCGATCTTGAAATGCGGTCGATGTCTTCTCGGTCACCAGCGGACGGATCACCGCTTTATGTCGATTACGCATTGGCGCCACCCTTCTTGGCTCCCGTCTTCGGACGTGCGGCTGCGTCAGCCGCCCGCTTTACCCGTTTTGCTCGTGCATTCGGCAGTGCTGTTGCGTCACTCTGCTGGTGAATGGCGAAGGCGGCCTCCTCGATGACGAGAGCGTCCGCCCACAACACCTCGTACGCCGAGGCGTTCACGTACTGCAACACGTGTACCCGCTGCAGGTTGCGACTCGAGAGAAACACTTCAGGACGATTGTCGGCGGTCAGTACGAGGACTTTCTTGTCCCCGATCTCCAGCTTGGCGAGGAGATCGATCATCTGACGTGTCTTCGGCTCTTCAAACTCCAGCGACTCGATCACGTACACTGCACTGTCCTGTGCGCGCGCGTTCAACGCCGATTGCTTGGCGAGTCGTTTGACTTTCCGCGGAAGGTCCACGCGATAGCTTCTCGGCTTCGGCCCGAACACGACGCCGCCGCCGCGCCATTGCGCCGCGCGAGTCGTGCCCTGACGTGCGCGTCCGGTCCCCTTCTGGCGCCACGGCTTGCTACGACCACCGGAGACCTCCGCGCGTGTCTTGGTCGAGTGCGTCCCCTGTCGCTGATTGCTCAGGTACGCCCTGACCGTGTGATACAGCGCGCCCTCGTGTACCTCGCCGTCGTAGGCGGCCGGCAAAGAAAACTTCGTTTTCTTCTTCGCCCCAGCCGACGAGACATGATGGGCCTTAAGCATAGCGGCCGCGTCCTCCCTGTTTCCGCACCGTCACGATGCCGCTCTTCGGGCCGGGCACAGCGCCACGCACGTAGAGGAGGTTCCTCTCGGCGTCCACTCGCACAACTTCCAAACCGACTTCCGTGTGACGAGCCGCGCCGTAGTGGCCCGGCAGTTTCTTTCCTTTGATAACACGAGACGGATCCGTACCGGGGCCCAGACTTCCGGGTCGGCGGTACGTGGTACTGCCGTGTGATGCCGGCCCACCCTTGAAACCATACCGCTTGACGACCCCTTGAAAACCGCGGCCTTTGGTCGTTCCCGTCACTTTGACGGTCTCGCCGCTCTGAAAGATGTCCACCGTGATGGTGTCGCCGGGCTTCGGGGCCTCGTCACCACCGCCGATTTCAAATTCCTGCATCTGTGACGGCGCGGTTTCGAGCCCGCCTTTCTTCGCATGACCGGCCAACGCCTTTGTCGTGCGCTTGGCCTTGCGCTCGCCAAATCCGATCTGCACGGATTGGCTGCCGCCGTCGTGCGATCGTACTTGTAGCACAGGGCACGGCCCGGCCTCGATCACCGTCACCGGGATGGCAAGCCCTTTGCCGTCGAACACACGGGTCATGCCCAGCTTGCGTCCAATAATGGCGTTCATGCTACTCAACCTTGATTTCGACATCCACGCCGGCCGGAAGATCCAACCGCGTTAGGGCGTCGACCGTTTGCGGGCGCGAATCCGGGATCTCGATCAATCGCTTGTGCACCTTCAATTCGAATTGCTCACGACTCTTCTTGTTCACGTGGGGACTGCGTAACACTGTCCACCGATGGGTCTTCGTCGGGAGCGGAATCGGCCCCGAGGCCAGCGCTCCACTCTTCTCCACGGCACGCACGATGTCCGCGGCCGCTTGATCGATGACCACGTGGTCGAACGCCTTGAGTCGGATTCGGATTTGTCCCGCCATGTGTTCTCCTACTCGTGAATCTTCGTGACCACGCCGGCGCCGACCGTCCGGCCGCCTTCCCGAATCGCAAACCGTAACCCCTCTTCCATCCCGATCGGCGTGATCAACTCAATCAACATCGTCGTGTTGTCCCCCGGCATCACCATCTCCACCCCCTCCGACAACTCCACCGACCCCGTCACGTCCGTCGTCCGAAAGTAAAACTGCGGCCGGTAGCCCTTGAAAAACGGAGTGTGCCGCCCCCCCTCGTCCTTCGTCAGCACATACACCTCCGCATCAAACTTCGTATGCGGCGTCACCGACCCCGGCTTCGCCAACACCATCCCCCGCTGGATCTCGTCCTTATCCACCCCCCGCAACAACAACCCCACATTGTCCCCCGCCCGCCCATCGTCCAGTAGCTTCCGGAACATCTCCACCCCCGTCACCACCGTCTTCCGGTCCGCCCCCATCCCCACCAGCTCCACTTCCTCACCCACCTTGATGATCCCCCGGTCGATCCGCCCCGTCGCCACCGTCCCCCGACCCGTA
>CAYLZR010000102.1:2631-7670 GCA_964388145.1 uncultured Gemmatimonadaceae bacterium | reverse complement strand
ACCTTTGGTGTGCGGTGGGTGTTTACGAACTAGCCCCCTGTGTTAGCTGTTAGCTTTTAGCTATTAGCTATTAGCTAACGGCTAACAGCTAACGGCTAACAGCCTGGTGGGGGGTCGGCGGTCAAACTAGGTTCCGATTCATTCGTTACGCCGGGGAGGGGCAGTGCCATCATCGATGACGGGTTTCGGTTCAGCTGAGGGGCCGGTTGCAAATGGTCGGATGCAGGTCGACCTCCGCACCGTCAACCATCGCCACATGAGCGTCCAGGTGAAGGTGCCGTCTATGCTCCAGGAGTTCGAGGCCCAGTTTCGCGAGATCTTGCGCGAGCACATTCATCGAGGACATGTGACTCTCTCCGCACGCTGGACCGAGGAAGCTCCGCGCAATGGAGGCATCACCGTCAACCTCGATCGCGCACGCGAGGTGGTGGACGCGATGGAGGAGCTGAAAAAGTCCCTCGACCTCTCCGGCGATATCGATGTGGGATTCGTAGCGAGGCAACCCGAGGTGATGGGGTACGGCCCGGCCGAAAACGCCAGTGTCGCGGTTGGTGAAGTGACGTCGGTCGTGCGCGCCGCGTTGAATGAACTTGTCGAGACTCGTCGAAGGGAGGGACAAGCGCTCGGCGAGGAAATCGAACGTTTGCTCGCTTCGATTGAGAGCGAGTTGGCCATCGTAGAGGAGAGTGCGCCCGAACGTCTCACGGCAGAGCGCGATCGTCTGCGCGAATCTGTGGCAACGTTACTGAACGGGAAGCCCGTCGATGACGATCGCCTCAACCAAGAGATCGCGTTTTTGGCCGACAAACTGGACATCACCGAAGAGATCTTTCGACTCCGTGCCCACCTCGTTGCGGCGCGCGAAGCGTTGACCGGATCCACCCCAGTGGGGAAGCGACTGAGTTTCTTGGGTCAGGAAATGTTGCGTGAGGTCAACACCATCGGATCGAAAGCCAACGACGCCGCGATCGCCCACCGCGTCATCGAGATGAAGGGAGAACTCGAGAAATTCCGGGAACAGATCGAGAACTTGGAGTAGCGCCGTTCGTGCTGGTGCTGTCCTCGCCGTCGGGCGGAGGCAAGACGACCATCGCGGGCGCGTTGTTGGCGGCGCGCGGGGATGTGGCATACAGCATCTCGGCAACGACGCGGCCACCCCGACCCAACGAGCGGGACGGCGTGGACTACCATTTCCTGTCGGCCGATCAGTTCCAGGAGAAAATCGACGCGGGCGATTTTCTGGAATGGGCCGAGTATGGCGGGTATCGCTACGGAACGTTGGCTTCCGTGATCGAGGCCATCCGGGCATCGGGAAAGCACGCCATCCTCGATATCGAGGTGGTCGGAGCCAGAAAAGTGCGGGAGCGCCTTGCCAACGTCGTAAGTATCTTTATTGTTCCTCCCTCGGCGGGCACGCTGCTCGAGCGCCTCGCCCAGCGGCGGACCGAGGCAAGCGACCAGTTGGGCGTGCGGCTCCAGCATGCCGTGGAGGAGGTCGAAGCCGCGCCAGAGTACGACTATTTGGTCGTCAACGACGACCGCGAGCAGGCGGTGGCTGAGGTAAACAGTATCATCGAAGCCGAATGCCTGCGTACGACGAGGCTCGACCGGCTGGCGCCGGCGATGAAAGAGCTGCGGCAAGCGTTGATGGACGAGGCGCGGTCGCTGCAAAAATAGGAGAAACATGCAGATCTTTACCCCATTGGAAGTGGCCAGTCAGGCCGGAAACAAGTATCTGGGCGTCTTGGTCGCGGCGAAGTTCGCCCGCTTCGTAAACGAGTTCCCGCGCGACCGGTCGGTGGACCACGAGAAAAAACTCACGACACTTGCACTCGAGGAACTCGCCAAAGGCGAGCTGACATACCGCCTGCTCAAGCGCCAACGCCAAGAGACATGACTCTCGCCGGCCGGCGCGTCGTACTCGGCGTGTCGGGCGGAATCGCGTGCTACAAGGCCTGCACCATCGCGCGCCGGCTTACGGAGATGGGTGCGGCTGTGGACGCGGTACTCACCAGAGCCGCCGCCAAATTCGTGGGACCCGTCACATTCGAGGCACTCACGCGCCGGCCCGTGCTCACCTCGCTCTGGCAGCGAGACGCCGCTCTTGCCCATGTCGAGAACGGCCAAAACGCCGACCTCATCATCCTCGCGCCGGCAACGGCTAATCTGATTGCCAGAGCCGCCCAAGGCATTGCGGACGACCTGCTCACCGCGTTGCTGATGGCGCGGACAGCGCCGGTGCTCATTGCGCCCGCCATGAACGACGAGATGTTCGCTCACAGCGCAACGAAGAAGAATCTCCAAACGCTACGTGACCGTGGCTGGGCGGTCGTCGGTCCCGACATCGGTCCGCTGGCCGAGGGAGCGTCCGATCGACCGGGCAGGATGAGCGAACCCGAGGTGATCGTGGCGGAGGCGGAACGGATGATTCGGGGGGCGGACGGGGAATGGCGTGGAAAACAGGTGACGGTCACCGCTGGACCGACCAGGGAAGAGATGGATCCGGTTCGCGTGATCACCAACCGTTCCAGCGGAAGAATGGGATTTGCCCTTGCCGAAGCGGCCTATGCACGCGGCGCCGATGTCACGCTGATCACCGGTCCCACCACACTGCCCAAACCCTACGGCGTGAAGACGACTGCGGTCGAGGCAACGACCGAACTCGAAGAAGCCGTTGGAAACGCACTGCCGGCAACCGACGTCCTGATCATGGCGGCGGCGCCCGCCGACTTCCGTCCGACGTTGCGTGCGGAATCCAAACTGCCGCGCGCCGAAGGTGCGCTGGAGATCGCGTTGGAACCAACCGCGGATGTGTTACAAGCGACCCGGGACAAACGCAAACAGGGTAGCTTGTCGATCGGGTTTGCGTTGGAGACATCCGATGGAGTACAGCACGCGCGCGAAAAGCTCGATCGCAAAGCGTTGGACATGATTGTGCTCAACATGGCCAACGAGGCGGGAGCGGGGTTCGAGGTGGAAACGAATGCGGTAACCATTGTAACGGCGTCAAACACCACGTCGATTCCTCAGATGTCCAAACGGGACATCGCTGAGCGGCTGCTGGATGCGGTGGAGGAGTTGTTTTGACCCGTCCCGACGAACTCTGGGCTCGGTACCTTACGCAAAGAGAGTCCATCGGCGAAGTTTCGTATGTCCTGACGCGCGCCGAACTCAGCCAAGGTGTGATGCCACCAGAATCACCGATCACAGAAACGCCCTCAGCACCGAAGACCCCGACCCGCTCGAGCCGGTCAGCAACCGGTTCCGAACACGGTTCTAGCCAGGACAACTGGCGCAAAGGCGCTCCCGAAATACCACCGCCCGGCATCGAGATACCGGCAGCCCCCTCCGATCTGTTTACCGAGGATCCGCTTGTGAACGCCGATCTCGACAGGCTTGGCGAGTTGATTCGGAGCTGTGAAAAATGTGCCCTGTCACGGGAGCGAAAGAACGCCGTCCCAGGTGAGGGACCGCCGGACGCGGACCTCATGGTGATCGGAGAAGGACCAGGAGCAAACGAGGATGAGCAGGGACGCCCCTTCGTCGGACGCGCAGGCGATCTCCTGAACGACATTCTCGCCGCGATCGGCTGCCCCCGCGAAACCGTATACATCGCCAACATCGTCAAGTGCCGGCCGCCGCAAAACCGGAACCCTGAGCCCGACGAGATCGTGGAGTGCGTCCCGTACTTACACCGGCAGATTGCGCTGGTGAAACCAAAGGTGATAATCGCCATGGGAGGCGTCGCGGCCCGCACGCTCCTCGAGTACAAGGGGTCGTTGGGCTCGCTCCGCAACAAGGTCCATAGGTTCCGCGGCATCCCGCTGGTGGTCACCTACCACCCCGCTGCACTCCTTCGCAACCCGAATTGGAAGAAACCAACCTGGGATGACGTTCGTATCGCACGACGCCTCCTCGCTGGCGAGCGCTGAGGCACCGGCGGACCGCCGGATTCCGTGGAGTCCTGAAGCCGAACAATCCGTCTTGGGCGCCATGTTGCTCGATCAAGACGCGGCGCTGAAGGCGGCCGAACTTCTGGTAGACCAAGCGTTCCACAAAGAGGCCCACCGGCGGTTGTTCCGCTGCATGGTCTCCATCGTGGAGAAGAACGACGTGCTGGATCCGGTCGTGCTGCGAGACGCACTGGATCGGCGCGGCGATCTCGAAGCCGTGGGAGGCATCGACTACGTCGCGACCCTCCTCGACGTGGTGCCGACGGCGGCCAATGTCGAGTACCACGCGCGAATCGTCAAAGACAAAGCGCTCCTACGTCGGCTCATCGACGTGGGGACGGAGATCGTGCAAGCATCCTACGACGGCAGGGAAGACGTAGGGGATCTGCTCGACCTGGCCGAGCACAAGATCTTCGAGGTCGCGTTCCAGCGGGGTACTCAGGAGATCGTCCGGATCAAGGAACTCATGTGGGACGCGATGGAACGCATAGAAGCGCGCCATCGCGGCGACGAATCGGGACAGGGAATTGCCAGCGGGTTCCAAGCTTTAGATGAAATGACCAACGGCTTTCAGCAGAGCGATCTCGTCATCGTCGCCGCGCGGCCGTCCATGGGGAAAACGTCATTCAGCCTCGACGTGGCTGCCAACGCGGCCATCGATCACCAGGCACCGGTGGCGATCTTTTCCCTGGAGATGTCGCGCGAGCAGCTCGTAGAGCGACTGCTGGCGTCGGAGAGCTTCGTCGACCTCCAACGGCTCCGTACCGGGAAGCTCCGGGACGAAGACTTTCCACGCCTCTCGGGCGCCGCCGGCCGCCTGGGTAGCGCCAAGATCTGGATCGACGACACTCCCGCCATCTCGGTGCTCGAATTGCGTTCGAAAGCCCGGCGTCTCAAAGCCGAGCACGACATTGGTCTGCTCGTGGTCGACTACCTGCAGCTGATGCAGGGACCGGCCAAATCAGAGAGCCGCCAGGCCGAGATCAGTTTTATCTCCCGCTCGTTGAAAGCGCTGGCCCGCGAGCTGCGGGTTCCTGTGATGGCACTGTCGCAGCTATCACGGGCACCGGAGCTACGGGGCGGACA
>CAYLZR010000102.1:0-2531 GCA_964388145.1 uncultured Gemmatimonadaceae bacterium | reverse complement strand
TTCCTGTGATGGCACTGTCGCAGCTATCACGGGCACCGGAGCTACGGGGCGGACATCGCCGTCCGATGTTGTCGGATTTGAGGGACTCGGGCGCGATCGAGCAGGACGCCGACCTCGTCCTCCTTCTCTATCGGCCCGAGGTGTACGCGGGCCACTTGAGCGACAAAGACCTCGAAGGCAAAGAGGGGACGGCCGAGCTGATCGTGGCCAAGCACAGAAACGGTCCGACCGGGACCATTACCTTGGCGTTCAACAAGACGTGCACGCGCTTCGACAACTACTCACCGCGGGATCAGGGTTCCATCGATGCCTTCTAACCGCCGGTCCGTCTACCGGTGCTCTGATTGCGGAACCGATTATCCCAAGTGGACCGGACGTTGTGAGTCATGCGGCGCGTGGAACACGTTGGCCGAGGAGATCGTGTCGCGTCGTCCGGGCAGCCTCGCGGCCTCGAAGGGCAGAGGGCACGTGCCCGAGGCCGTGCGGCTCGGCGTTTGTCTCAGCACGAGCGACGTATCAAACGCCAATTCAGACCATCTCAATCAGACACGTAACGGAGTTGCATGACCGGATCGCCGCCTGAGGTAGGGGTGGGGGTGGTTATCGCTGCGGGCGGACGAGGGGAACGGGCTGGATCGACCACACCAAAGCAATTCCGCGAAATCGGCGGCATTCCCATGCTGTTGCGTGCCATCCGTCCATTCGCCGCGCATCCGCAAGTCGCGGAAATCATCGTCCCACTTCCACCCGCCGTGCTCTCTGACCCTCCGGCGTGGCTGACCGATCTGCTCGGCAACCGGTTACAAGCCATCCCGGGCGGTGAGACGAGGGCGGATTCGGTCGCTCGAGGCGTGGCGGCGTTGCCGCCCACTTGCACCGGTGTCGTGATCCACGACGCCGCCCGCCCGTTCGTCTCGATTGGTACGCTCGATGCCATCATCGACGCCGTATCGCGAGGCGCATGTGCCATCGCCGCGGTGCCGGTGAGCGACACGATCAAACGCTCTGACCCCGATGGGTTACGCGTGTTGGAAACGGTCGACCGCCACGGGTTGTGGCGTGCCCAGACACCGCAGGGGTTCCCGAGGCGAATCTTGGAGCAGGCCTACACACACATGGGGCAATCCGCCACCGCCACTGACGAAGCTGCGTTGGTGGAGGCCATCGGCATACCGGTTGAGCTAATCTTGGACACCACCGCGAACATCAAAGTGACCACACCGGAAGATTTCGTCGTTGCCGAGGCGCTGGCCTCTCGATGAACGTGCTCCCGTTTCGTAGTGAGGTCGAGGTGTCATCGGCAATCCCGCAGGCGGTGGAGCACCTGCATGGGGGCGGCTTGTTGGGGTATCCCACCGAGACGGTGTACGGACTCGGATCTAATCTGGACCCGGCCGCACTGGATGCACTGAGACGATTGAAAGATCGCGATTCGGAGAAACCGTTCTTGCTCCTCGTGTCCGGAGCCGAAATGGCCGAGAAGTGGGGTTTGACCTTTGACGAAAAGGCGAGAGCCCTTGCCGACGCGTTCTGGCCCGGACCGCTGACGCTGGTCCTCCCGGCGTCTACGAATAGATTGCCGCACGACCTCAGAAGCCCGAAAGGAGGGGTCGCGGTGCGGAGGACATCGCAAACTGGAGTCGAACGCCTCATCAACGAAATCGATCATCCAATCACTTCGACTTCGGCCAACCCACCAGGTCGCGCTCCGGCTGTCGACATTGCTGCGCTGCGCCGCGATTTTGGACACGTCGACGGGCTCCTCGCGCTCGATGGCGGGCCCTTGGAGCGTGCGGTCCCGTCCACCATCCTCGACTGCACGACGGAACCACCGAGGGTGGTGCGCGAGGGTGCCATCCCGATGTCCCGACTCGAGGCCTATCTCGGGATGTTCTCTCGATGACGCGAATCCTGCTGGTGTGCACGGGTAACATTTGTCGAAGTCCGATGGCCGAATGCATCATGCACAAGGAGTTCAATGAACGTGGAGAAGACGTAGAGATCCAATCCGCGGGAACGGGGGCATGGGACGGTGCATCGGCCTCGGAGGGTGCGTATTTGATTTCGCTGGAAAACGGGCTGGATCTTTCGCCGCACCGTGCAGCGCTCCTCACACGCGATCTCGTCGAGCAAGCAGATCTCATCCTGACGATGGCTCGGCATCATCGGGTGCGGGTTGATGAATTGGGTGGAAGCGGCAAGACGTTTCTGCTCGGTGAATACGCCGGCGAGGCCGGAGCGGACGTTGAAGTCCATGACCCGTTTGGCAGCGATCTTCCCGTGTACCGAGACACTTTCACCGAGATCCAACGGCTCGTCCGGGCGGCGGTGGATCGATTCGTCAATTCACAGAGTGGCTCGGATTCGCGGTAGCACCCGCGTCCTGGCGGTCGTCGGGCACCCGGTTGCGCATTCGCTTTCCCCGGAAATGCACAACGCGGCTTGCTCTGCGTTGGGATTGGACGCCGTGTACGTAGCGGTCGACGCCGAGCCGTCGGCGCTGCCGCACGTGTTGCGCGCATTCGAGGCGG
>CAYLZR010000101.1:0-7708 GCA_964388145.1 uncultured Gemmatimonadaceae bacterium | reverse complement strand
GGGCCGCGCGCGGCGACGCTAGTTCGGTGGAGACGCTGTCAAAGGTCGTGGAAGAGGACAGAGCCGAGACGTCGCCGCGCCGCCCCGCGGCTCCGGATCCGCGTGTTGAAATCGGACGAGTCGTTCGGAACCTCGAGCGAGCGATCGAGTCTCGAGATGTGAGTCGGTTCCGTGCGGTCCACCGAAACTTGACTGACGAAGACCAATCGGCCTGGGAAGGGTTCTTTCAATCACTCCGGACGCTCGACCTCACGTTCACCATTCGAGGTCTCGATGTGGTTGGAAACTCGGCGAATGCGACGTTGGCAGCGAGTTTTGAGTACCAGCGAAAAGACGGTAGCGCGGGGCAACACGCCGACGAGCTACGCGTCACATTCGAAAAAATAAGGTCCGCTTGGCGGGTGACCGCGATCAAGAATCAGTAAACCTCACAATCCCAACAATCGCGACGCATTGCCTCCCAGGATCTGGGCGCGCACTTCCTCGCTAACGTCCAGTTGGTTGAGACTCTCCACCATTTTCTCGAGGCTACCGATTTGGTGCGGGTAATCGCTCCCGGCCAGGATGTGGTCCGCGCCGGCGAAATCGATGGCCAGCTGTAACGCATTCGGGTCGAAGTTGACCGTGTCGTAGTAAAAGTTTTTCAAGAACTCGCTTGGCGGGCGGCTGAGGTGTTCGCGACAAGACTCGAATGCGTAGTAGCCGCGGTCGAGTCGCTCGGCCAGATAGGGAATGGCCCCTCCGAGATGTGCCAATGCCCACCGAATTCCCGGAAATCGCTCCACCGTGCCGCTGAAAACCAAACTGGCAGCGGCAAGGGTCGTATCGAAGAGAAACCCTACTAGGGGCATCAACCAGTATTCGGTCATGGCCTCGACACCCACAGGATATGTCGGGTGAATGTAGATAACGGCGTTGAGGTCGCTTGCGCGCTCGTAGAGCGGCCAGTAGCGGCGGTCACTCAACGCGATCCCGTTCACATTGCTATAGACCATGACGCCTTTGAAACCCAGATCGGTGATGGCTCTCTCCAGCTCCTTGACCGAGGCGTCGGGATCGTTCAGGGGGAGGGTGGCTAAGGAAGTAAAGTGGCTGGGGTGCTCATCGACGATCTTGGCCATGCAATCGTTGACCAACTGTGCCAGCGAGACCGATCGTTCTGGTGTTTCGACGACCGTGCCCGGCGCGGTAAACGATATCACTTGCTTGTCGATGCCGATGTCATCGAGTACTTGTCGCCGTACCTCGATGTCGCGGTGGCCCGGTACGACGATATTCACGTCTCCGGGTGAATGCAGCACCGGGTTCTCGTCGTCATCAACCGTGACGGTGAATTCACTGGAGCCCGCCTGGAGTTCCTTGATATACTCGGGCGGGTAGTAGTGATTGTGAAAGTCGACAATCGTCATACGCTAGTCCGTTTATGTTCCTTCCTCAGCCAGAGGTAGTATACGGGCAACCCAACCAGTACCAAAGACAACCCGTAAGCGCTCTCACGGGGATCGGTTACGATCTGGTTGACGACGATGGCCAGCGACGAGAACACAAAAATCGCTGGCAGCACAGGGTATCCCCATGCTTCGTAGCCACGCTGCAGGTCTTTCCTGCGTCTCAACAGCACGAGTCCCGCCGCCATCAACGCAAAGAAGATCCACTCGGTGTAGATGACTCGAGTAAAGAGAACTCTAAATGTTCCGGTTGCCACGAGGATCGAGGCCCACACGGCCTGAAGAAGGATTGCCCGGTGCGGCGTTCGGTATTCCGGGTGAATGTCACCGATCCAGCGGAACAACAGGCCATCCCGCGCCATCGAGTAGTACACGCGAGGGCCCGAGAGGATGATTCCACTCAGCGCGCCGAAGCTGGAGAACATCACGATGCCGGACATCACCGCACCACCGCCGACGCCGATCAGGGCATCGGCCGCGTCGGCCGCCACGCGCGTCGAAGCCGCGACCGTGTCGAGCGGGAGAATGTAGAGGTACACGACGTTCATCGCGATGTAGCTCACCGTGACGATCATCGTTCCGATAACCAACGCTCGCGGAATCGTCTGTCGCGGGTTGACGGTTTCCTCGGAGTTGTAGGTGACCATGTGCCATCCGCCAAACGCAAACAATCCGGCGACCACGGCGGTGGCAAACTGGCTCAGGGTGAATCCACCGGTCGTGGTGGAGCTTGGCACGAAGTGTTCGGGCACGTTCGACCCGAGGGCAAAACCCACGAGGATGATGAGAAGAATTGCAATGAGTTTGCCGAGCGTGAACAAGGCTTGCAGTGTGCTCCCCTGCTTCACGCCGATGTAGTTGATTGCGGATAGAATCAGGATGACGCTTATAGCGACGACCTTGATCCCGAGATCGCCGAGAGGGACGAAGTACGAGGTGTACCGGGCGAAGACGACGCCCACCACGGCGATGATCCCGGAGTGCATGCTCCAGAACATGGCCCATCCCCAGAGGAACCCCACCGGCGGACCATACGCCTCCTTCAGATAGACGTACACGCCTCCGGTTTGGGTGAACGTCGACGCCAGCTCGGCGCACACCAACGCACCTATGAGCGTGAGTACACCACTGACGAGCCAAACGAGGAGGACGCCTCCGATGGAGGGTACCTGCCCCGTGATCTCCGACGGCTGCACGAAGATAGAGGCGCCGATGATCGTGCCTACAACCATGGCGGTCGCGTGCGGCAGTCGAATGGCTTGTCGCAGCTCGGGTGTGCTACCGGTGGTCATTTCAAGTGGTGATCGTCTCGTACGGGTGATGCTGGGTTTCGCGAAGCGTGACAACATACGGGTCGATGGAGCCAGCGGCTAGGTGCCGGCGGCCCGCTGGCCGGATCCGGTCCTCGTCGTAACTTGCGGTCGGCCGTCGCGGTAACCTACACCTCAGGGCGAAAAGGGAGGGATGATGCACGAGTTACTGAACAGAAACGTCTTCCTCGTAAAGGAACATGTCGGTGTGTTCAAGGCCGCCAACAACTTCGATATCCACGATCCCGCCACTGGCGAGATCATCATGCTGTGCCGTGAAGACAACCTCGGCATCGTGACCAAGCTACTCAGATTCACTGACTACAAGCGCATGACGCCTTTTGACATCAAAGTGACAACGCCTGAGGGCCAGCAACTCGTTCGGATAACTAGGGGAACGACATTCATACGGTCGCGGGTGACCGTACTCGATGGAAAGGACCAGGTAGTTGGAGGATTCAACCAAAAACTCATGTCCATCGGCGGGAAGTTTGATGTGTTGGACGAAAACGACCAGATCCTTTGTAGTCTGAAGGGTAGTTGGACGGGTTGGGATTTTCGCTTCATCGCGGGCGACACCGAGTTCGCCCATGTAACCAAGAAGTGGTCGGGCATAGGCAAAGAGTTGTTTACCAGCGCTGACAATTACGTCCTACACATTTCGGATTCCGTCCCTTCGGACAACCGGGTGCGCCTGCTCATTCTCGCTGCAGTGTTGTGCATCGATATGGTGCTCAAGGAGTAATGCCGTGCGCATAGCGGTGATTGGGGCGGGTGGCATCGGCGGGTATTTTGGCGGTCGTCTGGCTGCGGTGGGCGAGGATGTCGTGTTCGTTGTCAGGGGCAAGCACCTGGAGGCCCTTCGCTCTCATGGTCTGCGCGTAGAAAGCCCACTGGGAGATTTTGCGGTGCCGTCGGTGGAGGCCAGCGACACCCCCGAGGAGGTCGGCTCGGTCGACGTCGTCTTCGTGGCCGTCAAGGCATGGCAGGTACCGGAGATCGGGGATTTCATCAAGCCCTTGATTGGACCCTCTACGGTTATTCTGCCCGTACAAAACGGTGTAGAGGCAGCCCAGCAGTTGGCCGCCGTCCACGGAGCGGACCGCGTGCTGGCTGGGCTTTGCAGGATTCTCACCATGATTGTTGCGCCCGGCCACATACGACACCTTGGCGTGGAGCCTTGCATCGTGTTTGGAGAGACTGCGGGCGCGCCGACCGAACGGGTAAAGAACATTGCGGCAGCGCTTAGCAACGCACAGGTCGGCGTGAGAACGCCGTCAAACATCTGGCCGCCGCTGTGGGAAAAATTCTTGTTCATTGCGTCGTTTGGCGGTGTCGGTGCGGTGACCCGGTCGCCTGCGGGGACCATGCGCAGCACGGCAGGGACGAGAGAGATGTTGAGAGCGGCGATGAGTGAGATACAGTTGCTTGCACGCGCGAAGGGCGTGTCGCTGGCCGATAACGTCGTGGATAAGTCGTTGGCCTTCTTGGAAAACATGCCCGAAGACGCGACGGCGTCGATGCAACGTGACATAATGGAAGGCAGACCGTCTGAATTGGAGTCACAAAACGGTGCGGTAGTGCGCTTGGGTGAGATCGCGGGTGTCGCAACCCCCGTGCATCGTTTCATCTACCATGCGTTGCTGCCAATGGAGAACGAGGCGCGGCGCTCAGCTTCGGCGTCAGCAGGTATCAGGAAGGGGGGAGATCGGGTGGGTGCTCGACATCAGCACCGGGGTGAATAAGGCTGCCGAGTTGATGGGAACGAAGAGGCTATCGAACGCGAGCTGAGGCCGATGGTCGACCGGCCCCAGCTCGCGTTTTCAGGCCGTTTACAACACCTTGCTTCTCACTCGGAAGTCGATGTTGTCTCTGACCCAGTTCCACAGGTTCTCATCGAGTTCCGGGTCGATATTGGGTTCCATCTGTTCTTTCCATCCTACCATAACCTCGTGGTCGACCGTCCACATGCGGACCCGTCGCCTACTGATGTCCCTTTCCCACGCGACGGAGACGGTCGGTGTGGCGTACAGTAGCCGCACCGTTACGCTGCGGGAGAGGTACTCCAACACGCTTAGGTCGATCGCCGAGTAACGGCTCTCGTCACCCGGACGCGCCGTGAGGTCGGGAATGCCGTCACTAAATACGACGATGTTGAGTGGCGCGAGAATCAACCCCTGCCGCTTGACCAGCGTTGCAACGCGGTCAAAGAACGCGTTGAAGTCCGTGAATCCGTCCTGATGAGATGGGAATTGCTCGTGCAATACCGCAGCTATCTCTTGGGGACTCTTGTCACGGAACAGGTGGATCGGTTGGAACGATTTAGTTTCACCCGGCCGCTCACCACCAACCGAACCCACGAACACCGCTGACGGCCTGGCGAGTTCACCGAGTCCGTGGATATGGCCGTACAGGTAATGTGAGGCAAACTCGATCGCGTCGTCGAAGTTGCCTGTCGATTCAAATGAGCCACTCACGTCGATACCGATGACGAGTGTCGACCTCGCACGCCGCGTCTCGTCTTCGATGGGGGCACACGCGGTGACCGCCGCGACGACGATCGCGCCGGTCACCAGTGGCCGCACCCAAGCGGGCGCCCTCATTGAGCCGCCTCGTTTTGAAGCCGAATATTCGGTTCGCCTCGCGTTCTCGTTTTCTTACCACCTGCGAGGCCTGGCGTGGAGGCCAAAACCTCGTCGAGGCTGTTGAACGGCAAGCTGAACATCGGCCGCGACGTGATCACCACCACGGCGAAGTTCACGGCAGCGGCCAGCAATTGCAGCACCGGCAAAGACATCAACTCGAACACCTTGCGAGCCTCGGCCTGGAACCACGCGGCCTCCGCTTTGAGGGCGGTCATCGGGCCTTGCAAGTTGTCGATGGTTGCTTCTCGGGCGGTCGCCGGTTCGGCGTGCTTCACCGTGTCCCGGGCAAGAATTGCCAGCAGAGCCGGCGTGCCAAAGCGGCCGAAGAGGAACCAGGTCATCCCGCGCACGCCAACCCACCCGAACGCGGCCAGTGACAACACCGACCACAGGCCGAGTTGCAGTCCCCCACTGGTTTGCTGCGCGATCCACGGGGTGAGCGCGTCGATCATCTCACGATACAGGAACATGACTTCGAAGAAGATCACCGACAGCTCGACCAGGGTCATCTGAATGATCACACCGACGGCGCGCTTCTGCACGGCCTCACCAAGCACCTGGATGCACGCAAAGCTTCCCATGATCAGGAAGAAGAGGAATATCCATAGAAGCGGGGTCAGAAAACGGGGATCGGGCTCGAACCCGGTAATACCCGCCAGCACCTCGGTCATCGTCGGCCGCAGCGTGTACGTGAAGATCAACGCTTCGATCACGCACCAGAAAATCAGGGCGAGGAACGCAACCCAAGGAACGCCGGGCTTGAAATAGTTACGCGACGTCCAGTCGAGAAAATTGAGCGGTGACTGGAAGGCGTTCTTGAGCATCGCGAAGCCGAGGCGGATCAGGCCCTTGACCCAACCAACCAGCACGACGCCGACGCGAACCATGCCCGCCCAGAAGAACCATATGGTCCTGCCGGCATCCCACCACGCCATGAGCATCGCAGTGAGAAAACCGCCGCGCCCAGAGCGAAATGGTAGGGTGTACAGCGAAACCATGGTGGTCCAAATCGCTGCGATGATCAGCAGCATTGGCAGCATCACCAGCACGCGCTTGAGCACGATCTCGCCTGCCGAACCACCGAACCACGCGAAGTTGATCATGGCCGTGTGCCAAGCAGGAATCCATGAGATTGGGGTGGACAACATCTCGATGGCTCCACTCCATTCATCAGGTACGAAGTTTTGTGTTGCCTGTAACATGGGCGACTCCTTAGGGGATCAAAGCCCGTTGAACGGCACGCATCGGACTCGGCTTGGCCGCTTCCGGTAAACGAATGCAGCAAGGGTGGGCTTTGGCGGCGCTGGATGAAATGATGTAAATCACATGTGAGGGTTCACCCACATGTGGAACGCCCACGGGCTCGGCGATCTAGAAATGACGCATTACCAGCTGTAACCGCAACGGTGATAATGACTTATACGCCCCATCAAAAGTGGGGTCGCAGGTGTCTAGATTCTAGTCGATAGTATGTAAGTGCTTTTGTGGCAATAGGATAGCGATGTCAGCGCGAGCTGCCGGGTCACGGGTCTGGAGTCCGCCACCCGAAGTTTTCCGTCGCTTGCGGGGGGCGAGCCTCCGAGGATACACTGTCCCAGGCTCCGGCACGCTCCGTCCCCGCGGACGCGTGTTCAACTCGAGCCGGTCGACCACCCGGCCCGCTGGAGGATTTGCAAATCGGTGAAGGCATCTCCTAGCGACACCCGACGTAACCCCCGACGGTTGTGCGCGGACCGCCGCCGGTCGACAGAGCGCCGGTCGAGTGTGGATCGGCGCCGGTCTCAACGTCGCGTGGCTGTGACGACGGTGGACGTTCAGCGCCGCTCCATACCCGACCGCCGCGCCGATACCGATCGCCGTCAGAGCGAACGGCGCGCGGGTGTCACACGTCGGTTCGCGGAGAGACGGCAGGAAACCGACACAAATCGCGTCCTTCTGGTGGACGGCGACGTGTCTGTTCGCGAGCGGCTGAAGCGAGTGTTGCTCACTGCCGGCCTCGAGGTGGTCGAAGCCTACGAAGGCCACGCTGGGCTTTCTTACTTGGGCGAGACACCGGCCGACGCCGTGGTAGTGAATTTGACACTCCCCGACATGGACGGCGTCGAATTCATCCGAAAACTCTGCCAAACGTTCGACGGCGCGAAGGTAGTGGCGATTGCTGGGCGCAAGCGGTACGGCGCGCCGGATCCTCTCGCGCTTGCAACCAGCCTCGGCGACGTGCGCGGGTTGAGATGGCCATTCGCGCCGGACGCGTTCATGCAAGCGGTGAGAGACGCTCTGCAAAACACGAGCTGACGTACCGGCG
>CAYLZR010000100.1:0-7876 GCA_964388145.1 uncultured Gemmatimonadaceae bacterium | reverse complement strand
GGTTGGTCGCTTCAGCGACAGTCAGTTGGCCGAGCCGCGGGTTTACCCGTGGTCATCTCGTTGTTGCGTTGGTATGGAAACGTTGTCCGAGGATCTAACCAAGACGGGCCCTGATTGACCGCGCTACGCCCTGAAGACAGGTACCAAACTCCGTAACTTCAGCCGGGTCGTCTAGGAGAATGGCGTACTGGTTACAGGCGTCGCCGAGGGCTTCGAGTTCCTCGGCCTCGTCTTCGGTAAACCGCTCCTCTCCGGGACCCGACAACTCCGCTTCGATCCGTTCCAGAACGCCGTGGAGCATTCGCGGGTCAGCGGATTTCAGCAGCGGCGGGAGCGTGCCACGTTCATCGGCCTCGAGATAGGCCTTCAGCCCGTCTACGTCGGACTGTTCAAACGTCATGTGAATCTCCTCCGAGCCGTTGCTGCCTCGGATAGAACGGCCACGGATCATACACCCAGCGTGCCATTTTTTGCCGCGGCGCGGTTGCTGCTCGGGCGCATCAACTTCCTCGAGCTCGCCCGGCCTGTTCTCCAGCGGGCGTTGAAGCCTTTCCCCATTCCCGTGCGCACGCCGGATGCACTGCATCTCGCGTCGGCGATGTTTCTCCGTGAACGCGGTCACGATGTCGCGCTCGCCACGTACGACGCGCGGATGTGTGAAGCGGCCGTAGCGATGGGGCTAGATCAATATCGAATATTGAACAAGGAATCTTGAGTGGTGGTGGACGCGTCGGTTTCGATATTCCTTCTTGGATATTCGATCTTGGATATTGGATATTCGATGTCACCTCCCCGCCCCCGCTTTCAACTCCTCAAACCAATTGAGAACAACGCGAATCTCCTTGGCCGTTGCGTCGGGATTCACGGTACGCAAAACGAACCGCCGGCCGTCGGGGGCCACATCATACTCGAACAGATTTGGATACTCGAACAGTCGCCGAGGAACGCCGAGAGTCAGATCGCCGGCCTGTGTAGATACCGCACTCGACATGAGGGTGTCGCCGTTCAGGTAGAACAGCTCGTCCCCGTCAGGCGCCCATCGCGGAAAGGTTCCTCCGTTGGTGGAGACTTGCCGTTCGCCGCCGAGGTCCGGAAACGACACCACGTACACCTCTGTCGTTCCCGTATTGTCGGAAGAGTAGGCAAGCCATTCACCGTCGGGTGAAAACACAGCATCTCTTTCGGTGGCCGTGGTCGTTGCGACCGGCAGAGGCTCGCCCGAGCCATCCGCCCTGAGCAACCAAATGTCATCCCCGGTCTGAGGATGTATCTCGTAGTACACAAACCACTGGTCGTCCGGCGACCAGTCCGTCAAATGAATATGGTATTGACCGGTGTAGAGAAGCTGCCGCTCGGAACTGCGATCAACTGGTTTCACAAACACAGTCCTCGCATTCCCGATCCCGGCTGAACTGTACGCCATTTGCTCGCCGTCCGATGACCAAATCGGGGTCTCATCCTCTTCCACTTCGAATGTGAATCGTACCCTGTCTCCACTCGCCGCGTCCAGCAGCCAGAGATCGACGTTGCCCGGCGTACGGATTTCCATGGCGATCTGTGTTCCATCCGGCGAGAGGCGGATGAAGGCGCCAGGCATCGGAGTGCCGATCTGACCAAGGTCTTGCCCCGTCCGGTCAACCCACCTGACCAAGTTGTTCAACGTGCTGGTGCCGAGCAGGAATGCGAGGGAACCGCCGTCTGAGATGGCAAAGGCAGCTCCTCCCGCAGTGGCACCTACGCGAACGTTTGCCAGTACCGGAAAGGGCGATCCTGTCACGCTCTGCTGGCGGAGATCGAATGGCACCGCGAGAACCGGACCTTCTTCCTTGACGTATAGGATGTGTCCGGACACGTATCGCCCGAAGGTTGCCTGGTCAATCACCGTCTGGTGAGTGCCACCGCCAATATCCTGAATGACAACCCGCGCGTCGCTCCAGCCACCGCTGGGTCCGCGAACGGTGAACAACACGGCGTCTCCCCCCGGCAGTACCTGTGGCCACATGTGCGCGGCCTCCAAATCACTGACAATCACCGTGGTGACACGCTGGGGAACGCCACCTCCAGCCGGCATCCGCCACAGGCCCTTGGTCCCGAGGGCCTCCGCGTAGATGATCTCGTCGTTGTCGCTCCAGCTTGCCCCTACCCCGCCGTTGGCGTTTGCGATGGGCACTACTGGGCCGCCGCTCACCAATACCTTACTGAGTTGCGCTTCTCCTTTGGTGAAGCCCACCCATTCACCGTCCGGCGAGAAGAACGGTGCCCTGGCTCCCTCGGTACCTGGGATCGGAGTGCTTTCAAAATCCTCAAACGACCTGCGGTAGAGCTGCCCTCCGGTGGAGTACACCACGCTCCGCCCGTCAGGGGCCAGAGCAAATAATGTTAGCCCCCAGAAAGTCACGTCGATGCCGCCAGGCACTGGAACCGTGAAGCGCGTGGGGGCCGACGAAGCCACCGGCGCGCGCAACCAACCCCAGAGCGCTACTACGCCAAGGACCGCGGCCAGCACCGCGAACCCGTATGACCGCCATCGGGATACAGTCGCAGTCTCCCGCGTCGGTGTCGTGCCGGACACCATGGTCTCGTATTCCTCGGTGTCGGCCAACATCGGTCGCACCATCGCCTCGGCAAAGGATGTCACGTCGGGAAAGCGATCGGCCGGAAGTTTTGCCAGCGCCTTGTGAATCGCCGCCGCCACGTGGCGTGGCACGGTGTCGCGGTGCATGGTGATTGGCACCGCTTTCTCTGTAATCACCTTGGCCACGATCGCTTGCGCGGTGCTGCCCGTGTACGGCGGGTCTCCCACCAACATCTCGTACAGCATCGCGGCCAGCGAATACACGTCGCTGCGTGCATCCACTGCCCGATCCCCCATCGCCTGCTCGGGACTCATATACTGCGGCGTGCCCAACGAGAGCCCCGTCTCTGTCAGCCGCGTGGCGCCCGCGTGGCTCACGGCGAGCGCGATCCCAAAGTCCGCGACCAGCGCCTGACCGGACTGCAGCAGGACGTTTTCGGGTTTGATGTCCCGGTGGATGATGTCCCGCTCATGCGCGCACTGCAACGCTGCCGCGACCGATTTCGCGATCTCCACGGCCTCCTCCACACCGAGTTGTTTCTCGCGATTGAGTTTGTCACGCAGCGACTCGCCGTCGATGTATGGCATGACATAGTAAAGGAAGGAATCGGCTTCCCCCGAGTCGTACAGCGCGAGAATGTTGGGGTGCTGAAGGTTGGCGGTGACTTCGATCTCTTTCAGAAACCGCTCGGCGCCGAGTATGGCGGCCAACTCGGGGCGCAACACTTTCACCGCCACCTTGCGGTTGTGTTTGAGATCGTGGGCGAGGTAGACGGTGGCCATGCCGCCTTGGCCCAACTCGCTCTCGATCTTGTACCGGTCCGAAAGGGCCGAAGCGAGTCGTTCGAGTGGATTACTCAACGAGTGTTATCCTGTCAGTCACCCAACGCTCCGGTGGTTACCACGAGTAAACTCGCGGCTCGGCCAACTGACTGTCGCTAAAGCGACCCACATCCCGAAGGTCGGTTTACCGACAGATAACCGAGCGGCGGCTTCAGCCGTCGTAGCGCTCATGAGGCCCAAACATACGCCCCGAAGGACCCCAGAGCCACAGGCCCAGCGCCCGAGCGAATCCGCGCTCAGACAATCAATCTGCGGCAGCCCTTCCTTGCGGGGGGGACGTCTGCAAGAGAAGGGTTACATGTGCAACGGGAGGGTGATCGCCGCCAAGAATAGCGCGCTATTCTGTTGCCGCGGCACGGAACCACGACTGAATGGACCCGTTTTCATCCCTTCGGGACCTACTATGGACCGCCAACCGGTTGGTGCTGGCGTGGCGGAATTGGTAGACGCAGTCGATTCACAGTCGGCCGGACGCTTGTCCATGTGGGTTCGATCCCCACCGCCAGCACCGCCGCACCATTGACTTAGATGAAGTCGGCACATAACGTGCTTCTGTCGACTGTGAATCTGCAGCCATTTCCGCTGCACATGAAGCCGGGGAGCGGTGCCGCTTCCCGGTTTTCTTTCGAATACCGCCGCAGAAAAACCCCAGAGCCACAGGCCCAGCGCCCGAGCAAATCCGCGCTCAAACAATCAATCCGCGGCAGCCCTTCCTTATAAAACCAAATCGTCATAGCATTGAGTTGTGACCCTCAGAGGGACGCAGCGCATATGACCGAGAAAACGCTCGTCAACGCTGGTTTACCCGGTCCGCCCGGGGACCCTTCCCACCATCCTGCCAACCTAGACGACCTTCCGTTCGAGCTGCCGGGCCGCGCCAACATGTCGAGGCGTGGATTCATCCAGGGGATCATCGCCTCGGGTGTAGCGGTGTCGGGGGCGGGGGCGTCGGTCCTGATGAGTGGTTGCTCGAGACCTCGGGCTGCCTTGCCGGGAGCCGTGGAGCGGCTGATCTCGCTCAACGTGAACGGCCAAATCCGGCGGGTGGACGTGCTTCCACAGGAAACCCTCGCCATGACCCTGCGCTACAAGCTGGGACTCACGGGGACGAAGCTGGGTTGTGACCGCGCCGAGTGCGGTGCCTGCACGGTGCTGATCGACGACGTGACGAACTACTCGTGTTCGACGCTGACCCATCGGGTGCGAGGTCGCCAGATCACCACCGTCGAGGGGCTCGAGGGTCCCAACGGCGAGCTGCACCCGGTCCAGCAGGCGATGGTCGACGAGTTGGGTCCGCAGTGCGGCTTCTGCACGCCGGGACAGGTGATGGCCGGCGTGGCCTTATTAAAGGAAAACCCGAATCCGACCCGGGAAGAGGCGCGCGTCGCCATGGCGGGCAATCTCTGCCGCTGCGGCGCCTACGATCACTACCTGAACTCGATCATGCGCGCGGCGCGGGAGGCCTGAGATGGCGGACTTGATAGGCAAGAACTTCACGCCGCCCGACGTCGTGGGCAAAGTCACTGGCAGAGCCAAGTATGCAGAGGACATCCGCATGGACGGCATGCTGTTCTGCCGGTTGTTCCTGAGCCCGGTGCCGCACGCCCACATACGGAGCATCGACACATCCGAAGCGTTGAGCATGGAGGGAGTGGTGGCGGTGTTGAGGGCGGACGAGGTCCCGTCCGTACCGGCGCCCGGGAATCCCATCTTGACCGACGACCCGTGCTACGTAGGCGAGCCGATCCTGGCCGTGGCGGCCGTGGACGAAACGACGGCCCACGACGCGATCGAGAAGATCAAGATCGACTTCGAGCCGTTGCCGTTCACGGTGGATCCGCTGGAGAGCTTGCAACCGGACGGGCCCAACGCACGCGGCGACGGCAACACCTTGATTCCGCGCGAAGGCGTACAAGAGATCAAGTGGACTCCGGAAGACTTTGCGGCCGCGCAAGACGGCGCGTTGCCGATGGGCGAACCCACCAGGGAGTGGTCGTACGGCGACGTCGACGCGGGGTTCGCCGACGCGGCGCTGGTGCTCGACGAGACCTTCGTGACCGCGGGGCACTCGCACCACTCGATGGAGCCGCGCAGTGCGATGGCGTATTGGCAGAACGGCAAGTGTTATCTGTACGGATCGACACAGAGTCAGAGTCTTGTCGTGCCGGGTTTGGCCAGATTACTCGAGATCGAACCCGAGAACCTGGTGTACGTGGCCGAACACTGCGGTGGAGGTTTCGGCTCCAAGGGCGGCGCGTACCCGATCATGGCGGTGCCCGCCTTCATGGCGAAGAAAACCGGGCGCCCGGTCATGATGCGCATCAGCCGCCATGAGGAGTACTTCATCGGCTCGGCCCGGCCGGGCTTCCAGGGACGCATCAAGCTCGGTTTCCGTGAAGACGGTCGCGTCACCGCAGCCGACCTGTACATCGTGCAAGACAACGGCCCGAACTCGGGCTTCAGCGACTACACGAGCGCCGCCAGCGCGGTCTCGATCGTCTATACACCCTTGGCCATGCGGTTCCGGGGAATCCGGATACTGACCAACACGCCGCCCAGAGGGGCGCAGCGCGGTCCCGGTCAGAACCAAATCGCCGCCGCCGTCGAGCCGCTGATCGACAAAGCGGCCCGGCAATTGGGTCTCGATCGCGTCGAGATCCGCCGGCTCAATGCACCGGACAACGATTCCCGCTACGGCGAAAACCAGGGGCCGATCACGAGTGCGTATCTGCGCGAAGCGCTCGACAAGGGCGCGAGCAAGTTCGACTGGGAAACCAAGAAAACGCTGAGCGGCCGGCGAAACGGATCGAAGGTGATCGGGATCGGCATCGGGCAAGCATTCCACTCGGCGGGCGGGAACGGTTTCGACGGTTTGGTGCGAATCACGCCGGACGGCAAACTCCACATTCACACCGGTGTCGGCAATCTCGGCACCTACTCGTACGCCGCAACATCACGGGTGGCCGCCGAGGTGCTGAAGTGCCGCTGGGAAAACTGTGTGATCGAGCGTGGGAGTTCGGCGCAGCACCTACCGTGGAACAACGGGCAGTTCGGCAGCAACACCTCGTTCACCATGACACGCACCAACTACGCCGCCGCCATGGACGCGGTGCGGAAACTCAAGGAGATCGCTGCTCGCACGTTGGGGGGCTCCCCGTCGGATTACGACATCGGCAGCGAGACGGTGTTCAGACGATCCGATCGGTCTCGGAGAATGACCTACGCGGCCGCGGCCAGGCGTGCGATGGCGTTGGGCGGCGAGTACAGCGGTCACGAGATGCCGGAGGACCTCAATCGCATGACGAAGGCATCGGTGCGTGCGCTGGCCGGCACGGGGCTGATCGGCGTGTCGCGGGACAATCTCGAGCGACGCGGCACCGTGCCGGCGTTGGCGGCGGGGTTCGTGCAGATCGAGTTGGATCTCGAGACCGGCACGTTCGACATTCTCGATTATGTGGGCGTGGCCGATTGCGGGACGGTGCTTCACCCGCAGAGTCTGGCCAACCAGGTCAAAGGCGGAGCGGTGATGGGCTTCGGCTTGGCGTCTCTCGAACGTCACATCTACGATACGCGATTTGGCCTGCCGAGAGCCGTGGGATTTCACGACTCAAAACCCCCGACGTATCTCGACGTGCCGCTCCATATGCGGTGGGACGCGGTAGACAAGGCAGACCCGCAAAACCCGGTGGGCGCGAAGGGGGTGGGTGAGCCGCTTCAGGGTTGTGCCGCGGCGGCGCTGTTATCGGCAATATCCGACGCGCTCGGGGGACATTACTTCAACCGGACACCGGTCGTTCTGGATATGATCATCAACGCCGCGTCGGGACTGCCGCAGTCCCACAAGCCGCTGCAAGTCAACACCGCCTGAGGAGTTGCTGTCATGCTCAAAGACATGATGCCGCACTTCGAGCTGTATCAACCGGACAGCCTGGACGCTGCGTTGGAACTCGTGGACCGTTTCGGGGAAGACGCTTGGCCACTGGCCGGTGGGCACGATAGCCTGGCGTGGTTCAAGGATCGGGCGAAGCATCCCCAGGCGCTGATCGACCTGGCCGGCATTGCGGACCTGCACGGCATTCGCGAGACGGCGGACGGAGTCGAGATCGGGGCGATGACGACACTCACCGAGGTCGAGCGCCACCCGGTGATTCAGGAGAAGTTCGGCCTGTTAGCGGCGGCGGCACGCGACGTGGCAACGCCACAGATTCGCAACACCGGCACCATCGGTGGCAACGTGTGCCAGGATACACGCTGCTGGTACTATCGCGCCGGCCTCGATTGTTACCGTGCGGGCGGCAACATCTGCTACGCCGACACGCCCGAAGCGGTGAATCGGGAACACTGCATTTTCGGCGCCAACCGCTGTGTCGCGGTTTCCCCTTCCGACACGGCGCCGGCGCTAGTCGCGTTGGACGCCGAGATGGTCATCCGCAATGGCAACGCCGAACGCGTCGTGCG
>CAYLZR010000099.1:6382-7913 GCA_964388145.1 uncultured Gemmatimonadaceae bacterium | reverse complement strand
GAAGCCGATAACGGTGCCGAGCGGCGTCAACGTCGACTTGAAGGACAACGTCGCGACCGTGAAGGGTCCCAAGGGCCAGCTGCAGCGCCGTCTCCCACCAGAGATGACCGTGTCGATCGACGATGGCACCATCACGGTGACACGTCCATCGGATGCGGGAAAACACCGGGCGTTGCACGGCCTGACACGCACGCTCATCAACAACATGGTTGAGGGAGTGACCAACGGTTTTTCAAAGTCGCTCGAGATCCGAGGTGTGGGGTACAAGGCGGAGGCCACCGCCAAAGGCGCCCGGCTGGTCGTGGGATACTCGCATCCCGTCAACTACGAGGCCCCGGACGGGGTCAAGATATCGGTCGATGGCGCGATCGTGAAAATCGAAGGCATCGACAAAGAAAAAGTGGGGCAGGTGGCGGCTGAGATCCGCAAGGTCCGTCCCCCCGAACCCTATAAGGGAAAAGGCATCCGCTACGTGGGGGAACAGGTGCGGACCAAAGCCGGTAAGACTGGAGCCAAGGCATGAGGCCGGTTCACAAGCCGAAGACGCGGCGCCAGCGGCGGTACCGCCGGCATCTTCGCGTCCGCAAGAAGGTCCATGGGACCGATCAGCGTCCCCGTTTGGCCGTTCATCGGTCGCTCAAGCACGTCTATGCGCAAATCATTGACGATGTGACGGGCCGGACGCTCATTGGAGTGGGCGACAAGGCAAAGGACGTCTCCGTCAAAGAGAGCGGAAAGGTGGCCGCGAGTTTTGCGGTTGGGATGCTCCTGGGCGAGCGGGCCGTGGCGGCTGGGATCAAACAAGTAGTGTTCGATCGTGGGGGATATCCTTATCACGGGCGGGTCAAAGCCGTTGCTGACGGGGCCCGCAAAGGCGGATTGGAGTTCTAGGGATGGCGCACGAGAGGCAACAACGAGGAAACCGCCGCGAACGCCGCACCGAGCGTGAATCGGATCTGATCGAGAACGTGATCGCGATCAACCGCGTGGCCAAAGTCGTCAAGGGTGGGCGGCGCTTTTCCTTCAGCGCTCTCGTGGCGGTCGGTGACGGTGCGGGCAAGGTCGGTGTGGCCACGGGTAAAGCCAACGAGGTGGCGGAGGCGGTGCGCAAAGCCGTCGAGGGAGCACGGAAGGCGATGGAGGATGTGCCCCGCGAGGGGACGACCGTTCCGCATGAGATCATCGGTCGCCACGGCGCGGGCCGTGTGTTGCTGAAACCGGCGTCGACGGGTACCGGTGTCATCGCGGGCGGTCCGGTGCGCGCGGTGTTGGAGTGCGCGGGGATCTCCGATATCCTCACCAAGTGCCTGGGGTCGCACAATCCGGTCAACATGGCCAGTGCGACCATGCAGGGCCTGCGCAGTTTGATGACGCCGCAATCCGTAGCACGGCGGCGTGGAATCGACGTCGCAGATTTGGAATACAGGCCGCGTCAGCGTCGCGTGGAGGAGGTGGCGGATGCCGGCTAAGTCCACCGGAGGCAGCAAGAGCAAGACGACCAAAAAAAAGGCGACCACAAAAAAGGCGACCA
>CAYLZR010000099.1:2695-6282 GCA_964388145.1 uncultured Gemmatimonadaceae bacterium | reverse complement strand
AAAAAAGGCGACCACAAAAAAGGCGACCAAAAAAACAACCAAGACCGTCAAGAAATCGACCGTGAAGACGGCCGTGGCCAAAACCGCCACCAAGACGACAAAGAAAAAGGTCACCGCCGTCACCACCGCGAAGCCGGCGGCCACAAAGCCCGCTGCGGCGACAAAGGCAGCGCCGGTAAAGGCGGTGCCCGTCAAGGTGCGCGTGAAGCAGATTCGCTCGTCCATCGGACGGAGGCGGGATTTCCGTCGGACGTTGCGGGCGCTGGGGATCAAACACCATCAGGGTGAAGTTGTCGTGACGCGGAACGCTGCGATCGACGGGATGCTCACAAAGGTCCGCCACCTCATTCGCGTGACGCCTGAGGAGTAACCATGTCGGAAGATCAGCAATCGTTAGGGCTGCACAATCTGCGCGCTCCTCGGGGCGCCACGACGGCACCAAAGCGCAAGGGTCGGGGACAGGGCTCCGGCTTGGGTAAGACGGCGGGCCGCGGGCAAAATGGGCAGCGTTCTCGCTCAGGTGGCAGAGTGCGCCGTGGCTTCGAGGGTGGACAGATGCCGCTCATTCGGCGCGTGCCCAAGCGCGGTTTCTGGAGCCGCTTCAGCACGAAGTACCAGGTGGTCAACCTGCGCGATTTGGCAAAGGTCAAGGGTGAGGATGTCACGCCGGCCTCTTTGTTGGAAGTCTCGCTCATCGCCAAACCCAACCAACCGGTCAAGATTCTTGGATCTGGAGAGGTCGAACGCTCGGTGGCCGTGCGTGGTTGCGCGGTGTCGAAAAAGGCACGCGAGAAGATCGAAGCCGCAGGTGGCCGGATAGAGGCATAAGGATGACCGGACCACGCATTCCGAATCTCCTCGCCGTCCCTGAACTGAAGGAAAAGCTCCTCTTTACCTTCATGTGCCTGGTCATCTACCGGCTGGGTGCTCACATCGCCACGCCCGGGGTCAACGTCCAGGTCTTGGCGGACTTCATGCAGAATGCAGGAGCAAACACCTTCTTCGGCGTCTATGACATGTTCGTTGGAGGAGGTTTTTCACGAGCCACCGTCTTCGCCCTGGGCATCATGCCCTATATCTCGGCCTCGATCATGTTCCAGTTGGCCGGCGCGGTATTCCCGATAATAGAGAAACTGCAGAAGGAAGAAGAAGGTAGGAAAAAGATCACGCAGTGGACCCGCTACATGACGGTCGTGCTGTCGCTCGGCCAGGCATACGGGTTTGCCATCTTCAGCGAGACCATGGGCGCCGTGCCCGATCCGGGTTGGAATTTCCGCTTCATCACCATACTCACGCTGACGACTGGTGCGGTGTTCGTGATGTGGCTGGGTGAGCAGATTACCGAGCGTGGTATCGGGAACGGCATGAGCCTGCTAATCTTCTTCTCGATTATCGAAGGTATGTGGCCCGGAATTTTCCGGACGTTGGACTTCGTCAATCAGGGAGTGATCACGTTCCCGGCGCTCGTGGTGCTAGGCGCTGTCATGATTGGCGTCATCGCCGGCGTCGTCGTACTGACGGTGACTGCGCGACGCATTCCGATCCAGATCCCCCGCAAGGTCATGGGCCGGGGCAGGATCCGCGAAGGTGCGAAAACCTATATCCCGATCCGGCTCAACTCTTCCGGCGTGATGCCGATCATCTTCGCGCAATCGATCATCATCGTACCGGGTACGCTGGCCACGTTCAGCAACCTGCCGACGCTGCAGGCGATGTCCGACGCGTTCCAACCCGGCACGACGACGTACTACATAACCTACTCGCTCTTGATTATTTTCTTCACGTACTTCTACACGTCGATCATTTTCAATCCGGTGGATCTCGCCGAGAACCTCAAGAAACAGGGCGGATTCATTCCAGGGGTGAAGCCTGGGGCGGCGACGGCGGACTACATCGATGACGTGTTGAGTAGGGTGACATTGCCGGGATCGATTTTCCTTGCTTCCGTTGCGTTACTTCCCTTCTTTATCTTCAATGCGTTCAACGTTCCGTTCTATTTCGGTGGAACGGCGATCCTCATCATCGTCGGTGTTGCGCTCGACACCATGCAGCAGGTGCAGCAACACTTGCGAGTGCGTCACTACGACGAATTCATGAAGCAGGGCCGACTGAAGTTCCGTGGGCGCCGGCAGCGCTATTCGTAACCCCGACCTACCGACATGAACATCGTGTTGCTCGGAGCACCGGGATCGGGGAAAGGAACCCAGGGAGACATTCTGGCAGGCAAGCTCGGTGTGCCGAAGATCGCAACCGGCGACCTGCTGCGAGCCGCCGTCAGTGCCGGTACGCCGCTGGGAAAGCAGGCACAGGAGTACATGAACCAAGGCGACCTGGTGCCCGACGACGTAATTCTGGGAATCGTCAAAGAGAAACTGGCCTCACCCGACGCCGCCAACGGCGTGATCATGGACGGCTTTCCGCGTACCATTGCGCAGGCCGAGGCGGTGGACGAATTGTTGTCGGCCCGGGCCGCGAGGGTGGACAAGGTCGTTACCTTTGATGCACCGGATGGCGAGTTGGTTATTCGCATGCTGGGGCGGGCGGAGGCGGAAGGTCGCCCCGATGACACGCCCGACACGATCCGGAAACGGTTGGAAGTGTATCGCAGCGAAACGGCTCCACTCATCTCCTACTACGAGCGCCAGCGTGTGCTGATCAGGATTGACGCAACAGGAACCATCGAAGACGTGGCAAGCCGCGTCGGTAGTGCGATAGTAACCTGGTGATCACGATCAAATCGGCCCGCGAAATCGAGGTCATGGCCGCCGCCGGACGTATCCTCGCGGATACGCTGGCGCTCGTCGAATCCCACACGCAGCCGGGTGTCACCACCGAAGACCTGGATCGGCTGGCCGAAGATTTCATTCTGAGCCACCCCGGCGCGCGCGCGTCGTTCAAGGGGTTGTACGACTTCCCAAAGTCTTTGTGCACGTCCATCAACGACGAGATCGTGCACGGCATTCCGTCGGATCGCCGTGAATTGCAAGAGGGCGACATCGTCAGTGTCGATTGCGGGGTTTGTCTGGAAGGTCTCCACGCCGACTCGGCGCGAACGATACCGGTGGGCGAAGTCAGCGCTGATGTCGAACGGCTGCTTTCGGTGACGCGCGACGCACTCGACGCCGGCATCGCGGCGGCCGTCGTCGGCAACCACACCGGTGATGTCGGACACGCCGTGCAGCAGGTTGCGGCGGCGGGGGGTTACACCGTGGTGCGCGAGCTGGTGGGCCACGGGATCGGGACGCGGTTCCACGAAGAACCACAGGTTCCGAATTTTGGGACGCCTGGTCGCGGACATCGGTTGACCGAGGGCATGACGCTCGCGATCGAACCGATGGTCAACGCCGGCAAGCGCGACATCCGCACGCTCAAGGACAAGTGGACCGTCGTGACCGTGGACGGATCGCTGTCGGCCCACTTCGAGCACACGGTGCACATCCATCCCGACGGACCGCGTATCCTGACCGTCGTACCCGCCACAACACCAGCGGAGTAACGCCGGCGCGATTTCAGATTGCAGAATTTCAATTCCCCGCCCAAACACTTTTTACGTTGATTCCCGACCCCCCGACTCCCTAACACCTAAC
>CAYLZR010000099.1:0-2595 GCA_964388145.1 uncultured Gemmatimonadaceae bacterium | reverse complement strand
TCTAGCAGGTGATCGGCTAGGCGCGTACGCAGCTGTAGCGCGCGCCGGTCCACCCCTGCGACCGCTGCTTCCGGAACCAGTCCCACGAACTCGCTGTGACTCACGGCGATGCCAAGACGTTGCGCCGCTCGGTGCACGGTCTCGAAAACGACAAGCGGTGTCGTCGTGACGGGATCGAGCAGGTTCATCGACACCTGTGCGCTGCCCTCGACCAAAAAGCCTGTTGCTTGAACATTGGGAAGCCCGCCCGCTGATGTTCGAATGCTCCCGGCGATGTCTCGCGCGATGCCAACATCGTCAGTGTCGAGGAACACGTTGAACGCAACGAGGAAGGTTCGAGCCCCGACGGCCGTTGCGCCCGCGGTGGTGTGAACGGCGGCGCGACCGTAATCGGGGGTGGTGGCCGGCGTCGTGCCGATCGTCGAAACCAATTGCTCGAAACCGCCCCGGCGGAACGCGTGCGGGACACGCCGTTCTTCCCTGGTTGCCGCGTGGCCGTATAGAAAGACCGGGACGCCGAGTTGATCAGCCAGACGGCCACCTAGTTCGGACGCGAGTGCGACACAATCGCTCATCGTCGTGTTTCCCAGGGGCACGAAGGGCACTACATCGGTTGCGCCGATGCGGGGGTGTTCACCAGTGTGCTGTTTGAGATTGATCTTCGCTACGGCGACCTTCGCCGCTCGGAAGACCGCTTCGAGAACGGATCGCTGTTCGCCTACGATGGTAAACACTGACCGGTGGTGTGAGGCGTCGCTGTGAATGTCGAGCAGGTGCGATTGTGGGACGGCTTGAACCGCATCGGCAATCGCGTCGATCGCCGCCATGTCACGTCCTTCGGAGAAGTTGGGGACGCACTCGACCCAGCCCATTCACCGCACCCCTGTCGGAAGGACGGAAAGACGGAACGACACAGCGAGCGGCAGCGGCGGTACGGCGATAGCCCTGCCTCCACTGCCTCCCCTGCGTCTGCTGCTTCTCCGCATCATCCCGCTGCCAACCTTTCCATCAGCCACCCATGCATCATCGGATTTCCGGCAACGATGGAACCGTGCTTGACAACATCGTCTGAACCGTCGGTGTCTGTGACGACGCCGCCGGCTTCGCGAACGAGAATCGTCCCTGCCGCGACGTCCCACGGTGCGAGCTGCAACTCCCAGAATCCGTCGAAACGTCCCAACGCGAGATCGACCAGGTCGAGCGCCGCGGAGCCGGCGCGGCGTATTCCGCTCGTGTGGCGCAACAGAACGGTGAATTGTTCGATGTACTGGGGCAGTCGGTCCGGGACTTTGAAGGGAAATCCGGTCCCGATGAGCGCCGCGGCGGGGTCGGTCACGTCAGAGACTCGCAGCCGTACGTCACCCTGCCAGGCGCCGTCGCCGGCCACGGCAGTGTACGTCAGGTCGCGGGAGACGTCGAGCACGACTCCGACCTTCGGACTCCCATCCGTCACGGCGGCTATGCTCACTGCGTAGGCGGGATAGCCGTGCAAATAGTTGGTGGTTCCATCAAGCGGGTCTACGAGCCACACCAGTTCGGCGGCCTTTTCTTCCGGTGTGAACTCTTCGCCGCGTACGGCGGAGTCCGGGACCTGCTGGAGGAGGTAGTCGGTGATGATCCGCTCCGATTCGAGATCGACCTCGGTCACGAAATCACTGATGCCCTTTTGACTCCACGAGGCGGGATCTGTGGGCCTCGTTGCCTGTCGGATAAACGCCGCCGCCCGCTCGGCCGCGGCGACCGCAACGGGCAGTAAGTCGTGATATTCAAGCACCTTGCGAGCCTTTCCGTGCCTCCATAGGTTCACTAAATGTCACGAATATTCTCCGGCATTCAGCCGTCGGGCGAACTTCATATTGGAAACTATCTCGGCGCCGTGAAGAACTGGGTCGAGCTTCAGGACAAGCACGAGTGCTTCATCTGCATTGTCGACTATCACGCCATCACGCAGGCTTATGACATCGCGGCTCTCGAGCAGCGTACCATAGATATGACGGTGGGTCTGCTCGCCGCCGGAATCGATCCGGAAAAGTGTGTCTTGTTCGCTCAATCCCACGTTGCCGAGCATACGGAGCTCGCGTGGGTGTTTACAACGGTCACACCGATCGGCGAACTTGAGCGGATGACACAATTTAAGGATAAGTCGCGGCGGCAAGAAAGCGTACTAGCCGGATTGCTCACGTACCCGGTGTTGCAAGCTGCCGACGTTTTGCTCTACAAAGCGGATCTCGTACCCGTGGGTGAAGATCAGGTCCAGCACGTGGAGCTGATGCGTGAGATCGCGCGTAAGTGGAACGCCCGATACGCACCGGGGTTCTTTCCGGAACCGCAAGCGCAGATCGGCACGGCAAAACGCATTCAAGGACTCGACGGGAAAGGGAAAATGTCTAAGAGCCTCGGCAACGCTGTCGGTATCCTCGACAAGCCCGAAGAGATCTGGGAGCGGATACGTCCCGCCAAGACCGATCCCGCCCGCGTCACGCGCAAGGATCCAGGGACGCCGGAAAAGTGCAACATCTATTCGTTGCACCAACACTTTTCTTCGCTCCCGGTGGTTGACGAAGTCGCAGACAAATGTCGTACGGCGGGGTGGGG
>CAYLZR010000098.1:6566-7947 GCA_964388145.1 uncultured Gemmatimonadaceae bacterium | reverse complement strand
AGCGTGAGGAAACTCCACTCTTTCGAAAAAGGAACACTGCTGAACCGCACGCCTTTGGTTGCAGTAACGCGCAAGTTGTCGCTGGGGTTGATGCCGATACCGTTGGCCGCGTCGTACAGTCCCGGTTCCATGCTGAACGTCATATTCTCTTCCAGCGTCGTGTAGTCACCCAGCGCGATAAACGGCGGCTGATGTCCCACATAGAATTGCCCCTGGCCGTGCGCGGGACGATGGTAAATGAAATCTTGCATGCCATTCGCCACTTGGTGTTCGTGGATCCGTTTCGCGATGTCGGAGCACACCGCTCCCGCCGCCGATTCCTCCTCTTGAATGCGGACGGTATCAGCCACAACCTCCCACATCTTCTCCTGCTCCGCCGTCCACGGTCCAATCAAATAGTTGCGATAACACTCACCGCCGAGCCCACCGAGTTTTATATCGGTGTTCACGTAGACCGTCTGGCCGCGCTCGATCCTGCTGTGAAAAAATTGATTCGGATGGGGATACGCGGAGGCCACACCCGCGCGGACGTAATTCGACGTCACTTCAATCCCTACCCCCGTGTTCGGTTTGCCGTCGCGTTGCACGTCGTTCATCAACAGACTGATGCCGTACGCCTGTAACGCCTGTCCCAGTTCGAAATCCGTCGCGTCCGTCCCACGTTCGAGGATGTAGTCTCGCGCAAAGGCGTGGATCTTGTCGAAGTAACGGTACGCTCGCTGGAGCAGTGCGATCTCTTCCGGCGTCTTGATGATCTGCATGTGCTGGCACACGCCGCCGATGTTCACGAAGTTGGTGCCCGGCATCACCCGACGCACCGTCTGCATTTCGCTGGACGTCAAATTGCGGTCGAACGCGATGGTCTTGCCCGCGAACCCGCGCCGCTTCAATCCCTCGAGCATCCAAGCAAACAGATCGACGGTGTCCCCCTGCACGACCTCACCCCGGTTGGGAAAGCCGCCCTCGGCATGCGGGTAGCCGAAGTAGTACTCGTTCTCGGTGGCCCACCACGAGGTGATCAGCTCCCGATCGATCCCGGGCGAGTACCAATACACCGTGTCTTCTTCATCGATTGGGAAAAACACCCAGGTCGACCGCTCACCGCTGCGCCGGAAACAACCGGTGTAGTACACCTGATTCTGGTCGCTTTGGAGCAGGATGGCGTCGGCTCCCGTCCCTGCCACGTGCTCCTTGAGTCGGCGAGCGGCTCCCTGGTGCCACGACAGCGGCAAACGGTCCATTCCCAACGGGGCGGGTTCCACGTGATCGGGATTCGGCACGAGCAGCCTCTCGGAATCCCCCTGGGCGGCCGCGGTGGCCAGGTTGTTGGCCGCGACGCCCGCCCCGGCCAGGCCCGCACCCATGGTCCTGATGAAGTCCC
>CAYLZR010000098.1:0-6466 GCA_964388145.1 uncultured Gemmatimonadaceae bacterium | reverse complement strand
CTGAGCCCCCTCCCCGTCGAACTCGCGACAGTACGGGTGACCGCCGAGGCCGACGATTTAGCCACGCAAATCATCAGACGGGCTATTGCGCGTAAGAACGACCTACTCTCGCGAATTCACGACTATCGCTACGACGCGTATGTGAAATTCATCGTACGTGACCTGAACAAGCACGAGGATTCCACGGCCTCGATCGTGCTGATTACGGAATCCCAAACAACGGCGTATTGGGAACAGCCCGACACCTATCAAGAGACGATCACCGCCCGCACCCAGTCCAGCAACCTCAACGCCGACGCCAATCTCGTCTCCGTGGGTCAGATCGTGAACTTCAATAAAAACCGGATCGATATGCAGAAATACGCGGTTGTTTCTCCAACCGCCGATGACGCACTGGATCATTACCGGTATTACCTGTTGGACACACTGGACGTCGGGGGTCGTGCGGTGTTCCGACTGGCCATCGAGCCCAAGTCGGAGATCTCACCGCTTTTCGTGGGGATGATTGATATCGCCGACGTGACGTTCGACGTGCTCGCCATCGACGTTGGGGCCAACGAGGCCGTGCGGTTTCCGTTCATCGAGAATCTGCGCTATCGCCAACGGATACAGGATCTCGGTGACGATCGCTGGATGCCCGGCCAGATCGTGTTCTCGGGGGAGGTACATTTTGGCGTCCCCATTCCCGGGTTTCCCCAGCACCTATCCTTCTCTCACACCGCCACGCTTCGCAACTTTCGCTTCGACGAAGGAAGTCCGCCCGTCGGATTGGGTGAGTACCTGGTTGTGGTCGACGAAGCTGTTGACGATGCCGACAGCACCGTGTGGATCGAGGCCAGACCAGAGCCCCTCTCGGATGTCGAAAGCGGCGCGTATACGCGAATTGACTCCCTGGAGAACAGGCACCGACCGATAGGAACCCGCATACTCGGCGGCACCGCAACCGCCTTGCTGCTGTCGACCAACGCAGACTTGTTCCATTTCAACAGAGTCGAGGGTGCCTACCTCGGCGCCGGTTGGACGTGGAGGGACATCTCGCCCGACCTCGTTCTGCGTGCCAAGACCGGATACGCGTTCGGAAGTGAGGACTGGCAACACGACTTCGGAGTTCGCTATCGGTTGTCGGAGCGCCGGCGGTTGTGGATCGGCGCTTCGTATCACGACGAGACGGTACAGCGCCCCGCAATGATCTCTGGGGCCCATAACTCTACCCAGCTGGCATTGTTTGCCAAGATCGACCCGCTGGATTACTACCGCGAAGAAGGATTCACCGTTTCGTTCAGCACGAAGATCTTCGATTTCACGCAGTTCCGACTGCAGTACAACGATGTAGATCAATCGTCCGCGCCGGTGGTGAGTGATTACTCTTTCTTTGACAAGGACAAGCGGCAACGCGCCAATCCGGCAATCGTCGACGGAAGGCTTCGATCCGTCTCGGCAAGCTTCACATACGACTCGCGGCCCCTACTCAAGAGCAAGGGCCGCGATTTCTACTTCAACAACCTGACGTACACACGAATCACGGCGGGCGCTGAGTATACGTCTCCGTCGTTCCTGGGAAGTGATTTCGATTATCGACGCTACACGCTCCGGTTGCATCGTCGCCAGCGGACCTTCATCATGGGGCTCACCACTATTGACGCCGTAGCGGCCACATCTACCGGTCGGCTCCCTACGCAACGGTACTTCACGGTCGACTTCGGTAACGGCTTATTCTTTCAGGCTGCCGGCTTCAATACGTTGGAGGAACGCAACTTCTCGGGGAATCGTGCGGCGATGTTCTTCGTCAACCACGAATTCGAACAACAGCTCTTTCGCGCCAGCCGCATTCCCTTGATTCGCGACCTCCCGGTAACACTGAGCGTTCACGGCGGAGCGTTCTGGACTGACTTCGTGAACCACACATCAAACCCCGGCGATGTGCTGGTGGCGACGGCACCCTCGGCGTATGCGGAGCTGGGATTTGGCATCGGAAACCTCACGCCGATGATCTCCCCCTTCAACTTCGCTGCCTGGTTCACATGGCAGATCTCGTCCTACGATACGGAACGGTTCGTGTTCGCGATCGGGATTCCCAACCCCGTACAGTGATGCCGTTGGTCGGGGAGCGGGGAGTACTCGTCAGATAGCCACGGAATTCACGGAAAGCACGGAAACCCCGCCCCACACCCGGATTGTGGTTTCCCCTCCCCCAACCCCTGTCGGGTTTCTTCCTCAGCGTTGGCAGGCCACATGGTGGGGCGGTGAGGGGAACCCAAAGTTGGAGAGGGGTGTGGGGGTCCGTGGTTTCCGTGTTTTCCGTGGCTAACTCAAGCTCCCGTCGGTGGGCCACCTCTCGCATCCGAGCCTCCAGCACTCCATTTTCCCCAGACACTGATGAAGGCGAGGTAATAATGAAAGAGATCGTGTTGGGGTTGGCATTAATTATCGCAATCCCGGAATCCGCACCACTCCGGGACAACTACCCCAAGAATCCCAACATCGACGCCATCAACTACGTCTTCCGCCTCACCCTGAGCGACGAGACGGACGAGATCGTGGGCGAGGCCACGATGGACGTGCGGTTCAAGATCGACGGAATCACCGAGCTACGGCTGGATCTGGTCAAGGCCACTGAGGACGGAAAGGGGATGACGGTCAGCGGGGTTTCGTCAGCAGGACACCCGTTGGATTACAGGCACGAGGACGATGAGTTATGGATCTCACTGCCTGCCCCTACAATCGCAAATCAGCGCAGCCAAATAACGATCGCGTACCACGGCGTGCCGGAAACCGGATTGCGTATCGGCCCCAACAAACACGGCGATCGGACGTTCTTCAGCGATAACTGGCCAAACCGGGCCCGCAACTGGCTCCCCGTCATCGATCATCCGTACGACAAGGCGATGTGCGAGTTTGTCGTCACGGCACCAGACTCCTATCAGGTAATTTCCAACGGACTGTTGATCGAGGAAACCGATAACACAGACGGTACGCGTTTGACACACTGGAAACAGTCCGTACCGATCGCACCCTGGCTTTTCGTACTCGGCGTGGCACGGTTCGCCGTGCAATACGTGGACGAGTACGAGGGCAAGTCGATCCAGACGTGGGTGTATCATCAGGACCGCGACGCCGGATTCTATGACTTTGCCGTACCTACCAAGCAAGTGATGGAGTTCTATGGCGACATGGTCGGGCCATTCTCGTATGAGAAGCTCGCCAACGTCCAGGCGGCGAGCGTCGGCGGTGGGATGGAAGCGGCCACCGCCATTTTCTATGGGGAGAATTCGGTTACTGGGAACAGAAGCGAACGGTGGCGGAATGTCATCATCCACGAAGTGGCGCATCAATGGTTCGGCAACGCGGTCACAGAGTACGACTGGAACGACGTGTGGCTGAGCGAAGGGTTTGCAACCTACTTCACGCTCCTGTTCATCGAGCATGCGTACGGCCGGGACGCGTTTGTCACCGGCCTAAAGAGCAGCCGCGATCGCGTGATGGCGTTCTACGACGGGGACCCCGATTATCGCGTCGTGCACGAAAATCTGACCGACATGAGACAGGTGACATCGTCCAACACCTACCAGAAAGGCGGCTGGACGCTTCATATGTTGCGCGGCCTCATTGGCGACGAGGCGTTCTGGAGAGGGGTCCAGGCCTATTACCGGGAATACAGAGACAGCAATGCTTCAACCGACGACTTCCGGCGCACAATGGAACAAGCATCGGGGCGTGATCTGTCAGAGTTTTTCCAACAGTGGCTCTATCAGGGCGGGAAGCTGGAGTACCAAGGCGGTTGGAGTTATGAAGATGGGAGACTGAACATCGATTTGAACCAGGTCCAAAACGACGGCTACTTCTTTCAGATGCCGGTGCAGGTCGGGATCTACTACGATGGCGAGCTGCCACCCCGGATCGAAACCCTCCAAGTGAACGAGCGGCTGAATTCGTTCACTATCCAACTAGAGCGTGCGCCCGCGAACGTAACGCTCGATCCCAACACCTGGGTATTGATGGAGGCCGAGTTCGAGAAACGGCGGAATTGACTGGTAGGTTAACCGCAGAGGACGCGGAGTTCGCAGAGCCACCCAACCCACAATAGTAGTCTCTGACTTTGATAACAATAGGTCCCTCTGCGTCCTCTGCGCTCTCTGCGGTTAACTTCGAAACTCCGTCACTCGGCACCGCGAATCGCGATGATGGGATCGATACGAGCCGCGCGACGAGCGGGCAGTGCCACACCCAAGAGTGCAACGGTCGCCAAGATGGACGCCGTGGCTCCGAACACTATCGGATCGAAGAGCGACACCTCGTACAGCAAGCTCGTGAGAAAACGCGTCAAAGCAAACGCGGTCACCATACCAAGCACGATTCCCGTCCCCGTCACCAGTGCGCCGCGGCCCATCTCGCGTCGCAGTATGCCGCGTTGCGTCGCGCCCAACGCCAGACGAATGCCGATCTCGTTGGTACGCTGCCCCATCACGTACGACACCACCCCATAAACACCGACCCCTCCCAGCACGAGCGCCAGTCCGGCGAACAGAGAAAAAAGCACGCTGTAGAAACGCTGACCGGCGAGTGAGTCGCTCACAATCGCTTCCATGGACGCCAGTCGGGTAATCGGGACGTTCGGGTCAACGGTCCGAACAATACGTCGGAGTTGCGATGCCAAGCCGGGAACGCTTCCCACGGTGCGCACAACCATGGTCATTGCGCTGGCCCATTCGCTCTGGTCCAGCGGCAGATAGATCTCAGGACGCGGCGGTAACCTAAGCGCCGACTGCCGTACATCACCCACCACGCCGGCAACAGTGAAGAACACTCGTCCACTCGTACGGTACAATGTACGGCCGACTGCGTCTTCACCAGGCCACAATCTCTCGGCGAGGCTTTTGTTGACCCAGCCAACGAGTGGCGATCCCGGTCCGTCATTCGCATCAACTTGCCGTCCCTGCAGCAGCGGTATCTTCATGGTCTCGAGATACCCGGGCGTGACTACCCGGTAACTACCCGACTGGTTGGATTCGGGATCGGACGGATCCACCAAGAACCCGACTGCGGGGCCACCATCCCCGATCGGCAAGAAGTGAATCGCACCCGCCGCTGCAACGCCGGGCAGGGCGCGAGCCTGCTCCAGCAGTCGCGCGAACAGATTTCTCCGGACCGCGGCATCACGATACTGCTGCTCCGAAGGCGCAACCCGAACCGTCATCACGTTCTCTGATTCAAAACCCACGTCGACGCTGGTGAGATTGGAGAAACTCTTCAACAACAGGCCGGCACCGTACGCGAGCACCAACGCCAAGGCAATCTCCGTAACAACGAGTCCGTTGTTGACGAGGTGCCGGCGCGGGCTCGAGCCGACAACACGCTGTGATCCGGATATGCCATCCAATGCACGAGTATGGCGAATGGTCGGGCCAATTCCAGACAACACCGTGGTTACGGCCAAGGCGGCCAACGTGAACGCAAGAACGGGCAGATTCAACGCTACACGGTCCGCGTCAACGACCTGTGGAGGTAACAGGCTCGCCACGGTCGGCAACGACACCCACGCAGCTAGCAGGCCCACTGTTGCAGCTAACGCAGAGAGCACCAAGCTTTCGGTCAGAAGTTGACGCATAATGCGCCCTCTGTTCGCACCCAAGGCGTATCGCAGACCAAGCTCTTGCCGGCGCGCTTGTGTGCGAGCGAGCATGAGGTTCGCCACGTTCGCGCAGGCAATCAGCAGAACCATCCCCACGGCGCCCAACGTCAAGAACATCACCGGGCGCAGATGACCGATCAGCGCTTCTCGTAAGCTCATCACCCGGTCTTGTGCAATGACGTCTTCCAACCGTCGCAACGAGGGCAGCGTGGCACTCAGCTTCACCAATTCATCCTGGACTCCCTGTGCGGTGGAACCCGGCGCCAGCCGGCCGACAACCAGCAGATTCCTCAGGTTCGGATCTACGGTATTCGGTACGAGTGGTGTGTACACGTGTGCCTGGAAGCCAAATGGTCGGTAGCGTGGCGGGAGAACGGCAATCACCGTATGGAGGGCTCCGGTAAACGCACCCGGAACCATCGGAATTGCCGCTGACGTAAGAAGATCTACCCGCTGACCGACAACCGCCGAATCACCCCCAAAGTGACTCTGCCACAACTCGTAACTGATGGCCGCTACCGGATCGGTGCCCGGCACGCCGTCCTCTGGAAAGAAACGGCGACCGAGAACCGGTTGGACGCCAAAAATATCGAAGTGATTTGCACTGACAGAAACACCGCTTACTTCGTCCGGAGCATCGCCGCCGGCGATCGCGTAGCTGCGAAAAGCGACTGCGGACAGATCAGCGACGGGCTGGGCCTCATCCCGAAGGTCCCTGAATTGCCGGTAGGTAAGCGGGATCTCACCACTCGGCCACACCCACACGAGTTGTTCTGCATTCGGAAACGGTAGCGGGCGCAACACTGACGCATTCACTACCGCGAAGATCACCGTGTT
>CAYLZR010000097.1:3897-7972 GCA_964388145.1 uncultured Gemmatimonadaceae bacterium | reverse complement strand
GCTAGCATGGAAAACCGGACTTTTGCTGGGGAAAGTTAGAATAATGCCTGTCTAACGATCAACGACGCCTTATCCAGGAACAGACTGAAGTAGTCAATTTGATTACTCTAACCCCAAGCTGGCTGACCTCGTTGGTTCAATGTAGTGATATGACTTGTCGATTTATTACGGCCCAATGAAGGCGGTAGGGCGGAATCTGTTCTTCTGCCAGACCCCCTTGCCGCCCTACCATCATTCTGTCATTCCGTCACTCCGGTGGCTCCCACAGCTCGACCCGATTTCCCTCCGGATCCATGATCCATCCAAACTTTCCGAAGTCGTACTCCTCGACCTTGTCGTCGACCTGAACGCCCTCTTTACGTAACTGCTCGAGCAACGCCTGCAGGTCGGCTACGCGGAAGTTGACCATGAACGGCTTGGCACTCGGATTGAAGTAATCGGTGTCGTGCGGGAAAGGCTCCCACACGGTGTGACCAACGCGATCGGGATCGTCCTTCTTTCTCCACTCGAATTGGATGTATCCCTCGGCGTCGGGCGTGATGCCAAGATGTTCTTGATACCAGCCCTTGAGCTTCTTTGGATCTTGAGACTTGAAAAAAATGCCGCCAATACCGGTTACTCTATCCATCGTCACTTCCTCCACTCTAGCGCTCGTCTTTAATTCGGATTCAGGGCGTCATAACCATAGAGTGTTGAACGGGCAGTAGGCAGTGGGTAGTAGAGGGGCCATCGTGAAAGCCAGGGCTAGCCGTCCATCCTCGAACTGCATCGTTTACCATGGGCGACGGATACCTGGCAACGACGAGGCAATAGGCTCGTCCAGATCGAACGCCGGGATGGATTCCTAGGGGAAAACGGACTTCGCCGGGGTCAGCTTTCTCTTGGGAGGCGCTCCGGTGTTCGTAGCTCGGGTCAGCAGCTGCTCGGTGAAATCGAGCCGGTCGTGCAGCTCGGCGATTTCGATTGCGTGCTCGGCCCGCATCGCGTCTAGCTCGGCCCGCAGAGCGTCGACATCTTCTGACCCCGTCATGCTAGATGTCGGCTTTCGGTCGATGATCTTGCTCACGATCCGATAGATCCCGATGCCGAGGAGGCCGATGAGCCCCATGCCGATGATGGGGAACACGACATTTTGGATCCATATGTAATCGGGCATGACGGCCTTTCTCGCGGTGGCGCACTCCCCTACGGTGGGAGCCCAGGGCGGGTTTCGAGGTGGAATGACGCCGGGGTGACGAAAGGGATAACTTTTGTGGGAGATGCTGGTCCTTCTGCAATTGCTCAACGTCCTGCTGCCCCTGGGCTACCTCCTGGCGGTGGTCGTGTATCTGGCCCTGTATACCACGGGGGCGCCGTGGACCGCACGGGCGGCCACCGGCGTGGCCCGAGGTGTCGTAGCCACGCACTTCGGCTATCTGCTGCTCGCGACCCTGGTCTTCGCGCATGTCCCGGTGGCAAACGTGTGGGAGGCCTTCTCGTTCCTGGCGTTTGCCCTGGCAACGGTCTACCTCGTTCTCGAGTGGCGTCTTCAGAACCGGGCGACCGGCGTGTTCTTGCTTGCCCCGGCCCTGTTCTTCCAAGTCGTGTCGAGTGCGTTCGTGACGCACACGAGTGAGGTCGAGCAGATCCTGCGATCGTCCTGGTTCGGGCTGCACGTTACGGCCGCCCTTCTCGGCTACGCCGCCTTCGCCATTGCCGCGGTGTACGGGTTGCTGTATTTGCTGCTCTACCGGACGCTCAAGGGTCATCGGATCGGCCTGATCTTCGAGCGCTTGCCGAGTCTGGAGATCCTCGGCAAGCTGAACCTGAGCGCGCTCATTTTTGGGTGGGGCAACCTCACGCTGGCGATCGTGATCGGCATGGTATGGGTGAGCGGCCTCGAGTCGAGCGGCCAGCTCACGGGCAACTTCTTGGCCGATCCGGCTTTTCTCAGCGCAACCGTGGTTTGGGTGCTCTACAGCATTTGTCTTGGCGGTCGGTACGCGCTGCAGTGGCCGAGCCGGTATTTGGCGGGCATCTCGCTGGTCACGTTTGGCCTGCTGTTGGCTTCGTCGTTCGTGGTCAACCTGGTCCTCGACTCTTTCCACTCGTTTGGATAGGGCGATGGATCTGCTCGTTCTCGGGGCCAACCACACCACAGCACCGGTCAAGGTGCGCGACGACGTCGCAATGGATGCAGACAATGCATCGGACTTCGTGCAGCGCATCCGCAAAGACGACGCTGCGGTGGCTGAGATCGTCGTGCTGTCGACTTGCAACCGCACCGAGCTATACGCGTCGACGATGGACGTCAGCGGCGCGGATCGCGCGTTGCGGGAGGCGATCAGGTGCCACAAAGGTGTGCCGCACTTCAACGACGGCGACTACACGTATCTACGCACCGGACGCGGTGCGGTGCATCACCTGTTTAGGGTAGCGTCGGGGTTGGATTCTCTCATGCTCGGCGAGCAGCAAATCCTCGGCCAGGTGAAGGACGCGCTGGCGATCGCCGAGCGCAACGGCGGCCCGGGGGTTTATCTGACGCGCCTCTTCCAGTCGGCCGCTCATGCCGGTAGGCGGGCACGTCACGAAACGGCAATCGGTCGCGGAGCGATGTCGGTCGCATATGCCGGCGTGGCCATGGCCGCCAAGGTGTTCGGCGATCTGTCCCGTCATCGCGTCTTGGTCGTCGGCGCCGGCGAGACCGGCGCCCTTGCGGCCACCTATCTCGCCAAGGAACACCCGGTCGAGCTGGTGGTGACGAGTCGAACGCCGGAACGCGCCGAGGAGCTTGCCAGGAAATGGAATGGGCGCGCTCGCCCGATCGAGGAGTTGGATCAAGCGCTTCTCGACGCCGATGTCGTCGTGACGGCAACCGCGTCGTCCAGGCCGCTGATCACGGCGGCCATGCTTGATCCTATAATGAAAGCCCGCGGTCGCCGGCCCCTGGTGTTGGTGGACGTTGCCAGCCCGCGCGACGTAGATCCCGCCGCTGGTCGATTCGACAACGTGTTTCTCTACGACCTCGATGCGCTCGAGCAGATCGTGGAGCAAAACCGCGCGGCTCGCTCCAAGGAAATCCCGAAGGCGGAACGGATCATCGAGGAGGAGCTGAATTTCTTCTTCGACTGGTACGAGTCACTTGCAGTCACACCGATGATCAAAGCGCTGCGCCACACCTTCGAAGAAATCGGCAGGCGCGAGCTGCACAAACACGCCAAGCACTTCGAGCGTTCCGACCGGGAGATGCTCGAGCGGTACACGCGCTCCCTCATCAGCAAGTTGTTGCATCATCCCACCGTTTGCATCAAGGATCTCGATCGTTCTACCGCGGATCGCATCGCCAAGCTCTCCGCCGTTCGCGATCTGTTCCAACTTCCTGAAGTTGATCAGACCGACACATCAAAAGAGCCCGACGACCGGCGACGATCATGACCCCACCGTCGGGGCTTCTTCGAATCGGCACGCGCCGCTCTGACCTCGCGCGTTGGCAAGCCAACCACCTAGCCGAGAAACTCAAGGAGCTGGAGGGCGCCCCCTCGGTCGAGATCGTATACATCAAGACCGAGGGAGACCGCGTCACTGACGTTCCGCTTCATTTGGTAGGAGGAAAGAGTTTTTTCACCAAGGAAATCGAGCAAGCCCTGCTGGACCACCGAGTAGATGTTGCGGTCCACAGTCTCAAGGACCTCGCCACTGAACTACCTGCCGGCCTCGACCTGGGCGCTGTCCTCGAACGTGAGGACCCACGCGATGTGTTATTGAGCAACTCGGGCGACGGGCTCGAGAGCCTTCCGCAGAGGGCGCGCGTGGGAACGAGCAGTCTGCGCCGCCGGGCCCTCGTTGCGAGATGGCGTCCCGATCTCGAGTTGGTGGATCTTCGAGGCAATGTGCCGACACGAATTCGCAAACTCACCGACGGAGAGTACGACGCGATCGTATTGGCGGCCGCGGGCGTCAAACGCTTGGGACTGGAGAGCAACATCACGAGCTTCCTTCCTCTCGACCGGGTGCTTCCGGCGGTGGCGCAAGGGGCTATAGCGGTGCAGACGCGGCAAGGTGATGAGGGCGTGTTGGGCTGGATTCGTCAGCTCGA
>CAYLZR010000097.1:0-3797 GCA_964388145.1 uncultured Gemmatimonadaceae bacterium | reverse complement strand
GGCCCGCTGGGAACGCTGCTCGCAGCGCGGCGCGCCACGGTGCGTCATTGGCCGGTCGTGCAGATTCTTCCACCGGAAGACTCGGGCCCGCTCGAAGCGGCGCTCGCCAAGTTGGACGACTACGACTGGATCGTCTTTTCGAGCGCACGTGCGGTAGCCGCGGTTACGCAGGCAGTCGATGGTCCGCCGAGCAAAACCCGAGTGGCCGTTGTGGGTGAGTCCACCGCCGAAGCGTTACGTCTCGAGGGCTGGCCCGTGCACCTCACCGCCTGCGAATTCGGCGCCGACGGCTTGGTGGCCGAATTTTCTGCTCGGGAGCTTGCCCGAGATAAACGGGTCCTGTATCCGGCGGGATCGATCGCCCGATCGACGCTGCCGGAGGGTCTCCACCGGCTCGGTGCGCAGGTAGATCGCTTTGTCGCGTACCGAACGGTGCATGCGTCGCTCGATGGGTCGACCTGCCTCTCGGAAATCGATTCGGGTTCCCTCGATGCGATGACGTTTACGAGCCCGTCGGCCGTTGTGGGCCTGCACAAGGCCATCGGTGGCCCCGCATTCGATCGCGCATTCGGAAAGATTCCCGCCGTTGCGATCGGCTCGACCACCGCAGAGGCGTTGCTGCAGCTCGGGGTGTCGCCTGCCGCGGTTGCGGATCCATCCACGTTGGAGGGTGTCGTCGAGGCGGTTGTGGACGTCCTCAATCAGGAGGACGGGTGACACATGTCGTTTCCTGAGGATCGTCTGCGACGCCTACGGCGGACCGCCACCTGGCGCAGGTTGGTGCGGGAAACCGTGTTGTCGGCCGACGACCTGGTCTTCCCGATGTTCATTGTGCCGGGTGAGAACGTTGCGACGCCCATCTCCAGCATGCCAGGGATGGAACAACTCTCGGTAGACCGCGCGGTACAGGAAGCACGTGAGGTATTCGAGCTCGGCGTCCCCGCGGTCATTCTTTTCGGCCTACCCGTGCACAAGGATGCGGAAGGCAGTGAAGGTTACGAACCGGATGGAATCGTCCCTCGAGCCATTCGCGCTATTAAGGAAGAGTCACCGGATCTGTTGGTCTGGGCCGACGTGTGTCTGTGTGAGTATACCGATCACGGGCATTGCGGAGTGTTGACCGAATCGGGTGAGGTGGACAACGACGCGACCCTTCCGTTGCTGGCCCGTGCAGCACTCGCCTACGCGCAAGCCGGCGCCGATGCGGTCGCGCCGAGTGACATGATGGACGGACGGGTCGCCGCAATACGGACGATGCTGGACGACAAGGATCTCGGCCACGTGCCCATCGTGTCGTATGCAGCCAAATATGCTTCGGCGTATTACGGACCGTTCCGCGAAGCGGCGCAATCCACTCCTTCCTTCGGCGACCGCCGTGGCTATCAAATGGATCCGGCAAACGGCGACGAGGCTTTGCGCGAGGTCGAGTTGGACCTAGAAGAAGGGGCCGACATCGTGATGGTCAAACCGGCCGGTCCGTACCTCGACATCGTGCGCCGGGTGAAAGATGCTTTTGGTGTTCCGACGGCGGCGTACCAAGTCTCGGGGGAGTATGCCCTCATAAAGGCAGCAGCCGAAAAAGGGTGGGTGGACGAACGCCGCACCGCTCTCGAGAGCCTCACCGGAATCAAACGCGCCGGCGCCGATATGATATTGACGTATTTCGCTAAGGACGCAGCTCGGTGGCTGCGGGAGGAATAGCAGTGGGTGTCACCAAACAGCCGCGGGTTGAACTTCCGGAGGCGAGCACATCGAACCGCGCCGCGAGCGACCGCGCATTTGAGCGTGCACGTCGCACGATGCCCGGTGGAGTCAACTCGCCCGTCCGAGCGTTTGGCAGCGTGGGTGGAAACCCCGTGTTCATCGAGCGCGCCGCGGGCGCCACCGTTTGGGACATCGACGGAAATGCATACCTCGATTACGTCGGCTCGTGGGGGCCGATGATTTTGGGCCATTCGCATCCCGCCGTTCGGGAGGCCGTTGAGCGCGCTGTCGCAAAGGGAACTTCGTTCGGGGCCCCTACCGAAGCTGAAGTGGAGTTAGCCGAACTCATCGTGGAGATGGTGCCGTCGGTTGAAGTCGTCCGGCTGGTGAACTCCGGCACAGAGGCAACGATGAGCGCGGCAAGGCTCGCACGGGCCGCCACCGGCCGTACCAAGGTGATCAAGTTCCGCGGCGGTTATCACGGACACGCCGATACGTTCTTGGTGGACGCGGGATCGGGTGCGGCTACGATCGGCGTGCCTTCGAGTCCCGGCGTCCCCAGCGGAACGGCCGGCGACACTTTGGTTGCAGAGTATAACGATGTGGGTTCCGTCAAGGCACTGATTGAAGCCAACACCAACAGTGTTGCCTGCGTTATCGTGGAGCCGGTTGCGGGGAACATGGGGTGTGTGCCTCCGGCGGCGGGCTTTCTCGAAGGGTTGCGCGAACTCTGTACGCGCGCCGGCGCGGTGTTGATCTTCGATGAAGTGATGACGGGCTTCCGTATTGCACCGGGAGGAGCGCAACAACATTACGGCGTCCTGCCGGACCTGACGACCATGGGCAAGGTGTTAGGGGGTGGATTACCGGTTGGCGCGTACGGTGGACGTGAAGACTTGATGCGACAGGTTGCGCCCGACGGACCGGTCTACCAGGCGGGAACGCTCTCGGGCAACCCACTTGCCACCGCCGCGGGTATCGCGGCTCTACGATTCTTGCGAGAACATCCGGATGTCTACGATCACGTCGAGCAATTGGGCCGGCAAATGGATCGTGGATGGGGTGCGCTTCGTGACGACGGCCTTCCCATCACGTGGAACCGGGTCGGCTCGATGGGATCCGTGTTTTTCACGCGCGAACCAGTGACAGACTGGAACACCGCTTCGGCGGCCGACCGAGAAGTGTTCACGCAATACTTCTGGGGGATGCTGGACGGCGGTATTTACCTGGCTCCGAGTCCGTTCGAGGTGTTGTTTCTTTCGGCGGCCCATACCGAAGCGGATATCGAGCGCACCTTGGATACAGCGCGTGACGTCTTGATGGGAGTGTTCGACCGATGAGTGTGAACGCGACAACGGAGACATCGACCTTCTTGGCGGCGTGCCGATCGGAGAAAACGTCGCACACCCCCGTTTGGATCATGCGGCAGGCGGGTCGCTACTTGCCGGAGTACCGAGCGGTGCGCGAAAAAGTGGACTTCCTCACCCTCACCAAGACGCCGGAGCTTGCGGCGGAGGTGACGTTGCAACCCGTCCGCCGTTTCGCCATGGATGCGGCGATTCTCTTCAGTGATATCATGACGCCGGTGGAAGGCATGGGGGTGCCGATCGAATTCGCTCCCGGTCCGGTGATTGCCAATCCGCTTCGTCACGCGCAGCAAGTTGAAGCGCTGCGGGTGCCGGACCCCGAAGAGAGCGTGCCCTTCGTGCTCGAGACGGTGCGCGAAGTGTGTGGCGCGCTTCCCAAGGACGTCCCCCTCATTGGTTTCGCCGGGGCGCCGTTTACGATCTTCTGCTATCTCGTAGAGGGGCATGGCTCCAAGACGTTCACGACCGCCAAGGGTTTCTTGTTTGCGGAGCCCGATGTATCAAGACTGCTTCTCGAAAAGCTGGCCGATACGATGATCGCGTATCTCACGGCGCAAGCGGTCGCCGGCGCCAAGGCCCTCATGGTGTTCGACTCCTGGGCCGGATTGCTGAGCCCGGCGGATTACCGCCGCTTTGTGCTTCCAGCGGTACGCCGTGTCATCGACGGCCTGCGATCCACCGGTGTGCCGTTGATCTATTTCCCGAACCAAGGTGCGATGCTTCTCG
>CAYLZR010000096.1:0-8053 GCA_964388145.1 uncultured Gemmatimonadaceae bacterium | reverse complement strand
CGGGCAGACGGGCAGACGGGCAGACGGGCAGACGGGCAGACGGGCAGACGGACAGACGGACAGACGGAATCGTTAGCGAAAGAGGGAGGGTTCACGGACCCTCCTTTCGGAGCGAGCGACGATCGGATGGCGAGCGAATAATGCAGAGTCTGAAGCTTCATTCCATAAGATCCAGCTTGGTCCTTGCACTGAGCGCTACGATGATTTCGAACGGCGTTCAGGCGAGGCAGTCCATTAGCCAGCCGAGCCGCACGCTGCCCACGGCGATTCGTGAAGACGAACGGTTGGGATTGATTGTGCTACCTGTGACGGGAACCTTGGCAATTGACGGACTCCTCGACGACGACGTTTGGCGTTCGCACGCACCGGTAGGAGGCTTTGTTCAGAGCGAGCCGGACGAAGGGTATCCAGCCACCGAACGCACTGAAGTTTGGGTTGCCTTCGACACCGACAACCTGTACGTCGCGGCGTATCTCTACGAATCGGACCCCGACGGTATCGTCGTTACCGACATCCGCAAAGATTTTCGGCTCACAAATCAAGACGTGTTCGAGGTAATCATCGACACGTTCGGGGATCGTCGAAACGGATACGTGTTTGCCACGAATCCGGGCGGCGGTCGCGCCGATAGGCAGATCACCAACGAAGGCCGAGCCGTCAACACGAGTTGGGACGCGCCGTGGACCGCTCGCACGCGCCGCGTCTCCAACGGCTGGACTCTCGAGCTGGTCATCCCGTTGAACGCCATTCGCTCGGCGAAAGATGTGACGACGTGGGGAATCAATTTCAGCCGCCGTATCCGTCGCAAGAACGAAGTGGCGTTTTGGGCGCCGATCCCGAGAGCGTATGATCTCACCCGGCTCTCGCTCGCCGGAAACCTCACCGGAATGGGGTCGGTAAAAGGCGGACGCGATCTTCGCATCACCCCGTACGCGGCCGCGAGAACCGTTCGCGAGACGGGTGGCCTCGCCTTCGACGAAACCACGGACATCGGGGTCGACGCCAAGTACGGGCTCACCGATGGCCTAACGCTCGACCTCACGGTGAATCCGGATTTCGCACAGGCCGAGATCGACGCACAGCGGGTGAACCTCACGCAGTTCCCGCAGTTCTTTCCCGAGAAGCGCGAGTTTTTCCTAGAGAATTCCGGTCTTTTTTATGTCGGCGACACTCCGAGGAACACTAGAGTGGCGACCAGTACCGGCCTCGCCAATCGAGATCTCGTGTTGTTCTTTTCCAGGCGGATGGGGCTCGCCGGAGACGGCCGCCCGATCCCAATCGATGGTGGCCTTCGCCTGACCGGACAAGAGGCCGGGTTCCAAGTTGGTGCGTTGGCGTTGCGCAGCCAATCACAGGACGCGGCACCGGAGAACGATTATGCGGTGGTGCGCGTGCGCCACAATTTGTTTTCCAACTCAGACGTCGGGGGACTCTTCATGATCCGCAGCGCCGTGGAGAATCGTGGTGACGTCAACCGCGTTTATGGGGGCGACGCGAACATCCGGCTCCCCGGACACATCGACTGGAGTTCTTTTCTCGTGAATACCGACGCGCCGGGGTTGTCGGGATCACAATACGCCTACCAGTCGTCGCTCAACCGTGAGGGCAATTTTCTGCACGTCAAAGCGGGCTTGATGGCGGTCGGCGAGAACTTCACCAACGATCTTGGGTTTCTCCGTCGTACCGGAATTCGGAAGTGGTCGCTCGACACCGGGGTGCGGCCGCGTCTGCCATCGTTACGGAAACGAGGGTTGCGTGAGATGCACGCGCACGTCGTGTGGAATTACTTCACCGATCTCGACGGCAACGAAGTCGCCAAACGCTTGCACACGGGGTTGACCTTTTTCTTCAACAACGGCGGGTTCGGACAGATCGCGTTCAACCCGACCACAGAGAGTTTAACAAACCCCTTTACGATCAATGCCGCGGTCCCGGACATAGCGGTGGGCAAGTACGACTGGACCACCTACGAACTGAGCTACACCGCCGACCCCAGCCGCGTCATCTCCGGGTCGGCCCGGTTGACCTGGGGCGGCCTTTGGACCGGAAACCAGCTATCCGTGAGGACGACGCTTACGGTCACTCCGTCGTACAGGTTCCGCGGTTCCCTGAGTCTGTCGCGCACCGACGTCGACCTCGAGGTCCCCAACGGAAAGTTCGTCACCGAGATCTGGACGGCCCGTGCCAACTACTCCTTCACGACCAACATGTTCGTAGACGCGTTCGCGCAATACGACGCCAATACGAACCGCTTGAACGCCAATATCCGACTCAACGTAATCCACGACCCGCTCAGCAACCTGTATATCGTCTTCAACGAGCAGCGGTTCATGACCGACGGCGGGCCCGCGCCAGGCCGCAGCATCATTGTGAAGCTGACCCAGATGCTGAGCTACTGAGGGCGGGCGGACGGGCGGACGGGCGGATGGGCAGACGGCATGTCAGTCGCAGCCTCGCTCTGGCGGGGACACGAACCGCCGCCATCTTACCGTTAACTCACCCTCACGAGGAAACGAACAGTGACCGGTCGTCCTCTCGCCCTCGCACTGATATGCCTGTATCCCTCGATTTGCGTCGCGCAAGGCCAACCCACCGTCCTGCGTATCGGGATGGCTCTGGATGGGCGGGGCGCCACCCTCAGCAACACCAGCATCGTGATCTCTGGATCCAAGATCTCGCGGATCGATCCCAGCGCTGCCAACATCACGTACGATTTGACCGGCCTCACGGTCATGCCCGGCGTCATCGACACACACACCCACCTCGACTGGCACTTCGATCCGGACGACAGGATCCATCATCTCTCGCGGGACGAGGAGAGCGATCAACAGCGGATGCTGTACGCGGTGGAGAACGCGTATGCGACCTTGATGGGCGGTGTCACAACCGTCCAGAACCTGGGCTCGCGGTGGGATAAGGACCTGCGGGACTGGATCGCTCGCGGAACGATCCCCGGGCCCCGTGTCATCACGTCACTGGCGTCGATCAACGAACGGACAGGCACACCGGAGGAGATCCGCACCCGTGTCGGTGGCCTCGCAGCCGACGGCGCCAACGTCATCAAGATCTTTGCATCGGCGAGCATACGCGTCGGCGGCACACCGACCATGAGCCAAGAGCAACTCGACGCCGCTTGCGGCGAGGCTGCGGCACACAACCTCCGCACGGCCGTCCACGCGCACGGCCCAGAGAGCGCACAGCGGGCTGTCGCCGCCGGCTGCACCGTCATCGAACACGGCGCGCTGTTGGACTCAGCAACCTTGCGCCTGATGGCCGCGCGAGGAACGTACTACGATCCGAACATCCATCTCATCTTCCGCAACTATTTCGAAAACCGCCACCGCTACATCGGCACAGGGAACTACACCGAAGAAGGCTTCGCGCAGATGGAACGCGCGGTGCCCACCGCGCTCGACGTCTTCAAGCAAGCGCTGGCCACGCCGGATCTGAAGATCGTTTTTGGAACGGATGCGGTTGCCGGAGCGCACGGCCGCAACTTGGAAGAGCTGATCTATCGCGTCGAGGCCGGCGGGCAGGATCCGATGGATGCGATCGTTTCGGCCACCTCACGCGCGGCTGAATCGTTACGGCTCGGGATCACAATCGGCACCATCGCCCCGGGAATGGAAGCCGACATCATCGCGCTCGACGGGAATCCACTGCAGGACATCACGGCGTTGCGGCGCGTGGTGTTCGTGATGAAAGGTGGGGTGGTGTACAAGAACGTGAGAGGTGAGACGTGAGACGTGAGAGGGTAGACAAACCTCGCAGACCGGTGTTTGCCTGTTCGCCACCCTCCGGCTCGAACTCCGCTCTTGGTGGGTTGAGTGGGGAAAGCCAAATTCCCGGGGGGCTGCGGGGGTCCGTGCTTTCCGCGTTTTCCGTGGCTATCACACTTGCCGTAGTCGGTCTCGTCGCCGCCGCGTGCAGCCGCGCACCAAACGGCGACTGGCCCGTTTACGGCGGCGATCCCGGCGCGATGAAATACTCCGCCCTCACGACGATCAACCGCGCCAACGTCGCCGCGCTCGAACTCGCCTGGGAGTGGAGAACCAACGAGACACGAATCGAAGAGACCGACAGTACCCGTGCGGCCCGACCGGGAAATTTCCAAGTCACCCCATTGATGATCCACGACACGTTGTTCCTCAGCACGCCGTACAATCGTGTGGTTGCACTCGATGCCGAAACCGGCGCCGAATTCTGGAGCTACGATCCGGGAGCGTATCGTTTCGGCCAACCGTCCAACGGGACGGGCTTCGTGCACCGCGGCGTCGCCACGTGGACCGACGGGAGCGAGCGTCGTGTGTTCATCGCCAGCCGGTGGCGCCTCATCGCCATCGACGCATCAACGGGACAACCAATTGCTGATTTCGGTGAGAACGGAGAGGTCGACCTCACCGCCGATCTGATTTGGGACGTCAACAGGCTCCACTACACCAATACGTCACCGCCGGTCGTGTATCAGGACCTGATCATCGTCGGTAACGGCGTCGGCGACCGCCTCACGTACAAGAACGACCCCCCGGGCGACGTGCAGGCATACGACGTCCGAACCGGAGAGCGCGTGTGGAGCTTTCACATGACGCCACAGCCGGGCGAGTTCGGTCATGAAACATGGGAAGACGAATCGTGGCGCGATGTTGGCCACACGAACGTGTGGGCCCCGTTTACGGTCGATGTCGAGCGGGGCCTCGCCTATTTCCCAGTCAGCACTCCCAGCAACGACTGGTATGGCGGTGCGCGGACAGGGGACAACCTCTTCGCCGAATCGATCGTGTGTCTAGACGCAAAGACCGGAGAACGCGTGTGGCATTTTCAAACGGTGCATCACGGCCTGTGGGATTATGACCTCCCTGCCCCGCCGATACTGGGAACGATCACGGTCGACGCACAACGCATCGACGCCGTCATTGTCTTGGGAAAGACCGGCTTTGCGTACGTGTTTGATCGAGTCACCGGCGAGCCGGTGTGGCCGATCAACGAACGACCTGTAGGCCAGAGCAGCGTGCCGGGCGAACGCACAGCCGCGACACAACCTTTCCCCACCAGACCTGCACCGTTCTCCGTCCAAGGATTTACCACCGACGACGTCATCGACTTCACACCGGAAATACGTGCGGCGGCTCTGGACTACCTGAGTCAGTTCCAACTCGGCCCGATGTTCACACCGCCCTCCCTCGAGGGAACGGTGGTGATGCCCGGGCTCATCGGTGGGGCGGGCTGGGGTGGTGGTGCGTTCGATCCCGAAACCGGCATCCTCTATGTCAAAGGCAACAATTCCCCCACAATCGCGCGCCTGATCCAACCACCGATGTCGGACACGATCCAGGCCGACTACGGGAGAGACCGCCGTGCGTCATCTCGCCTCCGCTTGGAAGGCGAATCACTGCCAATCAACAAGCCACCATACGGTACCGTGACGGCGATCGACATGAACTCCGGCGACCACCTGTGGCAGGTGCCCGTCGGCGACACACCCGACATTGGCAACCACCCCTTGCTGCGAGATTTAGATCTGCCTCGCCTTGGCGTGACGGGTTCACCGGGACCAATGGTGACGAGCAGTGGGCTCATCTTTCTCACTGGGGGCGGTTCGGTGCTGTATGCGCTCGATACGCGGGACGGCAGCGTGCTGTGGGCACACGATTTGGGTGGAACGGGTTACGCCGTACCTATGACTTATGAAACGGCCAATCGCCAGTTTGTCGTGATCGCAACAGGCGCAGGAGAGGACGCGACGCTCAAGGCGTTCGCACTTCAGAATTAGGAGACGGCATGCCGGATATCAACCGAAGAGGTTTTGTCGGGTCGGTCGCGGCATCAGTGCCGATAGCCGCCGCGTCTCGTCATTTGCTGAGGTCCGGGAAATCTGCTCCGCTCGACGACGCGCTCATTGGCGCGCTCGGTCACTCCCTACTGCCGACAGAACTGGGCTCCGATAACATCGATCGTGTCGTCGACGAATTCCAACAGTGGCTCGAGCAGTACAGCACAGACGCCGAGCTCAATCACGGATACGGCACCAGCGAGATCGATTACACACCCGGCGACCCGACGTCCCGCTGGCAGGACCAACTCGACGGACTCAATGCAGAAGCGCAGCGCCGATTTGGCGCGTCATTTGTCGATCTCGACGCCGACGTGCGGCGCGGCATCATTCGACAACAGATCGCAGACGACCGCCTCGATCGTTTACCGCGGGCGTATCGGGCGCGACACGTAGCGGTAGGATTGCTTGCGTACTTCTATGCGAGCCCAGAGGCGACGGATCTCTGTTACAAAGCCGCAATCGGCAAGAACAAGTGTCGCCCGCTTCGGCGCTCTCCCGATGAGCCGATTTCTCTTCGGCCGGGAGGATAGCCCCATGCGCCGAGTGATCGAGAGCGATATCTGCATCATCGGATCGGGCATCACCGCGGCGCTCGCCGCGGAGAAGATCACCGCCGAACGCCATGCCAGCATCGTGGTCGTCGAGGCCGGTGACGAAGCGCTCGAACTGCGCAATCGGCACGCCGCGCGAGAACGGTATCTGGCCTACGGAGAAAACCCGTGGGGTGGGGGTGACGATCACATCGATGGACAAACCGCGGACGGTATCCAATCTCGTTCGATGCTGGTTGGAGGGTTGGCCATGCACTGGGGGGGAGTGACGCCGCGCTTCAGTCCCGAAGATTTCCGCGTCAGCTCGCTGTACGGTGTCGGCGACGACTGGCCGATCAGTTACGAAGAACTCGATCCGTTTTACCAGGAAGCCGAAGAACGCATGGGGGTGGCCGGCAAACAGGGTCCCGAACCACTGGATCCACGTTCCAAGGCCTACCCCATGGAACAGTTACCCCTGTCGTATAACCTGGCCCTATTAAAGGAATGGGGCGAGGCGGCGGAGATTCCGTTTTGGAGCCAGCCGTCGGCAAAAAACTCCCGGGCTTACGGCGGCCGTCCGGAGTGTTGCCGCAGCGATACCTGCTCTCCCATCTGCCCGATCGGCGCGAAGTACTCTCCGGATTTTACATGGAATACGCTGCGGGCCGCCGGCAAAATACAGCTGATCAAGCGCACCTTGGTTCGAAAGCTGGTTCCCGAAGCCGGCACCGACCGGATCGACCACGCGGTGGGCACAACTCGCGACGATCCGGATACTCCGGTCGAATTCCGCGCCAAAATGTTCGTGGTAGCCGGCGGTTACGCCTGGAGTCCACATCTCTTGCTCCTGTCCGCAAACTCGCGATTTCCCGGCGGCATTGCGAACAGTTCGGGGTTGGTAGGCAAATACATGACCGGCCACCGCAACGTGAGTGCGTTCGTGCGATTGCCAGCGAAGCTGTACCCCGGCATCAACACATCACACAGTCTTGTTTCGAAGCGGTTCATGCGACCAGGACCATTGGGTCGCTACGTGCGACACGATTTGCGTATTTGGGAGTCCACTGTCGGTCGGGAACCGCGCCTGAGAGACGACTCCGGATCGATCTTACTCGGTGACGAGGTAATACGAGACTGGCGCGGCCGCACCCAGGAAGGCACGGCCCGAGTACGTGCGTACTACGACGTGTTACCGGCGAAAGCGAGCGAACTGACGCTTGACGCGTCCAAGCGCAACGAGTGGGGAGATCCCATGCCTCGGTTGCGTTTTCGCGACAGCGATGCGTCTCGCGAACTGCGCGCACACACCGAGGCGAGCATCAGGAATGTCTTCTCACACATGGCGCGCGCAGGCGACGGCGAGTTACTGGCGCCGCGATCGTCGGAGTTCCAGGATCACCCGGCCGGGGGATGCCGCATGGGCGACGACCCGGCCACGAGCGTGTGTGACAAGCATGGGCGAACGCACGATCACGAGAACCTGTTCGTGATCGGCGCGCCAACGTGTGTGACGGGGGGATGTGCAAACGGGACGTTGACATTCGTGGCGCTGAGCCTCCTATCGGCATCAACCATTGGAGCCGAATTTCCACCTCAATGACGAAAGAGTGATACTCTTGGTACGCTTTTTCAACGTAGACGAAAGAGACGGAGTTCTCCGATGAAGACAACGTTTGCCTATCTCCTG
>CAYLZR010000095.1:0-8066 GCA_964388145.1 uncultured Gemmatimonadaceae bacterium | reverse complement strand
TTCTGAGTGTTGTAACAAAAAACGTCACAAAAAACTTAGCGGCTAAGATCCTTTTCAGTTCCGCGAAGGCCGCAACTTTTCCGGATCGAACACCCACCCGCCTTTGATCACGCGCCAGATGGTCTGCGTGTTCTTGATGTCCTCCAACGGATTGGCATCGAGCAGCACGATGTCGGCGAGCTTGCCGACCTCCAGTGTGCCGAGGTCGTCGTCCGCGCCGACGGCGGCGGCAGCCTCTTGCGTGGCGATGCGCAACACGTCGAGCGGCGGGATCCCAGCCTGGACAAAATGTTCCAGCTCCCAGTGAACGGACGAGCCATAGAAGCACACCAGCGTTCCTGGTTCAGTGTCGGTTCCCACCTGGAGCTTGATGCCGCGGGCATGCGCCGCGCGAATCCCCGCTAACAGTTTGATCCAAGCCGTCCGCAGCGCCTTCCTTTCCTCCCTCTGGGCTTCCGTCTGGGTACGGTGAATGCATGACGCCGGTGTGAAAGCCCTAAGTTTCTCGTCATTCAGGCGTTCGGGTTCATCCCGCAGCAACAAGTATTGGCCTCCATGGATCGTCACAGTGGGGTCCCACCGAGTGCCCGTCAGCGCCAGCATTTGGGACACATCGTCGTAGAACCGCGGCGGGGCAAAGTGTTCGAGAGACCAATAACCCAGGATCACGCTCTTGGTAATCTCTTCAAGAGTCCGCCCGTGCCAACCACGGGCAAGCCCAGCCGGCGAGCTTCTTCGGCCAGCGCGCGCGCCAACGCCCATGGGATTGGGGGATAGGCCTTGATGAAATGCGCGCCCCATTTTTTCCAGAGGCGCACATAGGTTCGGGCGTCCTCCTCATCATGAATCTGCAGCATCAGGTGAGAACCTGGCAGGGACCACGATGCGTGTCCGAATAGCGCGCCCGAGAAGAAGTACCGAGGCACAGGGTCGCTGGTCGCCTCACTGCGATCGGCTAAGGCGCCCAGCCAAGTGAGCCAGGCGCCCGCGTCACGCACTGAGGTGACGCCATAGGCCAGGAACGCCTGCTGGTTGATTCCTTCTATGTAGGTGTGCACATGTAGATCGAACAGCCCGGGGATGGCAAAGCGGCCACCGGCATCGACGGTGACCGTCTCCCGAGAAAGCTGGCGCCCGCGTTCGGAGCCCATCCAGCGGATTCGGCCCTGATCGATATAGAGAGATGTCTCGCGACCAAAGCCGCCGGAGGCGAAATCGAGCACACGCACCCGGCGCAACAGTAGGGGTGGGGGCGTGGGGCGCGGGAGTTCCAGCCGGATCGGTATCTCCTCCCGCTCGCCGTCTGCCACTGGGTGCTGCCAAACGCGGTTGCCGGCGGAATAGATCACTGCCGACCCGTCGGGCGTGAATGCGAAAGTGCCGCCACCTTCCGGGCTGAGCCGGCGGACGTGCTCTTCCCTCACGCGCTCGGTGCCCAGCCCTACACCATCCGGTACGGGGCCCAGTGGCGCCACCCAGATTTCCGTGTTGCGCTGGAAGGCGAGCCACGTCCCATTAGGGGAGACGAGCGCTCGAGTCAGGGTTCGGACCAGTTGGGTGACCGGCTCCAGCTCGGCCTTGTCCTTGAGCGGCAGACGGTAGAGCACTCCCCCACCAGGTGGGCCTGCACCAGGTGGGCCTGAGAAGTAGAGCGACTGGCCATCAGGAGAGAAGTGCGGTCGAGAGCCCCACCACCACCTGATATCGGTGAGCTTCTCCTTCTTGCCATCGCTGAGGTTCACTGCAACCGCGCGCGGTGGGCCGGCCGCGCGCTCCGCAACATCCGCTCCAGCCTCCGCAAAGAGCAACCGCTGCCCGTCGGGGCTCCAGGCCAGGCTCCGGTAATTGCTCAGCCCGGAGGCCAGCGTGCGCATCTGCCGGCTTCCAAAGTTGAAGACTCTGACTTCTTCCTTCCCATCCTCGCTGCGCACGAACGCGAGCTGCCGCCCGTCCGGTGACAAAGCGGGGTTCCGCTCGAAGGCACTGCCTTCAAACACCCGCTCTGCTGGCCCGCCGTCGAGTGGTTGTTGCCACAGATAGCCGGCCGCCCCAAACACCAAGCGTGTGCCGTCCGGCGAAAGCCTGGGATCCAGGACGCTGCGGGGCAGGGCGGAGCTTCCCGCTGCCGCTATAACCGGCCTGCGTGGCAGCACCGGGTCTTGGATTTCCAACCTGACTCGGGCGCGGAAGGGGATGGGCTGGCGGGTGCCGCTGGGGAGCGCAATCTTCCAGAGCCGCCCGCTCTCACCCAGGTATAGATTCTTGCTGTTGGCCTCTACGGCGAAGCGCGGGCGACCGCCGGCCGGGGTTGACAGCGAGATGAGTTGTTTCTCGACACCTGCAGGAAGTGGAAGGAAGAGCAACTCCTCCTGTTCCGTCAACATAGCCGAACCGGCCGGTACGGAGCGGCGGGAGTAGAGCCCATCGCCCGTGGGACTTGGTACAACGCGGTGGGTGAAGCCCGCGAGCGCGCGTAGGGTGGAGACCGTACCCCGTGCGACCATGGCTGGGTAGCCCCCGCGGTCCTGCGAACTCATGACCTCGATCCGCGTCATCCAACCTGAAGGCTCGGCCTCGCGCTCGACCACCGTCCAGGCCAAACGGCCATCCGGGAGGTAGAAAACTGAGCGGAAAAGCCGAGGCGGAGCGCTGAGGGTTTCAGGCTCCCCCCAGCTGGGGGCTCCTCCTGAAGGCGCGCCCTGAAGGGCGACGCGGCGGACCAGAGCCGGTACTGCGGAATAGCGCATTCCTACAAGCATGAAACGCAGATAGACAATTGTCTGGCCGTCGGGAGCCCAGGTGGGTCGGCCGGCCCAGGATTCGTGGGTGACCTGCGCAACTTGCCCGGTCGCCAGCTCCAACACGAACACGTTGCCCTCGCTTCCGTCCCGGTCGGAGACAAACGCCACGCGGTTCCCGCCAGGTGAGATCGCAAGGTCGGTGTCGTAGTACGGGCCGAAGGTGAGCTGCTCCGCGGTGCCGCCTTCCACCGGCAACCGAAACAGGTTGCCGAGCATGGTGAAGATCAGCCACTGGCCGTCGGGCGAGAGGGCAACGTCGGGAGTCGTGACCTCGGTGGTTTCGAATTCGATGGTGCGCCGGCCGTCGTCTTGGGCGGCGGCAGTATTCGGGAGCACCGACGTCACAAGGACGAGCGCGAGCGCGACGCGACACAAGCGGATCATAGTTGTGACCTCCGGGCACGATGATCATCGGTGGCACGGAAGGTCACGTCGTCGGGCCGGCCTCCTAGGGGGGCGTCGGTCAAGCGGCGGGGCCGGGAGGGCCACCGGCAGAAAGCGGGGTTAAGTCTCCCCGATTATTAAGGAAAAGATGTGGCCTGGCGGGATGGAGCGCGAGCCCGGCGACATCATTGAACGTTCACGCCAGAATTGTCACAAGAATTGTCACAACGCCCACCGGCGCTCACCGACGCAAATGACGCAAGATCGGCCAAAATGGGCGGTTGATTGACGCCCACGGACGCTCATCGACGCAACTACAGTCCTCCGGAGCCAAAGGTCGCAGGTTCGAATCCTGTCTGGCGTATTTGGGAAGTACATGGATTACAATTAGTTAACTTCAAATTTCCTTCACCTCTTGACCCGAACATGGCCTGTTGAGAGACGGCTCGATCATGGTGTACGAGGGGCCTCTCCTCACCACCCCGGTGGGTGCGGGGTGCGGGCTTCTCACTTTTCACTTCTCACTTTCTAGAAACTGTATTCCAATCCGGCGGTCCACAGCACGTCGGGACGCAGTCCACCACTGTTCAACGGCCAGATGGAGTTTGTCACGATCGTCAGGCCGGACGTCGTCGTGAACTTGAAGCCAAGGGAGGCGTTGATGATGTCGTCGCGCATGTCCGGCACCGACGTGGGTTCGATGAGGCGTCGGAACGGCTCGTCGATAGTCAACGGGTCCGGGATGGTAACTTTGCTGTCTCCCACTTGGAGCTCTGACACGAGATCCGCCGCCAGCGTGGCCCACGGAGCCAGGATTTGGTCGAATCCCACGGTGGCGATCACCGCGTCGTTTTGATCGTCCCCCTCGCGATATAGGTATCCGACATTGGCGTGAGACGAGAACTGTCCGAATTCGGCGGACACGATGCCCATCCCGCGTACGGCAAAGTGTCCCGATCCGAGAAAATCATCTTCGCTTCCGGTTGCAAATCGGGCATCGCCGAGGATGGCAAACCGTGTGGATCGTGATTCGCTAACGCCAATCTTGACGCGCGCCGCGATGTCACCCACGCCGGATGCTGACCCTTCCACGAAACGACTCGCAAAGAGGTCGGGGTCGTCAGGCGTCCCGTCGAAGAAGTGCGAGGCTGTCGGGCCACCGAACGGCACGACTTGCGCGTTGCTCTGGCCGCGCAGCGATGCCGAGACGATTGGGACGGCCACGCCGATGTCCACGCGGTCGAGGAGGCCGTACGTGATCTGAAACGTCGTGGCGCGAATGTCCAGCGCGAGCGCGACGTCGAGCTGGATGAAATCGTTCTCGAGCGTCGGAATTCCCTGCAGCGTACAGTCACCGCCAAAGATGGTATCGCAACCCGGGAAATCGGCGTTGGCGTGCGTGAAGTTGAGCCGGAGGTTATCGAAGTCGACACCTCGCAATGTCTTGAAATTGAGCTGTGACACGCTGGCGCCAACAAAGACCCGCCCTCTCCCGAGCGTTTGAGCCCGCTCGCCGATGATCGGTCCGGGTGATGTAGACGTTTGCACCGGCACGCCGCCTTCGAATCTGAACGTAATACCCGAGCTGGTAGCGCTGATGGGAATGGCGGCGATGCTCGCGCCGATCGCGCTCGTCAGGAATGAGATCAATGTCGCGTTGTTCCCAACGGCCGACGGGATGAAGTGACCTGCGTGTGCCTGTACCGATGTGTTGTCGGCCGTGCCCGCGAGGAAGAGCGGCTGCTCTCCGGTTCCGAAGATGAAGAGCTCGCCAATCTTGCCGCGCAGGCCCTGCGCAGCCGCGCTGGTTGGGACAATGAGCAACAAGGAAAGGAGCAACGCGCTGCGGGTCATCGGTCCTCCTTGTGAGGTGTAGGTACCGCTCACTGAATCTGTGTGATGCGCCAACCCGTCGCGGCGCGCTCGAGCGTCGCGCGGAAGGACGAGCTTTCACTTTCTTGCCGGCCGGCACGAAAGTCTTGCACCGCATCGACGGCGACGCTTGCAGCATCACCGGAAATGTCTATCGATTTGATGTCGAGTGTCACGCTCAGGCTCTCGACGTTATCGAAAAAGGCGCGCCAGGCATTCTCCTGTTGCTGCGTGAGCCCCGGATAGGCGCGTCTGAGTTGGTCGAGGTCTCGCGATTCGAGTGCGGTCGCGTACCGGTCCAATGCCGCCTCGATCTCCAGCCGATCGAGCGCCGGGTCCGGCTGGGGTGTCCGTTGCGGCTCGGGCGTTGGGGGCGCGGCGACGATAATGGTGGCGGTCGCACTGCGTGACTCGCTGGTGGCCGTCACGGTAACGGTTCCCGTTCGCACGCCCGTAACCTGACCCGATGAAGACACGCGGGCCGCGTTACTCGACGCGCTCCACGACACGGTGCGGCCCGACAGTTGGGCGCCGCTCGCGTCGCGCGTCACTGCGGTGAGTTGAATCGTTTCGCCTTGCTGGATCGTTTGATTGGTTGGTGTTACTCGTACCGATGCAACCGGCACGGTAGTAACCGTTATCGTCGTCGTCGCCGAATGCCCGTCGACGGTGGCCGTTATCTGTGCGGTGCCGGTTTGGACTCCTGTCGCCAATCCGTCCGATCCGATTGTTACGACCCCGCTGTTACTCGTGCGCCAAGTCGCCGTCTGCTGCTCCAACGTGTCGCCGCTGTTGTCGAGTGCCGTTGCCAGGAATCGGATGCTTCCACCGACCGCGATGTCGGGCGACGTCGGTGTCACGCGTACGCCTGCCACGGCCGGACCGGTCTCGACGGGTCGCGCCACCTGGCGAGGAGCATTCACGGTAACCCCAACGGTGGACGAATGTCCGGCCGCGCGCGCGGTGATCTGTGCGAAACCCGCAGCCACCGCGGTGATGGTGCCTTCGGGTGACACGCGCGCGATGTTGTTGTCGTTCGAGCTCCACGTGATGTCGGTGTTTGCAATAAGGTTCTCCGGCGAGGCGCGCGGTGTTGCCGTGAGCTGTTGTGTTTCTCCAACAGTCAACGTCGCGACCCCGGGCGCAAGTTCGAGCGAGGTCACGGCGGGAGTCGCGGCAACAGGGGTTGATGGTGCCGGTGTGACTTCTGGTTCGCCGGCCGGACGGAGGAACCAGCCTGCTGCGGCTAGGGCACCGGCGGCTGGGACACCCAACAGCCAGGCGAGACTCCGCAGCTTAACCGCCGGCCGGACGTGCGGCCCGCTGGCAATCGGCCACGTGTCCGGCGTAACCGGGCCTGACGCAGCCGACACGGAGCGCGAGCCGCCCGACGGTAACGGTGTCCGCGGCGTTTGAAAACGGGCAAGCAAACTTTGATTGCTGGCTCGCTTGACTATGCCGACCATCTGCGTGCGGACGGCGGCGGCGTTGACATCCTGGACGGCGGCGATGGCGGCGGCGGCACTTGCCATCGACGGCCACCGGTTCTCCGGTTCCTTCTCCAACATGCGCATGAGCGCGGTGGCGAGATCGGGTGGACACTCCGGCCAGACGGTCGAGATCGGTGGGGGTGGTTCGTGCGTGTGGCGGTACATCACCCCCATCGCCGAGTAGCCCTCGAAGGGGAGTTGTCCGCTGAGCATCTCGTACGTCAGGACGCCGAGGGAGTACTGATCGGCGGCGCCGGTCAGTTGGAGCCCCGAACATTGCTCCGGGCTCATGTACGATGGTGTGCCCAGCGCTGCACCGGTCATGGTGAGCGCGGTGGATTCCACGGCTTTGGCGATCCCAAAGTCCATGACGACCGCCCATCCCTCCTCGTCGAGCATGATGTTGCCCGGTTTGATATCGCGGTGAATCACGCCGTTGCGGTGCGCGTAATCGAGAGCGCCCGCAACTTGCCCTAGAATGGTTTGCACGACATCGATCGGCAGACGCTCCTCTTCACGCATTACGGATTCGAGCGACCGTCCCTGGATGAACTTCATCACGAAGTAGCTGAGGTCGTCGGTGCTCTTCACCGAATAGATCGGGATGATATGCGGATGCGACAGCTTTGCTGCGGTGCGAGCCTCGCGGTTGAAACGCTCGACTACATCCTGACCCATTAGCAACAACTCTGGCGTCATGACTTTGATCGCGACATTCCGATCGAGCGCCAGATCTTGAGCGAGATATACAACGGCCATCCCACCACGGCCCAGCTCGGTGAGGATCTCATACTCGCCGGCGGTAGCCTTAGTCAGCGCGTCCTTCAGCTGGTCGTGTGACTGGGTACTGCTGACGTCGCTGAGTTGCGTCAGCGCATCATTGGGGTCGTGAGTCGTTGCCATCCCGCACATGATGCAGAATTGCGCGTCGGGAGGTATTTTGTGGCCGCAGCTGATGCACTCGCTCATCGGCCGCGCTGCCAGGCGAGATCAAAGGAACGCTTCATGCGACAGCGAATATACGCCCCAGTCACCGGGGTGGGAACGTGGGGGGATCACACTTGGGCACCCCAGGTAGAGCGGCCAGCATCTTGTTGGCCGTTGAGGGGGTGTAACGCTCGGCCAAAACGCTCTGACGGCCGTGCTGTGCGTGTAGCGTAGAGCGTCCCACCGCATCGCCTCAGCATTCAGCACCCCACCAGAGACAAGACCGGCCATCACGTCAAGGGCTTGCCGCATGGTACGGCGAGAGCCTGACCCCGGGCTGGCGAGATATACGAAACCGGGTGTCGATCGGCTGGTGTAGCCCCTGTTTTGGTGGCGGGCGCTGATGTCGGTGATCGAGTTGCTACTGAGGCGGAGGCGCTTCAGGCTCGTGAGCCCGCTCAGCGCGCTGATGTCGGTGATCGAGTTGTTGCCGTCGAGTTCGAGGGTCGTCAGGCCCGTGAGATTTTGGATCCCCACCAGGCTCGTGATCCCGCCGCGCGAGGCATCTAACAGCGTCAGCCCAGATATCAGG
>CAYLZR010000094.1:0-8096 GCA_964388145.1 uncultured Gemmatimonadaceae bacterium | reverse complement strand
TCTTCCACGACCTTTGACAGCGTCTCCACCGAACTAGCGTCGCCGCGCGCGGCCCCCGCCCCCGCCCCCGCCCCCAACAGTGATGAATCGTTCGCAGCAGCGGTCTGCGCACCGATTTGGGGATCGGATTGTGCAATTGGATCCAGCAACTGCCCGTCCAAACCGACCATGGCCGGCGTTTGAGCCAGCGAGTCTCGAGGCATGGGTGCACCCCACGAGGCCAACCCAACCAAGGCCGCGAACAGCAATCCTCCGAACGCCGCTACGAGTGGGAGATGGCCTGGACGCATGCGGCTGCGGCGCCCGAATCGCCAGGTACTGATCGGTACGGTCGTCTCCAAGAGGTCGAACCGGCCACCCACCTCGAGGTCGGACCGACCACCCTCCTCGCGCGGCCCCTCGAGCCTCCGTCCGCCGAGCGCGACCACGAAGTCCAAGACGCTTTTAAAACGCTCTTCCGGCTTCTTGCTCATCGCACGGATCAACACGTCGGACACATATCCGGGAATCTCCGGTCGCGCGTCGGAAAGCCGCGGGGGTGGCTCCAGCAAATGCTGGCGCAGCACCTCGCCCAACGAAGCTCCGGAAAAGGGAGTTTTCCCAGCCAGCAGCTCGTACGTCATGATGGCCAACGAGTACTGGTCCGATCGACCGCTGAGCGGTTTACCGTAGAGCTGTTCCGGCGACATATGCGACGGCGTGCCCATGGTCCCGCCGGTTTGCGTCAGTGCCACCGCACCAAACGCCTTCGCGACACCGAAATCACAAACCAATGCCCAACCGTTTTCGTCAATCATGACGTTGGCCGGCTTCACGTCCCGATGAATGACACCGCGATCGTGGGCGTAATGCAACGCGCTCGCAACCTGCCCCACGAGTGCGAGACACGCCTCCAACTCCAAGGGGCCGCGGTCCGCAAGGAGGTCCACGAGCGATTGGCCTTTCACGAACTTCATCGTGAACCACAGGAACGTGGAACGACTGCCTATTTGGTGGATCGGCACGATATGGGGATGGTCCAGCGAAGCTGCTATCCTCGCCTCGCGTTTGAACCGCTCGGCAGCGTCCGTCCCAATCGCCAGCTCCAACGGCAGCACCTTGAGCGCCACGAAGCGGTTCAGCTCCACTTCGTGGGCCAGATACACCAGCGACATGCCGCCGCGCCCCAGCAGGTGTTCGATCCGGAACTCGGGCCGGAACGCTCGCCGGATGCCCCGCTCGACCCCAGCCGAGACGTCTCCAGAACGTGTCTTCCCACCCAACAGGGAGAACGCGCACTCCGGGCATTGGTTGTCGATGTCTGAGATCTGTCCGGCGTTACAACGAGGACACTGCATGCGTCGAGGCCTCCAGACCGGCTGGGGGGGCTGTAAATAGGGGCCAGCGTCGGTGTTTCGCTGTGATCTATGGCCACTTCAGGAGCCCCCCGGGGGTCAACCGGTTTGGTCCGTTACCCTATGTCGTTTATTTGCAATGTCTTCGCGATTCGGGACTGCCCTGGAGAATCCGGGATTGGGTGGGTTGGCAGGGCACTCAGCCGACGGGATTACAGGGATCCCTATGGGTCGTGCAGAACGCCGGTCTAACCGGTCCTCGACCTGTTTACGGCCGGGAGCCGTTGAGGCGGCGAAAGAGCGCCTCTGTCTCCGCACCGGCCCCAGAATCGTTCACGTCGAAGATCCAGAACCGCTCGATATCCCAGGCGTTCATGAAGAGTTGCATCGTTCCCTGGGAGCGGTGTTCGGCGATCATCCAGTTCACAATGATCTGATAGTTGAGCCTTCCGGATTCGTCCAAGGGCGTGGTTCGGTCAAACACGAAGACCTGATCCGGGTCTCTCAACTTCGTGATCGGATAACCCGGCACGCCGTCAAACTCAAAGGCGGTCGTGTCCGATTTATTTCCCGGGAACGCCGCCAGCACAACGGGTTTGGCGACTCCGTCGATTTCACTTGACGCCTCGAGGGCGAGAATCGTTGCGGACTGGTGATGGCCGTGGAAGGTCGTCATCGGCATGTGCACGAAGACGAAATCGTACGTACCGCGCTCCATGATCTGCCGGAGACGCCGTCTGACAAACGTCGCATCCCAAACGTGTTGCAGAACCGTATCGGCGTTCAATGTGAACGCGTGATCGAATTGATCGAGAAAGAAATAATTGCGAATCCCTATGATATTCCCACCCGCCATTAGCTCTTGCTTGCGGATTGCCGGGAGGTATTGTCTCGCCACCGCTTCGTCGGTGAGCGTCAGTCCGTAGATCGGCTCTGCCAGGTGAGAATAGGCATATCCACCGCTGCCGTCCGTCACCACCGCCAGGTCGACCTTGCCGTTGAGGCCCTGACTGATTCTGTACACCGCCGCGGCGAACGCCGCTTCGTCATCGGGGTGTGCCGTCACGAGAAGAACGCTTAGCTCGTCGTCCTGTGCGGAAGCGGGGGCCACACTCCTCGCCGCCAGTGCAATTGCCAACGCGACGGTGGTCCACACTCTTGAATCGATCATGCTATCTCCCTAGCTGTGTTCGGACTCCCATATCCGCCGCCGCCGGGTGTCTCCACGCGCACGACCGATCCCGCATCTACCCACATACTCGCCTTGCCTCCCAGGTCACGCTCCACGCCGTGCACGACGAGCGTATTCCGCCCGGGCGTCCCCGGCTCTCCACCTTCCAAACCGTACGGCGCGTGCGCCCGACGATCGCTCAAAATGGTGACCTGCGAAGGACATAGTGCTTCCAATTCGCGCACGATCGCATCGCCGCCTCTGAACCGACCTCGCCCGCCCGAGCCACGCCGGATCGCGTAACGACGAACGCGATACGGGTACGCGTGCTCGAAGGCTTCGATCGGCGTGTTGAGGCTGTTGGTCATGTGACAGTGTGTCGCATCTAAGCCATCGGCGTTTGGACGGGCACCCATACCCCCCGCGATTGTTTCGTAGTACGCAAAATCCTCACCGGTTTCGGGGTCCGTGCCGCCAAACGTCAGGTTGCTCATCGTTCCGTAGCTCGCGGCAGGAATCTTTCCCGGCATGGCCTTCGCCAGCGCACCGAGCACCACGTCAACTATGCGCTGCGAGGTTTCGACGTTGCCACCAGCTACGGCAGCCGGCAATCGCGCGTTGACCAGCGTGCCCTCCGGCGCAATCACCTCGAGTGGACGGATGGTGCCGCGATTGGACGGGATTGCAAACGGAACGATGACGCGAAAGCAATACATCACCGCCGACAACGTGATCGCATAAATCGCGTTCACGCTTCCGGGCACCTGGTCGCACGTTCCGGTGAAATCGACTCGCGCTCCGTCCCCGCGTATCGAAATGGTAGCGACGATCGGGAGCGGGCCGTTCCCCTGACCGTCATCGTCCATGCAATCCTCAAACCGGTACTCGCCATCTGGAATAGCGGCTATCGCTTCACGGGTCATTCGTTCGGCGTAATCCTGCAAATGGCCCATATACGCAGCAACCATGTCGACGCCATACCTGTCGGTCATGGCGATCAGGCGTCTCTCACCCGTGCGGTTTGACGCGACCTGCGCTGTAAGATCTCCCTCGCGCTCGACTGGTGTGCGCACGTTGGCGAGGATCAAGTCCATGACGTCCTTGAGCATCTCGCCCCTGTGCACAAGTCGTATCGGCGGGATCCGAATGCCCTCTTGATAGATGGAGTTCGACAGCGGCATCGAGCCCGGCGTGATGCCCCCCACGTCGGAATGATGTGCCCGATTCGCCACGTAGAACGTCGGCCGGTCGTCGTCCCCAACGTGCACCGGTTGCACCAGGGTGATGTCAGGTAGGTGGGTGCCGCCACAAAAGGGATCGTTGACGATCACCACGTCGCCGCGCTCCATAGGCACATGTTCGATTGCCGCCTCGACCGACAATGGCATCGAGCCGAGGTGCACCGGCATATGCTCGCCCTGCGCTACCATGTTCCCGTCGCCGTCGAACACCGCGCACGAGTAGTCACGACGTTCCTTGATGTTGGGGGAGAACGACGTTCGGCACAGCGTAACGCCCATCTCCTCAGCGGCCGAATAAAAAAGGTTGCGGAAGACCTCGAGAGTGACGGGATCCCAGGTGGCGTCTTTCATAAGGTTTCAGGTTTCAGGTTCCAGGTTTCAGGTTGCGGAGTAAGAAAACCCTGAAACCTGGCACCTGATCTGGATTCGGGGGCTCACGCCGACACCCGCTCCAGCACGAGGTTCTCACCCGCATCAACTCGACAACGATAATCGGGTGGCACGACGGTCGTCGTACTGTACTCCACAACCAGCGCGGGCCCACAAAACGTGTTACCCGCTCGCAACTTCTCCCGGTCCAGCAAACGAGCTTCGACCTCGGCACCATCAAACGTCATGCGCCAATCGCCAATGACCGCCGACGACGAATCTTCGCCATGCATTTCGTGTTCCGGCATTGCCGGTTTGTCCGTGCGACCCACCGCACGCAACCGAACGTTGACGACTTCGGTCTTCCTGTTCGGATCGGCGTAGCCGTAGCGATTCTCGTGCAACACATGAAAGGTCGTCGCAAAATCGTCGCACATGGGTACGGGCAATTCGTATCCTTGCCCCGAATATCGCATGTCGAGGGAGCGCTCCAGCACAAACCGATCGTCCGAAAATCCCTCCGTTGAGTACTCTTCGCGCGCACGTTGCTCCAGAGCGGCAAACTCCTGCTCGAGTTGTTCGCTCTCAAGCTCCACGCTTGGTACGAGGATCGTGCGCGAATAGTCCCTCACGAAGTCAGCGAGGACCATACCCAACGCCGATAGGGTACCCGCTGCTTGCGGTACGAGCACGCGAGGAATATTGAGGCTCCTCGCCAAGTCGGCCGCATGCATAGCCCCGGCTCCACCGAAACACACCAGCGTGAAATCACGAGGATCGTATCCGCGCTCGAGCGAGATGACACGTATCGCCCGCTCCATCGTCGCGTTGGCAACCCGCACAATCCCCTCCGCGGCCTCGCCGGGTGACAACCCGAGTTGTTTTGCAAACGCTTCCATCGCGGCGCGCCCGGGATCGATTGGCAACTCCCGTTCGCCACCCAAGAAATGTTTCGGCGAAAGCCGACCCAGAAAGAGATTGGCGTCAGTGACCGCCAACTCGGTACCACCCCGTCCATAACATATCGGGCCCGGTTCCGCACCGGCGCTGCGGGGGCCAACTTTGAGCGATCCACCGGGATCGCGGTAGGCGATCGACCCGCCGCCCGCTCCCACCGTGTGAATGTCGATGACCGGAAGGCGAATTGGTGTCTCGCCAATGTACGCCTCGGTCGTATGGCTCAGAGCACCCGCGCACAGCGAAACGTCCGTGCTCGTCCCGCCCATGTCGAACGTGATGGTGTTGTCGAACCCAGCGCGTCTGCCGATCTCGAAACCACCCACCGCGCCGCCGGCCGGTCCGGATAATACCGTCTGTACGGCATGGCGCTGCGCAGCGGCTAGCGAAATGATTCCACCGTTTGACTGCATGATGCGTACGCGATCGGGGTCCAGCGTGTCAGCGAGGTACGCCAGGTATCGCGCCATGACCGGCCCAACGTAGGCATTCACCACGGTAGTGCTGCAACGCTCGTACTCACGAAACTCCGGCAGTACGCGATGCGACGCCGTTACAAACAAATCGAACTCTTTCTCCATCGCGTCCAAGAGAGCGCGCTCATGCTCCGGATTGGCGTAGGAGTGCAGCAAGCAGATTGCAATCGAGTCGGGCTCCAGCGCGGCTACTCGTTCTACGGCCTCCGCCACCGAGTCCTCGCTCAGCGGCACCAACACCTCACCGTCGGGACCGACTCTCTCATTGACACCCAGTCGCCGCGCTGCCGGCACCAGCGGCGCGGCCTTGCCCACATTCAAGTTGTAGATCTCACTGCGTGTCTGCCGACCGATCTCGAGCACATCCTCGAATCCGCTGGTAGTGACCAGCACAACTTCGGCGCCGCGTCGCTCCAACAGCGCGTTCGTGGCAACTGTAGACCCGTGCACCACGTCGGCGACACCTCCGTCGAGCACGTGCTTCAAACCGGCCAGCACGGCCTTCGCGGGATTGTCGGGGGTGGAAGCTTCCTTGTGCACGCGGAGCCGATCGCCGTCGACCACCACGAAGTCCGTGAACGTGCCGCCCGTATCGATGCCGACAACCACAGCGCTCCGAGGACTCATGCCGCGGTTCCGTCACCGTACACAAAACTCTCGATTTCGCCGTGAATGCGCCGTACCGTTTCCGGAGATGGCGGGCGCGTGAAGCGCGATACGCCGAACGTCACGATGAAATTGACCAAGACCGACCAGACGCCGGCATGCAACCCAAGCGGATGTGCGGCGGCATCGCCGAATACCAAGTCGACGCCCGGCATGCTCAAGGTGACATACAGCGTTGCCATCCCTGCGCCAATACCCGCAAGCACACCGGCCCGGGTCAGAAGGCGCCGTGTCGGGAAGCACACTCCGAGAATTGCGGGCATGAGTTGCAACGCGCCGGCGCCCGAAAGCGCTACCAGCACGACCAGAAGTTGGAACGTCGTGATCGACAACACGAAGCCCACGCCGAGCAATACAAGCACAATCAATCGACCCACGAGTATGTAGTGGCCCGGCGTCGCGCTGGGCCGGATGTATCGCTGATACACGTCTCTCGTGAGCACCGTCATGTTGGCGTGAAGAATAGAATCCAGTGTCGACATCGCTGCGGCCGTCGCCCCCGCCAGGATGATGCCGGTCAGCCAGGCGGGAGCGTTGTTGAACAGCATTTCCGGAAACACGCGATCCGCAATCTCGAGGTCCGGCATCGCCAACGCACCACCCAATCCGACCAAGGCCGCGGGAATGTACAACGTCATCAAGAAAAGCGGAGTGGTTGCGCCGAGCCATTTGATTGTCTTCGCCGACGCCGCGGTGTAGTAGCGAATCATGATGTGTGGCTGGAATACAATGCCAAACGACAATACTACCATCAATCCGAACCACATTCCCGGCGTGAAGAAACCTTGAGGCCCGGGAACCGTCAGCAAATCAGGGCGCTCCTCGGCTACGCGGCGCCACAACGCTAGCGGGCCACCAAAAAGTTTGTACGTCAGCACCAACGCGCCCACCCAAATCGCCACGTACATCCACACGCCTTGAACCACGTCGGTCCAATAGACGGCTCGTAATCCTCCTGCCATGAGATACGCGGCCGCCACCACCAACAAGATGAGCGTCCCCAGCTCGAACGAGATTCGGTCGCCGGAGGCCACCGAAAGGATGTAGCCGAGTCCCTGGGCCTGCACCTGTATATAAAGGACAGTAAACAGCACCGAGACGATCGCGACGACTACACGCACCGCCTCGCTTTCGTAGAAATCCGCCAACATGTCTGCAGGCGTGAAGTACCTGAATCGCTTGCCGAGCGCCCAAATTCTACTGCCGAGTACGTAGGTGATTGCGCCCACCAGGACCGTCCACGCGCCCGCGTCCCAGAAACCGATGCCGTGTGTGTAGAAGAACCCGCCCGATCCTAGGAATGCGAAAGCCGAGTGATACGTCGCGACGACGGTGAGATACAGAACGACGAAGCCGGCCTTGCGGCCGTACAGCAGGAAGTCTTCCAGCTCGCCGGTCATCCTGCGATTCGCCACGATACCCAGGACGATCGTGACCAGCAGGTATGCAAAGATGCATCCTGTCGCTACGACCCAGGCTTCCATCTATACGCCTCGCCATTGCGCCCAGATCAACACAGCGATCAGAGCAAAGTAGATCACGAGCAGGTATGCGTAGAGGAACGGCAGCCCGAGGATCCACGGGGCAATCCGATTGGCCAGACCATGCACGAACGGGGGTTGGGTGAGCGCAAAGAGCGCCAAGAACAGTACGACGGCTATCCAACCGTCACGAGTACGTGGTCTATAGTGCGAGCGATACTTGGGATAGCCCGCTTGCTGATCGTCGGTTTGCATATCCGGTTCCCGTCGGTTCGAATGGACCTTATGAAGACGCCGGGCGGCGCATGACGGCCAGCGAAGATAGACTCCCGAGCCACATCCGGCCAGAACGTCAACCTAGTCCGGCGCCGGTCCTGAGCATATCCTTTTCACACGCCCCC
>CAYLZR010000093.1:0-8202 GCA_964388145.1 uncultured Gemmatimonadaceae bacterium | reverse complement strand
GCGCCCTTCGCGGCGGCCGCGCCGGTGGAAGGGCTCGAGATCTCCGAGGTTGCGGTGGGAGCGGTTCCCGCTACGTCGCGCGACGCCGCGTTTGCAGATGGCATTCAACGGTACGTGGTCGAGGGGCGAATCGGCATCACGCCCATTGTGCGGGCGTACATTGGGGCTGCGGTTCTCGATCGTACCGACCGCGCGCTGTTGCCGGTTCAGCACGAGTCGGAGGAGTTCATCGTTGCGCCATTGGAACGGCTAACGGATGACACGGTGGCCCGGCTCCGTGAAACGGGTCTCGCGGTACGCGATTGCGGTGCGGCCGAGCGCGATCACCCCATTCTCGACGTGCAACTCGCGGTGAAGGAAATCGAGCGCCGGCGCCAGCGAGCCGAGGTCCGCGTGGTGGGGGAATTCCGGCGCGACCACCCGGATCGGTGGATCGTGGTCGACGGATCGCTGCGGGCATATAGCGACTCGATGAGATCCTCGCGCCTGCTGGGTGATCAAGAGCCACGAGACGCAGTTTCTGGCGGGTGTCGATCTCGAGACGGCGCTGACCTTGGGGCAGGGGTACCGCACGACCGTCTTCCGCCGGATAGGTGAACGCGAAAACACTATCTTCTCCTGGTATTTACGTTTATGGGACTGGGCGGGTCAGGACATTCTGTTCGGCTTGCTACGCGTCGAACGGGAGCAGGGCACCGCGGTGCTGGACGAAGTCGAGGAGTTGTCTCGGTGGTTACTGAGCGAGCGATCTCCGATGTCTACCCCCGACCCGCGCTGGGATCGCCTCATCTATCCCATTCATGAGGTGGAAAACTATTTGAAAGCGAAAGCAGGTTCGTGGTGGTAAAGGGACGGAAAGACGGAAGGACTGAAGGACTGAGTGTGGACCCGATTGGGCGGGTCGTGGCGACCGAGCAGTTGCCGGCGAGTCCGCATCAGTTCCACTTCTGGACCGAAGTCGAGACGCCGATCGGGATCGGAGCCATTGTTCGTGTGAAAGGACAGGGACGCACGGTGTACGCGGTGGTGACGGACGCCAAGGCGTATTCCGATCTCGCCGATCCGCTGCACGAAGTGCGCGAGGCCGCGGGTGTCCCGGGCGAGCATGTCGCTCCCACCCACCGCACCGAGATTCGTCTCTGGACCGCCGCGGTGTTGCGGCAAGTACCCGAGGAACCGCTGCAGCCTGTGCCGTTGGCCGAGGTGTTTTCGGCCTCGGAGCAAGACGTGCAAGTCGCACTGCGCATGGAGTCCTATGTGCAAACGGAAGAACCGACGGGGATTCCCGTTGGTGTGTACGAGACGGGTGGACTCGCCGCGCCGGTGTATCTCGACGCCAACTTTCTTCTGGGTCCTGAGTCTGCCCATCTCAACATCTCCGGCATTTCGGGTTTGGCGACGAAGACCAGCGCCGTCCAGTTCCTGCTCAAGAGCGTCTTTACGCACTTCCCCGCACGCAAAGGTCGCGTGGCCGCAGTCTGTTTCAACGTCAAAGGTCCCGATCTCTGTTTTCTCGACCAGCCGGCCGACCTCACCGCAAGGGATCTCGAGATGTACGCCTGTCTGGAGATCGATCCGTCGCCGTTCGACAACGTGCAGTACTTCGCACCATTCAAGGCCGATGGTATCAACATCAACACCCTTCGGTCGCATGACGCGTTGATCGGATCGGTTCAGCCGCTCGTGTGGGGGCTGGGTGAAGTGCTGGACTATCACGAGGTTCTCTTGAATCGGGAGGACCTCGATGCCAAGGCGGCGGCGTTCATCGATTTCCTGAGGGACCGCGTGGTGGAAAAAGAATTCCGCGACGATTGGGGCAACACGCACCGGGTCCGCACTTTTTCCGAGTTGGAACAACTGTTTCGCGCGATTTTTGACGGACTGGAGTCGAGTGGACGCGGTGACACCTGGCGCACGCATCACATCGCGACGATCAGAAAAGTGCGCAATCGGCTGTTGAACATCTCGACGCGATGCAGAGGGTTGGTAACCGACGATGGTACGTCGGAGGATCTGCCGTTCGGGGCGTTCCAGGATCGCGGCGTGTACGTGATCGACGTAGCGGGCATGGACCAGCTCGCACAAGATCTCGTTTTCACGCGTGTGGTTTCCGAGCTACGTGAGCATCTGGAGCGTCGTGACCTCGGTGTGGATCACGTGGTGGTGTTCGTCGATGAGTTGAACAAGTACGCCCCAGGTGACGGGCCCGACACATATGTACGAAAGATGTTGCTCGACATCTCGGAGAGGGGCCGGTACTTGGGCTTGGTGTTGTTTGGAGCTCAGCAGTTTCGGTCGCAGGTGCATCGACGTGTCGTTGGCAACGCCGGCACCACAATCTTCGGCAGGATGGACATGGACGAGCTGGCGACTCCGGGATATCAGATCCTGTCGCCGGCCACGAAGATCAAACTGGCGACGTTGCCGAAGGGTGAGTTGATGGTTCGTCATCCGCACTTCACCCAACCCGTATTCCTGCGATTTCCGCACCCTCCGGTCCTGCAGGGACCCGCTGGGGTGGCCGCGTTTCCACCGGCGGCCGACGTCCCGTTCGACGAGGCGGTGATGCGGCAGTTGGTCGCGTTGGACAGGAGCGTAATGCCAAATGCCGTTGCCGAGGTCATCGCCGGTCGGCGCGAAGAGGACGTGCGCCGCGCGCTACTCGCCACCCGGCGCGCGCGGCCGGACGATGTGTTAGCATATTTTCGGGCTGCGGTCGGGCCCCGGGTGAGTCAAACCAGGGTGGTACCGGCCGGTGCCGGAACCACACCACTTCGAACGGTAGAAGATCCTTATGCACCGTAATCCACGGCCCGACTCGGTTTGGCTCACGCCGATCTTGGTGGGATGGGTTGGCATCGTCGTCGCGCAGGCCTCGTTTACGCTCGCGTTCGATCCGGACGGGCGGTCATTACGGATGAGTGTCGAATCGAAGGGCGAGATGGTCTTGGTGGGAATACCGGGCACACCCGACAGCACGGTGTTCGAGACGTTCGCCCTCGCTGGTGTCACCCAGCGGGCCGACCGCATTGGGGGCGACAGGTTCAGCTTCGACGTCACCTACGACTCGTTGCGGGCCAGATATCGCACCGGAGAGCAACCTTGGATCGACGGCCAGTTCGCTTTCACGGCACCAGTGACGATAGGGTTTACCACGGACCGTCGGATGATGTTGAGTGCTCCCATTTACTCCGGCGATTCCGCGACCGCGGAGCACGCTCGCAGTGGGACCGGTGCTCCACATTTCGTGCTGCCAAGCGATCCGATAGACATTGGGGGGCCGTGGCGTTCGGAGGTGTTGCTCCCGTTTGCGGCGGAGATTCCCGGGACGCCTGGTGGGATAGTGAACGCCACCCTCAGCGGGCCGGCGATCGGTTTGCTCGACAGCATCGTGCCACGAGGCGCAGACACACTGCTCTATCTCACGGCCCGCGGGCAATTCCTACCGGTGACAGTGAATAGTACCGTTGTCCTGGGCGGGCTGCCCGCCACTGCAGAACTGTGGGGGCAGTATACCAGTCGGCTCATCTGGTCCACCGGTTGGAACGCGTTTGTGTCGGTGGTACTGACCGCGCGTGTGTATCAGCGATTCGAAGCGGCCGGGGAGAGCGGCGGGAACGACGGCCGCGTCACGAGTACTTTTACAACGAGGGTGCGGGTCCGGCCCTGATGTGACCCTGACGTGAAACTCGCCCATCTCGCCGATCTCCATCTCGGCTTTCGGCAATACACTCGGCAAACAGCACACGGAATCAATCAACGGGAGGCGGACGTGGCGGGTGCGTTCCGACGCGCAATCGACGCTATTGCGTTGGCGAAGCCGGACGTCATTGTCGTGGCGGGCGATGTGTTCCACTCCGTGCGTCCCACCAATTCCGCCATCTTGGACGCGTTCAACCAATTTGGCCGTCTCGGTGAGTTGTTGCCGGAAACGCCCATCGTGATAATCGCGGGGAATCACGACACGCCGCGTTCGGTTGAGACAGGAACGATTCTCACGCTGTTCGAAGCGCTTCCCAACGTCCGCGTCGCGGCACGGGAGCCCCAGAGATTCGTCTTCGAAGATCTCGATTTGTCGATCTTTTGCGTTCCGCATGAATCCATTCGAATATCTCCACGTCCAACCATGCGTCCGGAACCGGGCGTGAAGTGGAACGTGTTGTTGACCCACGGTGAAGTGGCCGGTGTCGTACCGGGCGATCGCTCCTTCGTCGAGTATGGTGGTGCGATGGTGGAACCCGGCGACCTGCACGCGGATCAATGGCATTACGTGGCACTCGGACATTACCACGTCGCTCAGCAGGTGACGGCGAACGCCTGGTACGCTGGTTCGCTGGAATTCGTGGGGCTCAACCCCTGGGGTGAGCTGCGCGAGGGTGCGCGGTTGGGCTGGGGTGATGCGAAGGGATGGTTGCTCGTCACATTGCAGTCTCGACGGGCGAAGGTGGAATTCCAGTCCGTCGAGAAGTCACGCCGGCACGTCGATTTGGCATCGATCGATGGTGCGGGGAAGACCGCGGCGGATTTGGATGCACTGATTTCGGAAAATGTCGATGGCATTCCGAACGGTCTCGACGACCAGGTGGTGCGCCAACTCGTAACCAATGTGACCCGGCCCGTTGCTCGAGAGTTGGACCATGCGGCCGTGCGAGAGTACAAGACCCGCGCGCTTCATTATCTCCTAGACGTTCGACGACCCATCATCCAGAAGAACGTTGGTGTTGGTGCCCCTGGCCGGCGACAGACGCTCGAGGAAATTCTCACGGACTATCTCAACCGGCGCGAGGTGGCTCCCGGCGTCGACCGCAAGTCGTTGGTAGCATTGGGACGCCGTTACCTCGAACAGGTGGAGCGGGAGATAACAGAGGAGTAGTGCAGCTCCACCGCGTCAAACTCGTAAACTTCCGGCAACACGCCGAGACCGAGCTCGTGTTGGGTCCGGGCCTCACCGCCGTGATCGGACCTAACGGTTCCGGCAAGACCACCATCCTAGAGGCTGTCGCCTGGGCGTTGTACGGCAACCCCGCCGCGCGAGGGAGCCGGGAGTCGTTACGTCGGATCGGTGCACCGGCAAGGGCCCCCGTTCGCGTCGAAGTCGATTTTACACTTGGGGCGCACGAGTATCGCGTGGTGCGCAGTCTCTACGGTGCGGAGTTGTTTCAGGACGGCGGAGAGGGACCGGTCGCCAACAGCCACCAATCCGTATCGAACAAAATCGTTCGGCTCCTTGGCATGACGCACGACGAGTTCTTCAGTACGTACTTCACCGGTCAAAAGGAACTGGCCGTGATGGCGTCGATGGGACCGTCGGACCGTGGCAAATTCCTTTCACGGCTGTTGGGGTACGAAAAGTTGCGTCAGGCGCAAGATCATTTGCGACAGCGGCGGTCGACGCTCCGTGCCAAGGTGGCCGGCTTGATGCAGGGACTCGAGGACCTCGACGTTTTGAAGCGTGAGCAGGAAGAGGTTGAACGACAGTTGCGGGCCGTCAAGACACTTGCTGGTGAGATTGCCACCGAGTTGAAACGTGCGCAGGCGGCTCTCCAAGAGGCCGCACCGGTGTGGAGGCGGATAACAGAATTGCGCGAAGCAAACCTTGCGACCGATGGCGAACGACGCATCGCAGAGCAAATGGTTCAAGACGCGCGGCAAGCGTTTGAACGGATCGACCGTGAGTTGGCCGGGGCGATCGAGGCAAAGAACCGGCTCGATGGCATGCAGCAGGAACTCGCGCGGGCTGCGGAACTTCGCGTCGAGCTGGATCATCTGGATCGTGAAGCCCAGGCGGCAGGAAAACGGCGCCTCCTGTCCGGGCAGCTCACCGAGGTGAGGCAACAGGTCCAAAGTCTCGAAGAGCGTTTACGTTCGTCGGAAAATGTCGAGGAGGTGCATGCGAAAGCCGAACAAGCTGTGGCGTGTGCGCGCAAGACCCTCGACGAATTGATCAAGCGCGAGGAAGAGACTCACACCGCCTGGGTCCGCGATCGCCAAAATGCGGAAACAAAACGGGCGACGCTGCTCGACCAGTTCACGGATTTGGAAAAGCATCGCAAAGGAATCCTCGACGCCGGAGCCGAAGGAAAGTGTCCCACTTGTGCACGGCCCCTCGATGCGGAGTACGAGTCCGTTTTGGCGACCCTCGATGCACAACTCGAGGAAATCAAAGCGAACGGCAAATACTACAAAGCACGGGTCAAGCAGCTAAAGACAGAACCCGAGGACTTGGAGGCTGTTCACAAGGAAAGGGGAAAGGAGCGAAAGGTGTTGGACTCGGCGCTTCAAGAGTTGGCGGGCTCGGACGCGGAAATTCGCCAACGGCGAGAGTCCGAACGAGATCTCGGTGGGCTCGGCAAGCGAGTCGCGGAGTTCGAGAAAGATTTGGAAGATTTATCGGATGCCTATGATGCGGAATCGCACGAGGCCGCCCGGGCGGAAATGCAAAAGCTCGAGCCCCAGTTGCAGACTGCTATGCAGCTGCGGGTGAAGGCCGAGCACGCCCAACGTTTGGTACGGGATGCAGAGCGAGCGGAGCGGGCTCTGTCGGAACGTGAAGAGCGTGCCCGGCAATTGACCGACGCGATGGCGGCGTTGGGCTATAGAGAGGATGCGTTTGAGGAAGCCCGGGTCCGGCACCAAGGGGCGGAAAAAGACGTGAGGGAAAACGAACTACGAGCGGCTTCAGTCAAAGGCGACGAGAAAGCCGCAACAGCCGCGGTCGAGAGCATCGGGCGTCGTATCGCTGAGCGCGCTGAGCGCGCCGCCAAGGCTTCAACGATTCGCGCCGATCTCCTCCTTCATGATGAGTTGGATGCATCGCTCGAGGGATTGCGGGCGGAGCTCAATGCGAAGTTGCGTCCGGATCTCTCGGATCTTGGCTCGACCTTCGTGGCGGAACTCACCGAGGGACGGTATCAAGAGTTCGAGTTGGACGAGAACTATCGGATCGGTGTGTTGGAGGACGGTGTCCCCAAACCCGTCATCTCCGGTGGCGAGGAGGACGTCGTTAACCTTGCGTTGCGTCTTGCGATCAGCCAGATGGTCGCCGAGCGGGCCGGGCAGCCGCTCTCGTTGTTGGTACTGGATGAGATCTTCGGTGGACTGGACGACGCCCGCCGTCAAGGGACGGTGGATCTCCTGCGGCGGCTGAGCGATAGGTTTCCTCAAGTCGTCCTCATCACGCATATTGAATCGATCAAGGAGGGAGCGGATCGAGTGCTGCGCGTTTCAGTAGACCCTCGGACCCGGGCGGCATTCGTCGTCGATGAGACGGGCGTAGAGAACTATGGCCGCCCCACGGCGTGAACAGTCCCTCTCGGGACCGCATCGTGCCGAACTCGACGACGTCGAAGCCCTCAACGGTGTGTTCGCAGAGTCCTTCACGGATCGTTACCGGCGGGACGGACTCGTAGGCGTTCGCGTTCCCAAGCTCAACCCTGAGATCTGGCGGTATGCAATACAGGACGCCGGTGCCGGCGCGATGATTTGGCGCGACGAAGACGGTAGCATCGTTGCATTCAACATCGCTCATCAATCTGGAACCGAAGGATGGATGGGACCATTGGCGGTCCGTCCCGATCGGCAGGGCGGAGGAGTCGGCACGGCGATCGTTCAGGAGGCGTCGGACTGGTTGCGCTCGCACGAGGCGGCGACGATCGGACTGGAGACGATGCCCCGCACGGTGGACAACATCGGTTTCTATTCACGATTGGGTTTTGTCCCCCGTTACCTCACGATTACGCTCGTGGGCGACGTTCGACCGGGAGCGTTTGGAAGAGTCGAGTTGTTGAGTGAGCTGGGCACGGCCGATCGTGATGCGCTCGTGGAGGCCAGCCGCAGCCGGTTACAGCGTTCTGTGCCCGGTTACGATTTCGGTCGGGAGTTTGAACTCACGCACGAGTTGGGAGTGGGTGACGGCGTCGTACTCGACTCGGGCGATGTGCGAGGGTTTGCACTGTGGCACACGGCCGGACTAGTCGATTCGCGACCCGCTGAGGAGTTGCGGTTACTCAAACTCTTTGCCGACTCGAAAGAAACTTTTGCGGAACTCGTCGCGATTCTGGAAAGGTCGGCGTCCGAGAGCGGGCTCGGTCGTGTCGCCGTACGCTGCCCAACGGCTTGTGCCGAGGCCTACGACTACCTCGTGCAGTTGGGTTACCGCGTGCGGTGGACCGATCTTCGGATGACGTTGGCGGGGTACGCCGA
>CAYLZR010000092.1:5256-8225 GCA_964388145.1 uncultured Gemmatimonadaceae bacterium | reverse complement strand
TTACCTACTGCCCACTGTCCACTGCCAGCTCTACCTACTCACTCCGCAACGCTTCGGTCGGGTTGATGAGCGTGGCCCTTCGGGCTGGCAGATACGCGGCGACGAGAGTAACGGTGAGCATCAACAGCGGAACGGCGATGAATATTGCCGGATCAGTGGGTGTGATGCCAAACATGAAGTTGGTGATGAGGCGTGTCACGCCGAAGGCGACAACAAGCCCCACGCCGAGTCCAACGGCCACGGGAATTACCGCGCCGCGCACGATCACATGAAGGACGTGGAGGTTAGCTGCTCCCAGCGCGAGGCGAATCCCGATCTCGCGACGTCGCTGGTTGACCGCATATCCCACGACGCCGGTGATGCCCACGACGGCGAGGAGAACGGTCAATCCCCCTAAGGTTGTGAGCAGCGTCATACCCATGCGCTGCGGCATGAGAAAGTCGGCGAACCGGTTTTGTAACGTGGTGAGATCAGAAATCGCGAGCTGGCTGTCCAGTTCTCGAATATGGCTGCGCAAAGCCGGCAGTATTTGAAGGGCCGGTCCGTCGGTAGCGACGAGCAAGTTGATCGAGGCGTCCAACGCCCGATCCATGTGTTGCATGATCGGGTAGTAGATATACGGCTCAGGATCCTCGGCGAGACCTTCCTTCACGTCCTGTGCGACCCCGACGATCAACACTTCCGGGCCACTGCCGTCCGAGAACATATGATAGGTGCGTCCCACGGGGTCTTGGTTGCTCCACCATCGTTGCGCCATCGTTTCGTTGATAACGGCGACCAGTGGAGCACCTTGACGATCCTGCTCGGTGATGTCGCGCCCGGTCACGGGAATACCCATCGTACGGAAATACCCGGAGCCGACCCAATTCGCTTCGATACGCAGTTCTTCTCCCTCGGCGGCGTCGTACCCATCGATGTGGATGAAGAAGCCGGAACCGCTCCCTGCTAGGGGTCGATAGACTGCACTGCTGACCCGGCGTGCGGTAGGCATTCCCTCGGCGCGCGCGCTCAGGTCGGCCACGAATTGGATGGCTTGCTCTTCCGTGTAGCCGCGCGTCGAGAGATCGAATGTCGCCATAGCCAAGCGTCGTGTTTCGAAACCGACATCGGCGTCCAGCCCCTGCTTGAGGCTCCGAAGAAAGAGTCCCGCACCGATCAACAGCACGAGGGCAAGCGCCGTTTGAATCGCGAGCAGCACGCTGCGCGTCTTCGCGATTCCTCGGGAGCGCGGGTCCGCTGACTGTTCCTTGAGGGCAACGGTGAGGTTGGGGTTCGTGGTTTGTATGGCCGGAATCACACCAAAAAGCAATCCGGTGAGGATCGCAATGCCACCGGTGAATGCGAGGACCGGGCCGTCGAGTTGCAAATCCAACGAAGCGATCGAGACGAATCCCGGCAGTGCGTATCCCGAGAGGAACTTCAACCCCATCGATGCGACGAACAGACCGGCGGCCGCGCCGGCCACGGAAAGCACGAGACTCTCTGTGATCAACTGCTTCACGAGGCGTCCGCGATCTGCGCCCAGCGCGATACGCATCCCGATCTCCCTCCTACGGGCGCTGGCCCGCGAGAGCATCAGGTTGGCGATGTTTGCGCACGCGATGAGAAGCGATGCACCGACGACTGTCAGGAGCAGCGTGACAAAGCGAACGATGTCCTCCCCCGTTTGTGCCCTCGGGAGTGTGTACGTGCGCGTTGCTTCGACGGTGACGCTCCGCCCACCACGTGCTCTCGGGTTTTCCTCTTGCATGCGACTGGACAGGGCGAGCAGGTCCGCCAGGGCCTGTGCGTTTGTGACGTTTGGCTTGCGACGGCCGATCAAAGCGATGAATCGGGTTCCACGACTCGATAACACGCTCGGCGCCGGCGAGCCTCCCGTCCCTTGTCGGTTGCCGGCCCGAGATCCGGTTGCGACAAGCGGCAGGCTGGAAAAAGGGATCCAGAGGTCTGGATCGCTGCTGAGGCGTGTGCCTCGAAACTTCTTCGGCGCTACTCCGACGACGGTGAACGGTGAACCGTTCAACCGGAGATCGCGGCCGATGATGCCTTCGTCTCCGGCGAACTCGTTCATCCACATGCGATGACTCAACAAGATCACGGGGCGCGCGTCGCCAATATGGTCGTCGTCGGGAAGGATCATCCGGCCATGCAAAGCGTTGACACCGAGCATGGTGAAGTAATTGCCAGTCACGAGCATGCCACCTGCGATAGTGGCGTTCGCTCCGTCATCTACCGACAACCGCGTTTGACCGTAGGCAGCCATGCCCGCGAACGTGTTGCTTCGGTCACGGTAGTCGAGAAAATCCGGATAGGACGAAGTACACCAGGGGAAACCGGCGCGACACGTCGTGTATACGTCGGTGAGCTCCTCCGGATGCGCCACTGGGAGTGGACGCAACAACACGGCGTCCACCAAGGTGAAAATGGCCGTGTTCGCACCGATGCCGAGTGCGAGTGTCAGGAGTACAACGACGGTGAACAACGGATTCTTTCCCAGCGTCCGAACGGCGTATCTAATGTCCTGCAAGACCATGGTATTGTCCCTTCTCCGCATGCGGAGCCAGAAAGCGTCTTCGAGTGCGCCCAGACAGCGCAGCGCGATGGCGACACGTGATATGCGCATGGTGCGATGTTTGGGAGTGTGCCCTGCCGATTCGAGCAATTCGTTGGCGGGGCCATGCAACTGGCTCGAGTTCCAAGCATAGGCGATCTCCGCCTCCCACTCCCGAAGCCACTCCGCCCGCTCGTGCGCGGGCACGAGGTAGCTCAGGGCGCGCAGCACGAATCTGCTGAAGGTCATCGGCTCACGCTCACCCAACCCCCGCTTCGTCGACGTGTTCTCCGGCCCAAGCCGGCGCCGGGAATCGTTGGGTGGCGAGATGGAGCATGGGTTCGGCCGCCTCGGTCAGTTCGTAGTACTTCCGTGGCGGGCGGTTCTCCGCCCGGGCGATGGTGACCGGCTCCCACTT
>CAYLZR010000092.1:2746-5156 GCA_964388145.1 uncultured Gemmatimonadaceae bacterium | reverse complement strand
GTAGCTCTTGGCGAGTTCCATGTCGCCGTCTTTGCTGGCGGTCCAGAATGCCTCCGCCACGGCGTGAGGGTCGCCAGCGGCACCGCACGCCGTTCCGAGGAGTGCCGCAGTGAGTAGGTAGGTCATGCGGAATTTCATGAGACCCTCCACAATAGTCGTGAGTCGTTTGCATCCGTGCCGCCGTCCGGCATCGGAATCTGGCTCAGTGCACGAATACGGGCTGTGACGCAGATTCCAGTTCCCGTGATCCCGGGGTAGTATTGACGGCGCGACCTTAGGCGGGAGAGTTAACCGGTAACCGGTAACCGGTTACCGGGAATCAGACCACTGCAAAGAGGGGGAGTCGGTTTGAGGCGAGCGATCATCGTAGCGGTTGGGTTCTTCCTCTCCGGATGTGTGGGGGAAGACCAGTTCGAGATCTTGGCGGTGCTGGATGTGGGATTGAACCCGCATCAAATCGCGTTCACCGCCGATGGTGCCACTGCATATGTGGCGGCCGCGGGTTCGGATCAGGTGACCGAAGTGGACGTGGGTGCGTTGAGAGTGGTGCGCCACATCCCGGTAAACGACACGCCCCTCGGCGTGGCGGTGTTGCCGGACGATGTCGGCTTGGCCGTGAGTCGCTTTGGAGCCGATCGCGTCGCACGCGTGCGGCCTGGCCACGCCGACGCCTCGCAACTGGAGACCGGGGGCGCGCCATCCCTCCTCGTGCCAACGGTGGACCAACGTTATCTGGTGTCCGTCGAAGAAGCCGACAAAGTGTGGGTGCTCGACGCCGCGAGCTTTGACCTCGAGATATCGTTTGACACGGGAGACCGTCCCTTTCCCCCCGCCGCGACTTCGGATGGGCGCCTTGCGTTCGTTCCCAACTACGATGACGGGACGGTTACCGTGATCGACCTATGGAATACCCGCATCGTCGACACGGTACGAGTTGGAGAGCGACCGAGTGGTGGGGTGGTATTCCCCGATGACATCGATTACGCGGTCGCGGTGCGCGGCGAGAACAAGGTGCTATTCATCAATACCGCGTCGCGGCGCGTGGTGGACTCTATCACTGACGGCATCGGCGAATCCCCGTTCTCCGTGGTGCTCACCCCAAACGGAAGACTTGCGTTCGTGAACAACACGGCCAGTCATGACGTCTCGGTCATCGATGTGGCACTGCGCCGGGTGATCGCCCGAATACCGGTGGGCGAGCAGCCGATCGTGATGGCGGCGCATCCCTCGGGCGAGACATTGTGGGTGTCGTCGGAAGGAAGCCACGAGCTGGCGATTATCCAGATCCCGGAGGCGTGGCGTGCGGCCCCTCCGGCACTCGTCGTCGAGGAAACCACCGAGGTCGCCGTTTTAGGGATGATCCACGGGCGGCATCGTACGAGCGAGTTGTGGGGACTCGACGACGTCCGCGAGACCATTCAACGTTTCGACCCCGATGCGGTGTGTGCGGAGATTCCTCCCGATCGGATGGATGAGGCGTGGCGCGATTTCCGTGACGACGGCGTGATCGAAGAGCCCCGGGTACGGGTTTTTCCTGAATACACAGATCTCATGTTCGCGTTGGCGGATGAAATGGGATTCGACATCGTCCCGTGTGCGGGGTGGACCACGGAGATGAACGATCTCCGGAGGACGCGGCTGCGGCAGTTCCAGACGGTGCCCCAGTTCGCCGAAGCGAACGCTGACTACCAACGGCGCATCGCGGAGACCCGGGCGCGCGATCCGTGGAACCGTGGAGAGCTTGACGATCCTCACATTATTCACTCGGATTTGTACGACGAGCGGATCAAGGCCGAGTACTCGATTTACGATGACGTGCTCAACGATTGGATTGGCCCCGGCGGCTGGACCAACATCAACGAAGCGCACATGCGTTGGATCAACAGAGCAGTCGACGCATACAAGGGAAGGCGGATCCTGGTCACGTTCGGTGGGGCCCACAAGTACTGGATTCTCGACGCGCTGCGCGAACGAGACGATGTGGAGTTGCTCGACGTGCGACCCTTTCTGCCGCCGCAGCGATGACCAGGGTGCTTAGTCAAATCAATAGGGAGGCGCTGGCCAAGTTCCCTCGCGGCGTCTTGAAACTCGCCCTGCCGGTGAAGATCTGGTTGGGGGTGCTGCTTTTCGCCAACGCGGTCATGCCGCTGTTTTTTCTGGGGAACCGCGAGGCGCAAGTTACCCTCCTGATCTTCGTGCTCTCCGCCGGGCTCATGATGACGTTGACGCACGTAGTGGGGTTCAATCGGCTCTTGGGTGTTGGCCGCGTCCTGTGGATCCCGTTGCTCCTGTATCTGTGGAGCCGCATGGGGGGTCATCCGGCGGTCGAGCCGTACGGTGCGTGGATCCGCATCGTCATGGTTCTCAATGCGGCGTCGCTGGTGATGGATGCTTGGGATGTGGTGAGATA
>CAYLZR010000092.1:0-2646 GCA_964388145.1 uncultured Gemmatimonadaceae bacterium | reverse complement strand
ACCTCCCGGATCCCGGCCGCCGTGGGAAAGCTGTACCGGCTTGCGACGTCGTCCGGTACCTCTTCGTGTTTCCAGGCACTCTCGTACGGCACATGGATGGCGCGGCCGCCAAGGTCGACGACCGGTAGAATGTCCGATCGCAGGGAATCTCCCACCATCACGAACCCGCTTGGGCTTATCCCTCGTCGGGTGAGGATCCCCTCGTAGGTCGAGCGATCCTTTTCACTCACGACCTCGACATGGGAAAACAAGTCTCCGAGGCCGGAGCGCGCGATCTTGGATTCCTGATCGAAGAGGTCTCCTTTGGTGACGAGCATCAGCGGGTATTCGTCCGCCAGATGTCGTACCGTCTCCTCGGCGCCGTCCAAGAGTCGAATCGGCGCGTTTACCATTTCCTTGGCAAAGTCGACGAGTTGCTGGATCTCGTTGCCCTTGATGCGGCCTTCGGTCAACTCGATGGCTGTCTCGATCATGGAAAGCGTGAAGCTCTTGATGCCGTAACCAAAGTTGTGGAGGTTGTGGATCTCCGTTTCGTACAGCCGTTCCTCGATCCATTCGGAAGAGTGATAGGCGGAGAGGAGCTTGGTGAACCGGGCCTTCGTGTCGATGAAGAGTGGCTCGTTGTGCCACAGAGTGTCGTCGGCGTCGAAAGCGATGAGGTCGATCATCGGGGCGGCAGGGGGCAGGGGGCAGGGGGCAGGTTTCAGGTGTCAGGTCTCAGGGGTCAGGTCTCGACGTTCCGTCACCTTGGAACCTGGTCCGCGCTTACCTGAAACCTGAAACCTGGAACCTGGAACCTGGAACCTGGAACCTGAAACCTGGAACCTGGAACCTGCTAGGCGTCGGGGAACTGAATCGTGATGCTTTGGATCCAATGGGGGTAGCGGTCGGCCAGGCGTCCGAGGAACGCATGCATGAGCTGCCATTCGATCCGGGGGTTGCTTGGGTATCTGACCTTGCAGTTGATCACGCCGGCGACCCGACGCCACGTTATATACCCTTTGTAGCTCACGTGAACGATCTTCTTCCCACGGTCTTTAGCCGAAAACGTGCGGAGATCGCCACTCCGCATGGCGCTGAGCAGTTCCTTATAGAGGTTGGCGTCCGGGTGCTCGACGATCTGTACGGTGATCATGGGCTCCTCTTACGGTGTCCGTGAAGGTCAACCTGCCGTCCGCGACCTACATATGTGTTTCCACTCCCGAACATTATTACTTCTGGCGGCATCTGGGAATACTGGCGGGTGCATCCCTGGGCTGGAGAGCGTGCCGCAGGCGCGGCCCAAGGCCGGTTTCCAGTCGCCCGCCGCGGGTTGTAGGTGGTAGGGTATGGGGTGTAGGGTTCTCGGATGGCGAGTTTGCCTACACCCTACACCCTATAGCCTACGCCCCACGCCAATGTCTCTCGACATCGATGCCGAGTTCATTCGCCGGACCCTCGTTCGCCTGGTGCAAACCAATTCGGTGAATCCCATTCTCGACCCCGATAGTCCGGGTGAGGGCGATGTTGCCCGATTCATAGCGGCCACGCTCGATGAACTCGGACTGGACTCTCAGACGTCGGAGCCGGAGAGCGGGCGGGTGAGCGTCATCGGAACGCTGCCGGGCTCGGGGGGTGGGCGGTCGCTGATGCTGAACGCCCACATCGATACCGTGGGGGTCGACGGCATGGCCGATCCCTTCTCGGCGACGATCAACGACGGGCGGCTGTTTGGCCGGGGGTCCTTCGATATGAAAGGGGCGATGGCCGCATGCATCGGCGCGGTCAAGGGACTGGTGGACGGCGGGGTCTCTTTGGCAGGGGATGTCGTGGTTGCCGGTGTGGCCGACGAGGAGTATTCGAGTATCGGAACCACGGATGTCATCGAGCGCTGCAAGGTCGATGGAGCAATCGTCACCGAGCCGACACATCTCGACCTCTGCCTGGCACACAAGGGATACGTGTGGCTCAAGGTGACGACGCATGGCCGCGCCGCGCACGGGAGTCGGTTCGAGGAGGGCGTGGATGCCAACATGCGCATGGGCCGGTTCCTCGCGGAACTCGACGGGCTGGAGCGCGCGTTGCGCGCGGGCGCCGCGCATCCCCTGGTGGGTCCGCCCTCTCTTCATGCGGCCCTGCTCAGCGGCGGCACGGGTGTAAGCACATACGCGGCGACGTGCGAGCTCCACATCGAGCGTCGCACCATCCCGGGTGAGACGCCCGAACAGGTTCACGCCGAGATCCAAGGAATCATCGATCGCTTGCGACGCGCAGATCCGGACTTCGAAGCGTCGGTGGAGAGCTATTTCTCGCGCGAGCCCTTCGAAGTGGCACCCGACGCCGACATCGTTCGCGCGGTGGAGCGGGGTGCGCAAGCCGTATTGGGAAAAATTCCGCGGCACGTTGGCGACACCCCATGGATGGACGCGGCCTTGCTTGCGGCGGCGGGGGTCGAAACCGTGGTGATCGGTCCGTCTGGTGCAGGAGCGCACGCCGCCGAAGAGTGGGTGGACGTGGAGTCGGTGGTGAAGCTGGCGGGGATCTTGGCGGAGGCGGCTATCGAATATTGTGGGATGGGGTAGGACGCGGGGTGTCGGAAGATATGAGTCGCTCCGAGCGATTCTAGATTCTAGAGTACAGATTCTAGAGTGCAGATGTGATGCCGGC
>CAYLZR010000091.1:6867-8285 GCA_964388145.1 uncultured Gemmatimonadaceae bacterium | reverse complement strand
CTAGAATTTACGTCCGACTCCCGCTCAACCAGATCAAACAACTCATCCTGATTCACGACACCCGTGAGCATCTCCACTGCCCGCGACACCGTCACGTCGTTCGCAGCCTGATCCTGCATTTCGGCGTCGCGCCCAAACACATACCGCAGCGTTCGGCGGCGTAGTTCCGCATCGACAACGTCCGCGGCACCATTCCAAATTCCGTTCGGCATTGTAACATCACGCGCACGAATCCGCCGCAAGAGATCGCCGCGCATTGACAGTGTCACCTCGAACTCATCAGGATCCGACGACTGTAAATCATCTCTCAGCTCCAATGCGTAACTCGATACCACATCGAAGAACGTCTGGAGGTTGGATCCGAGTTGCGCCTGGAAATGTCGCTCGGCCGTGGTCACGGAATCGGCGGCGATGACGATGTCGGGATGGATCCCACCGCCGCCCGTGAGCTTCCGACCGGCATCGCTATGAAATTCCGCACTCACGGACACCGAGTCGGGGGACGAGCCGTCGGCCGACAACAACCTCATCCCAGCGTCGCGCTCTCGGTGAATCGACCTTCCGCTCGGCGTGAACCACCGACTCGTGGTTAACCGCAATGCTTCGGATCTACCGATCTGAAAGATGGTCTGTACAACGCCTTTTCCAAAACTGGGCCGACCGAGGAGGATTGCCCGATCGTGATCCTGCAACGCGCCGGCCACGATCTCCGCCGCGCTCGCCGAAAACTCGTTCACCAGTACGACGAGCGGCATGTCCTCCCACTCCTGTGGCGTGTTCGCGTCGTACGTGCGAGACATCCCCCCGGCACGCCCACGCGTCGTCAGTACGGCGTCGCCGCGGTCGAGGAACAAGTCGGATACCGCAACACCCTGATCGAGCAATCCTCCAGGATTGAATCGCATGTCGAGGATCAAGGCGCGCGCCCCCGCGTCGCGGAGTGTGGAGATTGCTTCGCGGAGTTCGTCCGCAGATTGCGCACCGAAGGTCTCGAGATGGACATATCCGACACCGGGCGCCACCAGCGCCGCGTGACGAACAGACGTCACATGGATCAGCCCTCGCTCGACATCAAACCGGAGTGGACGGGGAAGACCCGATCGAACAACCGTGAGTGCCACCGCCGTCCCGGCCTCGCCCCGGAGAACGGCAGACGCTTTTTCGGATGACCAGCCGAACGTCGAAACGCCCTCGACCTCGACGATGCGATCGCCAGGCTCGATTCCGGCTTCGTCAGCCGGCGTGCCCGACAGCGGGGTGACCACGGTGAGCCAACCATCGGTGACTTCGATGCGCACACCGAGTCCGCTGTAATCACCCCTCGTGTTCAACACCAACTCCTCGAGATCGTCGGCTCGAAGGAAACCCGCATACGGATCACCGACGTTCCGAAGCATGCCGTCGATCGCGAGGTCGTA
>CAYLZR010000091.1:0-6767 GCA_964388145.1 uncultured Gemmatimonadaceae bacterium | reverse complement strand
AACCCGCATACGGATCACCGACGTTCCGAAGCATGCCGTCGATCGCGAGGTCGTAGAGCTGGCCTTCGTCTATTGAATCGACGTAGCTGTCGGCGACGTGTTGGAGGATGTCCGAAAAAACTCGGGCCCGCTGGTACACCTCGGTAGAACGGGCAGCCCCCCGGCGCAGGAGCCAAGCTCCTGAGACAAACGCGACCAACATCACCAACGTGAGGAGGAAAATGCTCCGTCGGCTCACGACGTATCCTTCGTGCAAGGAGACATACTGTCCTTCAACCCTGCCCCCCATCTGATGTTTCCGACAGGTGGCGCTCCACCGCGCTCCACGCCGCACGCTCTACGGCATCGACCGATTCGGTGGCATCTACGTGCACCACACCGCGACCCGACGCTTGGAGGAATACCTCCGCCACGCGTTCATGCCATTCCCGGCCCTCTCGTTCGATCCGGTCCGGCTCTTTGCCGTCGCGGGCCTGGCGTTTCAGACCCACCTCGGCCGGCAGATCCAGCACGATGGTCAAGTCCGGCCGCAAACCGTCGGTCGCCAGTTCGTTGGCCCCCATCACACGATCCCGCGGTAGGCCGCGCCCCGCGATCTGATACGCCTCCGTAGACAAATCATAGCGGTCACTCAGGACGACCTGTTCACGTTTCAGCGCGGGGCGTATGACTTTCTCCACCTGGTCTGCGCGGGCGGCCAGCATGAGGAATAGCTCCGCAAGCGGGCTGGCGTGCATGTCCGCATCGAGAGCCGCGGCGCGCGCGGCCTCGGCGACCGGTGTCCCGCCCGGCTGCCTCACCTCGAGCACTTCATGTCCGGCAGCACGCAGCCGGCTGGCCAACCGTCTTACCAGGGTTGTCTTCCCCGCCCCGTCGGGGCCGTCCACGACAATGAACGTCCCCATCATCACCATGACGTCCCGGCCCTACCCGAGGTCGCAAGGAGATAGCGCGGCCGATCGAAAACGTCTTTCTCGATTCGGGCGCTCCAGCCGAAACGCACTGCAAGATCGACGGCGAGGTCGGCGCGCCGGGCGTCTACTTCGATCGCAAGCAAACCACCAAGGGTCAAATGCTCCATGGCACCTTCGAGTATCCGATGGATATGCCACATGCCGTTCTCACGGCTCACCAGGGCATCACGCGGTTCGTACTGCCGAACGCCGGCGTCGAGTTCCTCATACTCGACTTCCGTGACGTACGGCGGATTCGCCACGATGGCGTCGAGCGTCGTCTCCGACAACGGCTCGAAGAACTTGCCCAAACGCAAATCGACCGTCGTACCCGGCATGACCGCAGCGAGGTTTTGCGCCGCGACTGCCAACGCCGTTGACGAGGCGTCGGTTGCGATCACTCTAGTGAACGGACCCTCCACCGCAAGGCTGAGCGCAACGCAACCGCTTCCGGTTCCGATATCCGCAACGATTCCATGACGGGCGTGTGTGCTCGCCCAATCGAGGACGCTCTGTACCAGCCCTTCGGTTTCCGGCCGCGGAATCAGCACGCTCCGATCGACCGCCAGGTCCAAGGTGCGAAACCCCGCGGTTCCGGTCGCATAGGCCAGGGGCTCTCCCGAAGAACGACGCTCCACCGCACCTTGAAAGGGTTCCCACCCACGCGTGGCGATGGGCTCGCGCGACGCGCTCAACGCCTCTGTCGGATCCGCTTTGGTAACCGCGCTCCAGATGGCGAGGGCTTCCGCACGCGCATCGGGCATGCCTCCGCCTCGCAACCGTTCGACCGCCCACCCCAGAGCTTCCTCCAGAGTGGCGGGATGCGGGTCATTCCTTGTTGCGCTCTTCAAGATAGGTGGCGCGAAGAGCGTCGATGAGCTCGTCGAGGTCCCCGTCGAGAACGGCGTCGAGCCTGTGGGTGGTGAAATGGATGCGATGGTCGGTCACGCGGTTTTGTGGGAAGTTATATGTCCGGATCTTGGCCGACCGATCTCCGGTTCCGACCATCGAACGGCGCTCTCGCGCTCGCTCCGCTTCCTGCTGAGCGACGATCCGGTCGAACATACGGGCGCGGAGCACTTCCATCGCTTTGATCTTGTTTTGAAGCTGTGATTTCTGATCCTGACATTGCACGACGAGCCCGGTCGGAACGTGTGTGATCCGCACCGCGCTGTCCGTGGTGTTCACGCTCTGGCCACCCGGACCCGACGACCTGAACACGTCGACTTTCAGATCGCTCTCGTCGATCTTGACGTCGATGTCTTCCGCCTCCGGCAGGATGGCAACTGTGGCCGCCGAAGTGTGAATCCTGCCTTGGGCTTCCGTGGCGGGCACGCGTTGGACCCTGTGGACCCCCGACTCGTAGCGCAGCCGCCCGTAGGCCTGGTCTCCTTTGACCTTAAAGACCGCGTCCTTGATCCCGCCGAGGTTGCCCTCGGAGAGGGAGACGGTCTCCACCGTCCATCCCCGGCGCTCGGTGTACCGCTGGTACATCCGAAGGAGATCCGCCGCAAACAACGCGGCCTCGTCCCCGCCGGTCCCGGCCCGGATTTCGACGATGGTATCGCGGGCATCCAGAGGGTCGGGTGGGACGAGCAATTGCTGAAGCTCGCGCTCCAGGGCCGAGATTTGGGGCTCCAGATGCTCGACATCCGCCTCGGCCAGTTCAACCAGCTCGGGGTCGGATTCCCGGGAGATTTCCCGGGCCTGATCCAGCTCCTCGGTCAGCTTATCGAGACGGGCAGCGGTCCGTCGGATTTCGTCCAGCCGGGCGTGCTCCCTGCCAAGGCCCTTGAGCTTCTCGAGGTCGGCAGTGACCGCCGGGTCGGCGAGCTGTTGCTCGATTTCGGCCGCGCGAGCAAGCGCGGCCTCCAGCCGCGCCTGCAGGGCTACCCCTCTTTCTGGCTGGTCTGGGTCGAGTACCGTTGGCGGAACCGTTCAACACGGCCGGCGGTATCGACGAGGCGCTGCTTGCCCGTAAAGAACGGGTGGCATTGCCCGCAGATCTCGACGTGAATCGAGGAAAGGGTCGAGCGGGTCTTGAACGTATTGCCGCAGGCGCACCGCGCCGTGACCACGTGATATTCGGGGTGAATCTTCGTCTTCACCGTTCGCTCCAATAGCAGTCCAACAAATGAATTCGAGCGCGGAAATATAACTGGGACAGTGACTTGAGAGCAACAGCCGGGGTGCTGAATATTGAATATTGAATACCGAGTATTGGATATTGAGTATTGGATATTGGATATTCGCCCGGCCCTTGCTAATCTTGACGGGCGTCTTGCCTGCGAGCATCGACATGTCTGTGGCTGCCACCCTCCAAGCAATACCACTTTTCGAGCACCTCGCCGAAGACGAACTCGGTCGAGTGGCTCAGTTCGCGCGTCAGCGCAAATATCCCAAGGGCAGCGTCATCTTATTCGAGGACGACCCTGGCGACGCTCTGTACGTTGTGGTTTCGGGACACGTCAAGGTTGTTCTGATCGGCGAAGACGGCCGCGAAGTCATTCTGGCAACTTTGGCCGACCGCGATTTCTTCGGCGAGATGTCGTTGATCGACGACGAACCCCGATCGGCCCATGTCATTGCCATGGAAGACTCGAACCTCTTGGTCCTGCGGAGAGACGACTTCCAACGCTGCCTCGAGGAGACGCCACGGATCGCTATCGGTCTGCTGAGAGCCCTCACCAAGCGACTGCGGTCGGCCGACAGCAAGATCGGCGGCCTGGTGCTGCTCGACGTCACGGGACGAGTGGCACGGCTGCTCTTGGAGATGGCCGACGAGAACGACGGGGTGGTGATCAGCAAGAAAGTGACCCATCACCAAATGGCACAGATGATCGGGTCGACCCGCGAAACCGTCTCTCGAACGATGCGCTCGCTCGCGGGGGAAAAACTGATCGAGGTGACCGGAAAGACCATCAAGGTACGGGACCGCGTGGCCATGGAAACCGCTGCAGGATTGCGGTGAGGTATCTCACGGAGCCGGAGTGACCATATGCCTAGCTTGTCGCCGGCCAGAACCGCCAAATTATATGTTGTGGCAGGGATGACGGCATGTATCGGGTGACCTTCTGGGGTACGCGAGGGTCGATACCGACCCCCGGGGCCGGGACGTCGCGCTACGGCGGCAACACGCCGGCGCTGGAAGTCCGATACGAGACCTCGAATGGCGCCGAGGTGTTGATCCTCGACGCGGGCACGGGGCTCCGAGCGCTGGGTCGGCACCTTTCGTCGAACGGAAAGCCGGTCAGCGTGGATCTCCTCGTGAGTCACACGCACTGGGATCACATTCAGGGGATGCCGTTCTTCGTGCCGTTCTTCGAACCCGGAAACGCGATCCGGATTTGGGGAACACCACAGGGTGGGGTCGACCTGGAAGAGATTCTCCGGAACCAGATGAGTCCGGTGGTCTTTCCGGTCCCGCTCGACGGCTTGGCGGCCGAGTTGGTCGTCAACCACATCGAACCGGGCGAGTTCGAGATGGCGGGTTTCCAGGTTCGAGCGATGCAGGTGCGGCACCCGGGCACAACCTTGGCGTACCGTATCACGCCGGTTGGTGGCGGCGCAAGTTTTGCCTACGCACCGGACAACGAGCTCGGGTCTGGCGGAGATTACGACGTACCGGCGTCGTGGCGCGACGAGTTCGTCGAGTTCTTGAGCGGAGCCGACGTACTGATTCACGACGCGATGTACACGGCCGACGAGCTGGAGCGTTACCGAGGGTGGGGGCACTCCTCGAATCTCGAAGCCATCGAGATCGCGGCGGAGGCGAAGGTAAAGCAGCTGGTGATGTTTCATCACCGCCCGGAACATGACGACGAGCAGGTTGACGTCATGCTGAAAGAAACGCGGGAGGCCGCGGCGGGCAGTGGGGTGGAAGTGGTTGCGGCCCATGAAGGAATGGAAATTACCCTTTAGCAGTCAGGAGACTCCTATGCGCTGGCGGACACTGTTGGGACTCGCGCTCGCGGTCGGGTTCATGGCGCCTCCCGTCGCGCAAGGCCAGGATACGCGCCCAGGAATTGGTGTCTGGATCTTAGAGAACGGCGGGTCGTACGGTCAGGACGCCGAGGATTTCGAGGCTTTGCGGGTCGGACTGCAGCAGATCTTGATGACCGAGTTGGCCCGGAACCCTGCAATGCGCGTCGTTGAGCGTTCACAGCTCAACGCGTTGATCGCCGAGCAGGATCTGGGTGCTGCCGGCCGGGTTGACCCGGAGACCGCAGCCAGAGTGGGGCGCATCGTCGGAGCCAAGTTCATGGTCTTGGGCGGATTCGTGGATTGGTTCGGCGATTTCCGTCTCGACGCGCGGATCGTCGACTGCGAGACCACTGAGATCATCGTCGCGATCGGGCTCCGCGAGCGGCGTGAAGAGCTGTATCAGTTGATCGTGGATCTGACGGGTCGTCTCACCAACGATGTGAACTTGCCGTCGCTCGACATCGAGGCAGAGCTCGAGGAGCAGGCACGCGAGATTCCCGTCGACGCCCTCACGCTGTTTTCGCGTGCCGTGTTTTTCGAAGACCGCGGCGATTCCGAGCGGGCCAAGGAGTTTTACACCCGGGCCAGGAACGTGTTTCCGGATTACACCGAGGCAGCCGAGCGGTTGCAACAGTTGGGCGGATCGTAAAAACATCACCGCACGACTCAAACGTCCTGGTCTACGTGTATGGTGTAGGCGTACGGAAACATCCGACAACGCGGTCAGTCTAACGGCACGACTGCCTCGAAAAGCGGGACGATACCGGATATTCGCCCCATGGACCAGGCGCCGTGGAGGATGTCTCGCTGGATGGCCTCCCAGTCTTTCGCGCCGATTCCAACCGTGGTCCCTCCTACTAACACTTTGTTCCGTAGCTCAGGGGTCCACTCTTCGTTGAAGACCTCCAGGCGTCGCACGTTGTCTGATTGAAAGCCGAAGCCCAAGAAATAAATCCTCTCAGCCTGTTTCAGAAGCGTCCGAGCTGTTTGAAACTGCTCCGTCTCGGCATCGGCGTCGCTTACGATCCGAATATCGCCGGCTGCCATTCGCACGGTCTCCGCGGTGACTTCTTGCGTGTACGGTCGTCCGTCACCTCCAAGCGGCGAGTAGGCGCCAAGGGTTCCGTGAACGTGTATCATCGGAATCTTCCTGAGTAATCCAAACGCTTCCGTATCGCCACCACCGCACCGTGTGAGCAGTACTTTGTATAGATAGTGTTCCAGCGACCGATCGTAGTTGAACGTCACGATCGATAGCTGATTTTCGTCGAACCGTGGAGTGCCGACCTCGAGTCGATTGGCGAGAAACTCATACCAGTGTGGGCGGGAAACCTGAGGTGGGAACAGGCGTGTGGACTCTTCAATGGGAATCAATATCGCCGCGATCGCCGCTTTTCCGATTTCTACATATTGCTGGAATTTCTCGAGGAAGACATCCACCGATGAGTAGCCGGCGTGTTTCAGATCATCGAAGAATGAGCCGATATCCTCATCTGCAAAACCCGCGTCTTTCAACGGTCTGGGCCTGTTCTCGAGCGAACACACCTGGTTGAGCAAATCAACGCCCCAAGGGAATCCATACGGCTCGCTCGCACCAGCTCCAAGGACCAGTGTCGTCGGCACGGTGATCATCGGCGATTCCGTCTCTCGTTGGGGTTAACGTTAGGTGTCAATGTAGTGAAAATGCTAGGGTTGGTTAATCCCCCTTTCCCACGCTCGTTCCCCAAATCAAGATCACGCTGCAGTTCCTCCGCCCGGGATCGGGGTCACGATAACGCATCGGCGCGTCGTGCTGTACTCGGTACATCTCGATCCCGAAGACCCAATCGA